>JAAZBN010000114.1 GCA_012513795.1 Bacteroidales bacterium | reverse complement strand
TGCGGCAGATCACGGCTGATCTTTGAAAGCTTTGTCTCACCAAGATAGGGCATGATCTCCTGTGAAACAAACAATACCCTTCTGCTCTCCATTAAAACCTCCCGATATAACTGGATATTAATTGAAAGTGCAAAGATAATAAAAAAAATAGAATTAATTTCCAAGCTTAAATACAACAGGTTACTGACAAAATGGTGTTATTTTGCACTACCGGCATCATGCCGTGATGGCAATAAACGCCGGTCATCTGAAAAATGTCATTGCCATGAAAGTACTGACAACAGCCAAGGAGGTAAAGGAGCATTACAGGGTGTGCGTCCTTCGTTACCCGGGTTTCGTTCCTACCATGGGAGCATTGCATGAGGGCCATATGTCACTGGTTAAGAAAGCAGTGGACAATTGCCGCATGGCAGCCGTCAGCATCTTCGTCAATCCCACCCAGTTCAATGATCCTGATGACCTGGCAAAATACCCCAGGACCCTCGAGGCTGACCTGCAGATGCTGTCAGGGTATCTCAGGGAGAATGATTTTGTCTTTACTCCTTCAGTTGAGGAGATCTATCCCGAGCCAGACACCCGCCAGTTTGACTTCGGCAATCTTGATAAGGTAATGGAAGGATTGCACCGGCCGGGTCACTTCAACGGAGTGGCACAGGTGGTCTCACGCCTCTTTGACATAATCAGGCCTTCATGCGCCTTCTTCGGGCAGAAGGACTTCCAGCAACTGACAATCATCAGGGAGCTGGCCAGACAACACTATCCGAAGCTGGAGATCATTGCATGCCCCATCCTCAGGGAACCTGACGGCCTGGCCATGAGCAGCCGCAACAGAAGACTGCTTGCACAACACCGCGATAGAGCCGGTGAGATCTACCGGACCCTTATAGCCTCAGGAGCCATGATCTCTGACTATGAGATAACGGAGATTAAAGAATTTGTCGCTGACCGGATAAACATGATCCCTGACTTCAGGCTGGAATATTTTGAGATAGTGGAGGAGAAAACCCTCAGTCCGGTAAGAGCGGTCATAGAGATGTCTCCGGACAAAAAATATTTTGCCTGTATTGCCCTCAGGGCCGGAGAGATAAGGCTGATAGACAATATTGAAGTGGAGTTGAGGTAAAAAAAAAGGATATATCTTTGCACTGCCAATAATCAATCAGACAAGATGACAATAGAGATTCTCAAATCAAAGATACATAACGTCACCGTCACCGGCGCTGATCTCAATTATATCGGCAGCATCACCATTGATGAAGACCTGATGGACGCAGCCGGCCTGCTGGAGCATGAGAAGGTACAGGTACTGAACCGGAACAACGGGGAGAGGCTGGAGACCTATGTAATCACCGGCCGCAGGGGATCAGGAGATATATGTCTCAACGGCCCCGCTGCAAGGAGGATGAGTGTGGGAGACGTAGTGATAATCATGGCCTACGCCCATCTCACCACTGAAGAGGCCGGATCATTTAAGCCACTTATTATATTCCCGGATACTGCCACAAATAAACTGGTCTGAACTTTGAAAAAGGGTTTGAAGCAATCGTTGAGGGCAGTCCTGTTTCTGGCCTTTGCTGCTCTTCTTCTCGTGCTGTCGTTTCGCGGCATCGATTTCGCGGAGCTGTGGACTGTTATGCGCAAAGCGAATTATCTCTGGCTCTTACCCGCCGTTGCCTTCTCCATCCTGAGCTTCATCATCAGGGCCCGCCGCTGGATACTGCTTATTGAGCCGCTGGGAAGCAAGCCGGGACTGGCCAGCACGAGCCATGCCGTTGTGACAGGTTACTTTGCCAACATGATCTTCCCCAGGCTGGGAGAAGTGGCAAAATGTGCCGCACTGGGGAAAAAGGAGAATATCCCCTTCGACAGGCTTGTGGGAACAATGCTTATTGAGCGCACTGTTGACATACTCACCGTGCTGGTGCTGCTGGCAGTGACCCTGATTGCCGGGAGCACGGCCACGGGAACCTTCCTCTCAGAAAATGTCTTTGGGCCGGCTGAGGAGAAAATCACCTCATCCTTCGGCTCAGCTACCGTGATAACGGTCATAGTGCTGCTGCTGGCAATCACGGCAGTAGTGATGTTTTTCATGCTGCGGGAGAGGCTTTCAGGGTATCCTGTTTTCAAAAAGCTATACTCCTTCTCCGATGGCCTGCTTGCGGGTCTCAAGTCCATCCTCCGGCTCCGTCGAAGGTGGGAGTTCCTGCTCCTTACCCTTCTCCTCTGGGTCTCTTACTTCTTCATGTCCTACTTCCCGCTGCTCTGCCTTGAATCTACATCGGGCCTCGGTGTGGAAGCAACCCTGTTCATCCTTATCATTGGCAGCTTCGGCATGGCGGCGCCGGTGCAGAGCGGTCTGGGTGCCTATCACTGGATAGTGTCGCGCGGAATGCTGGTGGCATACGGCATACCCCTTGAAGAAGGCCTGGCCTACGCCACCCTGGAGCATGAGTCACAGATGATTCTGATAGCCATCATTGGCGCCATCTCACTCTATGCGCTCTTCGGAAAGAAGGGCGGAAAGGTGCTCTCGTCAGTGGTGGCAGAAAAAGAGATCTGATACCTTTTCTTTTTTAGTAAATTTGGCTGTTGCATAATCCTTGTGTCACATGGCAAAGAGCAAAAGCGTATATGTGTGCCAGAACTGCGGCGCAGAATCACCCAAATGGATAGGCCACTGTCCGGCCTGCGGCGAATGGAACAGCTACCGCGAAGAAATTGTCTCCTCCACTCCGCCTTCGGGCATCAGCAGGGATATCACCCGGCGTAAACCCGAACTGCTGTCAGGAATAGAGGTGAATGAGAATGACCGTATCACTTCCGGCATCTCCGAGACCGACCGCATCCTCGGGGGAGGGATGGTAAAGGGATCACTGATACTAATGGGTGGCGAACCGGGAATAGGCAAATCAACCCTCGCCCTCCAGATAGCCCTCGCAACACAGGGCAGAACCGTGCTCTACGTCTCCGGCGAGGAGAGCGAGGGACAGGTTAAGCTGAGAGCAGGACGACTCGAGGGCAGGAATGAGAGGTGCTTCATCTTTAACGAGACAGACCTGGACAGTGTCCTTACCCAGACCGAAGCTATCAAGCCTGAACTGCTGATTATCGATTCTATCCAGACACTCAGCTCCTCACTGCTGGAATCCTCCGCCGGATCAGTGACCCAGGTCAGGGAGTGCGCGGCAAGAATGCTTCGATATGCCAAAGAATCAGGCGTACCGGTAATACTGATAGGACATATAACCAAGGACGGCACCCTGGCAGGTCCGAAGGTGCTTGAACATATCGTTGACGTGGTACTGCAGTTCGAGGGCGACGGTAACTATGTCTTCCGGATCCTCAGACCCGTGAAAAACAGGTTCGGATCAACAGCTGAGATAGGCATCTTTGAGATGGGACCCAAAGGACTGCGCGAGGTGACTGACCCGTCGGAGCTGTTTATCCGCCGTGACCGCGATAAGGCCAGCGGCGTGACCATCGCTGCCACAGTTGACGGAGTGAGACCTTTCCTGATAGAAACACAGTCACTGGTGAGCAGCGCTGTCTACGGAACACCCCAGCGAAGCTCAACAGGGTTTGACACCCGGCGCCTGAACATGCTGCTGGCAGTGCTTGAGAAAAGAGCAGGATTCAGGCTCGGGACCAGGGACGTGTTCCTGAATATTGCAGGCGGACTGAAAGTAAGTGACCCGGCTATTGACCTGGCAGTGGTTGCGGCAGTGCTCTCCTCAAACCTCGACATCCCCGTTGATCATCATATAGCTTTAGCAGCCGAGGTGAGCCTCTCCGGCGAAATCAGACCTGTAGCCAGACTTGAACAACGGATCACCGAGGCAGCAAGAATGGGATTCAGTGAGATTGTGATCTCCGGATTCCACAGAGACACCCGTGAAGTACCCGGCCTGAAAATATCAAAAGTGTACAAAATTGAAGGGCTGGTCAGACTGCTCTTTTCCTGAATTTACCAATTGTACAGACTGTCCCCTGCTTCCGGGCCTCAAACTGCCGACTGCCAACTGGTACTGCCGACTGGTACTGCCGACTGCCGGCTTAAAGATCAGTACTCCCTCTGCCTGTAGGAATTGACCTGTTGCTCCCTGTTGACCTTGTCACAGTCAAGCTCAACATTGAAGCCCGGCGGAGCTTCAAAATCCGTCGTACCTATAATGGCAAACTCCTCATCGGCCAGCAGCCTCTGCAGGAAGAGTCCGAATACCGGCAGTGCCATGTTGGCCCCCTGACCCATGGATAGGTCCTCGAAGTGGATAGCCTGATCCTCCCATCCGGTCCATACACCGGCAACAAGGTCAGGCATCACACCCATAAACCAACCGTTGGAGTGATTCTGTGTGGTGCCGGTCTTCCCTCCCATGGGATTGTTAAGCTTATAGGTGAGTCTGAGTCTCACCGCCGTTCCGTTGGTGACAACACCTTTAAGCAGTGATGTCATCAGGAAGGCATCATCCTCACTTATTACCTCGTCAATATAGGGATTGAAGGTGGATATGATGTTTCCGTTCCTGTCCTCAATACGTGTGACATACAGCGGGCGGGTGTATACTCCCTTGTTGGCAAAGGTGCCATAGGCCCCCACCATCTCCTCCAGGGAAAGATCAGAGGTACCCAGAAAAATGGAATAGACCGGGTCAACAAAGCTCCTGATGCCCATGCGGTGCATGATGTCAACCACTGCCTGCGGTGAGAACTGCTTCATCAGCCAGGCAGAGATATAGTTTTCTGACTGGGCCAGGCCCCATTTCAGGGTCACCATCCGGCCGTGGTACTCCTCCGGGCCGGAGCTCCTTGGCCTCCATGAGACCGAGTCCCCCGGCAGCTCAAATGAACGCGCCACATTCTCAACCTCAAAGCAGGGTGAGTAACCATCCTGCATGGCCAGGGTATAGAGGAACGGCTTAATGGTTGATCCCACCTGCTTCTTCTGCCGGGTAACGGCATCATACTTGAAGTACCTGAAGTCAGGCCCGCCCACATACGCCTTTACCTGGCCCGTATGCGGATCCATGGCCATGAAGGATGATCTGACAAAATACTTGTAATACCTTATGGAGTCAATGGGGGTCATCACGGTATCAACCTCCCCGTTCCATGAAAAGAGCTTCATGGGTATTGGTGTATTGAAGGCCAGCGTAATTGAATCCTCGGGAATGCCATTGCGCCTCATGCTCTGGTACCTGTCGCTCTGCCTGACTGACCGGTCCATTATCTGCTTTACCTGTGCGGAGGTGAGGTCATTCGACCAGGGCGGGTTCCTGTAGTATTTGGCCCTCTTGTCAAAGACCGGCTGGAGGTTTTCCGAGAGATGCTCCACCAGCGCCTCCTCGGCATAGGTCTGCATCTTCGAATTAATCGTCGTGTAGATCCTCAGACCATCACGGTACAGGTTATACGGTGTTCCGTCAGGCTTGACGTTCTTCTGGCACCATCCGTATAGCGGGTCATTCTCCCAGCGCCAGAGAGCATCATTGTACTGATCCTCTGACCAGAAACTCTTCCTCTCCGGCTCCCTGCTGTTCATGGTTGACCTTATATATTCCCTGAGATAGGTAGCCAGGCCTGTGTTGTGGCTGTCCTCGCGAAGATCTATCCCCAGGGGCAGCTGACTGACCGAGTCAGCCACCGTATGTGATATATATCCGTACCGCTCCATCTGGGAGATGACCACGTTGCGCCTGCGCAACGCTGACTCCTCATTGCGAAGGGGATTATAGGCCACCGAATTCTTGAGCATGCCCACCAGCATGGCAGACTGCTCTATGTTAAGCGAGTCAGGGGTTGTATTGAAGTATATCCGTGCAGCCGAGTTAATGCCAACAGCATTGTAGATGAAGTCAAACACGTTGAGATACATGGTGATGATCTCTTCCTTGGTGTAGCTCTTCTCCAGCTTCACCGCCGTCTGCCACTCCTTGAATTTAGCCACTGCCAGCTTTGAGGCACGCACAATCGCAGGGTCATGGGAGAGATCCCTGGGAAGGAAAAGGTTCTTCGCCAGCTGCTGGGTAATGGTACTGCCTCCCCCGGTGTTCTGACCCAGTATGATGGTTTTGACCAGCACCCTTACCAGCCCCCGGAAATCTATTCCGGAATGCCTGTAGAACCTGATGTCTTCCGTGGCAATAAGAGCATCAATCACGTACGGTGATATCTCTTCATATTCCGTCCAGGTACGGTTCTGGATATAAAACTTGCCCAGCAGCACATCATCTTCCGAGTAAACTTCTGCGGCGAGGCTGTTGTCAGGGTTCTCCAGCTCCCCGAACGAGGGAATGGGCCCAAGCCTGTTGGCAGAAATAAGGATGAACAGTGTCAGTACCAGCAGTGCCGGCAGAGATATTATCACCCAGAACCAGATAATGTTCTTCCGGAATTTCTTATCCCTCATGATAGCCTCATTATAAGGGCGCTAATTTAATGATTAATACAGAAATTTTTCCAATAATTTTGAAGTTAGTGCCCTTATTCATTTACTTTGCCCTGTTTTTAAAAAATCTCGGATGGCAGAAAACCTGGTAATTGTTGAGTCACCTGCAAAAGCTAAAACAATAGAAAAGTTCCTCGGAAAGGATTTTTCTGTAGTATCAAGCTTCGGGCACATACGTGACCTTGTAAAAAATAATCTTGGGGTTGAAGTAGAGAAGGGGTTTGCCCCTGTCTATGAGGTGCCCGAAGACAAGAAGAAGGTGGTGGCCGACCTTCGCAAGCTGGCAGGCCAGGCAAAGACCGTGTGGATTGCCTCTGATGAGGACCGTGAGGGAGAGGCCATAGCCTGGCATCTTATTGCCGTTCTCGGGCTTGACCCCGAAACCACGCGCCGCATAGTGTTCCATGAGATAACCAAAGAGGCCATCACCCGCGCGGTGGAGTCGCCCCGCCAGGTTGACATGAACCTGGTCAATGCCCAGCAGGCACGCAGGATACTGGACAGGCTCGTAGGCTTTGAGCTCTCACCCGTGCTGTGGAAGAAGGTACAGCCCTCTCTCTCGGCCGGAAGGGTTCAGTCGGTAGCCGTGCGCCTGCTCGTTGACCGTGAGCGTGAGATCATCAATTTCACGGCTGACTCGGCTTTCAGGGTTACGGGTTCATTCAGCGGGAAGAACAGTGAAGGGACCGATGTCCAGCTTAAGGCTGAGTGTCCGAAAAAATTCAGCACCGAGGAGGAAGCCAGACTCTTCCTGGAAAAATGTGATGAGTCTGAATTTACCGTTGACAATATAGTGGTTAAGCCCGGCACCCGCTCGCCGGCGCCACCCTTCACCACCTCAACCCTTCAGCAGGAGGCTTACCGCAAGCTTGGCTTCTCGGTGGCGCAGACAATGTCAGTGGCACAGAAGCTTTACGAGGCAGGGAAGATCACCTACATGAGGACTGACTCCACCAACCTGTCGTCCCTGGCACTCAACACTGCCAGGGAGGTCATTACAACTGAATATGGCGCCGGCTATTCCCGTACACGTCAGTTCAAAACACACTCGCGCGGCGCCCAGGAGGCACATGAGGCCATCAGGCCCACCTACTTTGACAGGAAGGAGGTGCCAGGAAGCAACAATGAGAAAAAACTTTACGAACTGATATGGCGCAGAGCGATAGCCTCGCAGATGGCAGATGCCCGTACTGAAAAGACTACAATCAGCATTGGCATGTCAGCCTCCCCGGTGAGCTTTACTGCAACAGGCGAGGTGATACTGTTTGACGGTTTCCTGAAGATATACACTGAATCATATGACAGTAACACCGGAGAGGACGAGAAAGCTATTCTCCCCCGCGTTGACAGGGGAATGAAGCTTACTCCAGGAACCATAACGGCGCTGCAGCGCTTTACCACTCCCCCGCCACGCTATACCGAGGCCAGCCTGGTAAAGAAGCTGGAGGAGCTGGGGATAGGCAGACCATCCACATATGCCCCAATCATCTCAACAATACAGTCAAGAGGCTACGTTTCACGTGAGGACAGGCCGGGAGAAAAACGGTCCATGATACAGCTTACCCTGTCAAAGGGAAAAGTCAGCCGTAGTGAAAAGAGTGAGATCGCCGGCAAGGAGAAGTCAAAACTTTTCCCGAAAGACATAGGCATGATAGTCAATGATTTTCTTATTGCCAATTTCCCTGACATCCTTGACTACAACTTTACTGCGGAGGTGGAGAAGGAGTTTGACGAGATAGCCTCCGGAGAGACGAAGTGGGATAAGATGATCTCTTCCTTCTACGGACCCTTCCGCAAGACCGTTGACGAGTCGCTTGCAACACGTGCCCGCCAGACAGGCGCCAGACAACTGGGTACTGACCCTGCCAGCGGCCAGCCTGTGTCAGTGAAGATGAGCCGCTTCGGACCGGTGGTGCAGCTCGGCGAAGCCTCACCTGACAATAAACCTCGCTTTGCGAACCTCAGGCGCGACCAGCTGCTGGAGACAATAACCCTTGATGAGGCCCTCTCCCTCTTTGACCTGCCGCGCACTATTGGCACTTTTGAAAATGATGAGATGACCGTGGGGGTGGGCAAGTACGGACCATATGTAAGACATGCCGGCAAATTCTATTCACTCAGGAAGGGAGTGGATGATCCCTATACCATTACTGCAGAGAGAGCCATTGAGGTTATAAAGGAGAAGAGGGAAGGGGAAAAACAGAAGGTGATAAACGAGTTCGGTGACATAAAGGTGCTTAACGGCCGCTACGGCCCCTACATCTCCCATGACAACACCAACTACCGCATACCG
Organism: Bacteroidales bacterium; assembly: GCA_012513795.1. GTDB lineage: Bacteria > Bacteroidota > Bacteroidia > Bacteroidales > VadinHA17 > SR-FBR-E99. The sequence continues at coordinate 2,207 of JAAZBN010000114.1, read as the reverse complement.
AAAGGGAGCGATCCGGGTAAGCTTACCCGTGAGGAGTGCCAGGCCATCATAGAAAAGGGCGGCAGGCCAAAGAGCTCCAGGGGCAGGAAAAAGAAGTGACCTTATATATAATATGATCGTATGATCGACCTTAACCAGTATCTTGATCCCGTATGCCTTGACCGGCCCGGGGTGGAACCGCTGAAAGGATCCTCGGCTTTCCCGCATAATGTGGCTGTCAACACCGGGAATGAGCCCCTCGCCGATCCTGCTGGGCTTGCAGTGGCAATAATAGGTGTGCCGGATGACCGCAATTCATCAAACGCAGGGGCCTCACAGGCGCCTGATGCCATAAGGAAGAGCCTCTATTCATTCTCCCGTCTGCCGGGCAGGCTGAAGGTTGCTGACCTTGGCAACTTAAGGCCGGGGGCATCGTTTGATGATACCATCGCCGGGCTGTCCGACGTGCTGCTGGAACTCCTGTCAAAGAATGTGGTGCCTGTAGTCATAGGAGGCACCAGCGCCCTGATGCCTGCCATTGACAGAGCCCTCTCTGCCGGGAAGGAGAAGTGGTCATTGGTCTCCGTTGATTCACGCATCGACTTTACGGCGGAGAAACGATCACCGGATTCATTAAACTGGATGAATGACCTCATCTACCGCAGCGGCAGCTGCCTCTCGCACCTGTCAGCCATAGGCCATCAGACCTATCTCACTGACCAACAGGTGGTGAACAGGTTCAACCGCAGACACTATGACATGATGCGTATTGGTGAGGTGCGGGCAGCGGTGCATGAGACCGAGCCCCTCTTCCGCGACGCCGCTGCCGCAGTGTTTGATATAGGCTCGGTGCGCCAGTCAGATGCCCCCGGCGCCATCCTTACCTCAGCCAACGGCTTCTATGGTGAGGAGATCTGCCTGCTTGCCAGGTACGCCGGCCTCTCTGATAACCTTAAGATCTTCTCGGTGCTTGAGGTCAATCCCACCCTTGACAACAGGATGCAGACCTCCCAGCTGGCAGCGCAGCTGATATGGTTCTTCCTCGAAGGCTTCTCACAGAAACAGTATGAGGTCACTTTCCTTTCAGACCAGTCAAGCAACCGCTTCACCCGCTATCACGTTACCCTCAGTGACCTGGAGGGGGAAGCCATCTTCATCAAGAGCATGATCACCGACAGGTGGTGGATAGAGATACGTGACACCCGCGGACAACAGCATTACCTCGCCTGCTCATATGAGGACTACCTCATGGCCAACCGTGACCAGGTGCCGGGAAGATGGACGCGGGCACTGCTCAGATATGGCCATTGAATTTTGGCCTCAATTTTGTGGCATGCATATTTTTTATTTATTTTACCCGTTATAGTGAAGGGCTCACAGGCGCACCCTGAATATGAAGAAAATAAGGATACTCATCCTGGCATTGATCCTCCCGTCCGCCATCTTATGCGGTCAGCAGGATCCCGTGCTGAGCAATTACATGTTCAATACCCAGACCTATAACCCCGGCTATTCGGGAATGTCCGGGATGATCACCGCCACCGCGCTCACACGCCAGCAGTGGGTAGGCTTCCCCGGAGCGCCCTCAACAATGATATTCAATGTAAACACCCCCTTCAGCCTCTTCGGCCTTCGCAGCGGCGCGGGCCTGCTGGTTGAAGCTGATAAATTTGGCTTCAGTAATGACATCGGCCTCAGCCTCTCCTACTCTTACCTCTTCACACTGGGCACGGGCACTCTGGGCGCAGGCATCAGCGCCGGAATGCTGAACATGACCATATCGCCCGAGTGGTATATACCCTCCGGCCCGGGCCATACCCCTCCTTCCGGAGATCCCCTTATCCCGGAGAATGACGAATCATTTATCGCACCTGACATATCTGCCGGAGTATATTACCAGGGAATCAATTATTATGCCGGCATATCCGTGACACATCTTAACCAGCCCAAGGTTAAATATTCGGAAACTGCCACTTACGTTAGCCGCCAATACTACCTTACCGCCGGTTACTACTTCCGGCTCCCCAATCCAGCCTTCGAACTTATACCATCAGTTTTTATTGTAAATGATGGTGCCACCACACAATATTTAGCCACCGGCATGGTTAGATACAATAAAAAGATATGGGGTGGCGTTTCTTACAGGATAAGTGACGCAATCACAGGATTCGCAGGCATAGAATTATATAACGGTTTAAAGGTTGGATATGGATACGACTTCCCGATAT
>JAAZBN010000113.1 GCA_012513795.1 Bacteroidales bacterium | reverse complement strand
TCGCCATCCATGGTAATCCCGGCGAGAATGGACTCCTCCAGGGATACTTTGATATGGTGGGAATACCTTATACAAGCTGTGATGCCTTCGTCTCAGCCCTTACATTCAACAAGCAGGCCTGCAAACTCTACCTGAATGAGTACGGCATACCGATGACCGGCGGACTGCTGATCAGGAAGGGGCAGAAGTATGATGCAGAAAACATCGTCAAGCAGACCGGCCTTCCCTGCTTTGTCAAGCCCAACGCCAGCGGCTCCAGCTTCGGGGTGACCAAGGTCAAGGAGATGGCAGGTTTTGAAAATGCCGTTGAACAGGCATTCGCCGAAGGCCATGAGGTGCTGGTGGAGTCATTCATGAAGGGGACAGAGGTAGCCTGCGGGGTTATCAAAACAAAACAGGGCGATATCGTCATGCCTGTAACTGAAGTGGTTCCCAAAAAAGAGTTCTTTGACTATGAGGCCAAATACACGGAAGGATTGTCAGATGAGATCACTCCTGCCCGTATGCCTGAAGAACTGACAAAACGTATACAGGAACTCTCTTCTGAGATCTATGATATCCTCGGCTGTAAGGGGATTGTCAGGGTTGATTTCATTGTCACAGAGGCCGGACCCCAGTTCCTGGAGATAAACACTGTCCCCGGCATGACGCCGGAAAGTATCATACCCAGACAGGCAGCAGTCTACGGGATCTCTCAGACCGATCTCTATTCAATGGTGATAGAAGACCTCTTCTGATACCCCTTATTGATCCAACCCGGCAAAGAGTATCTGCGTAAGGAATGAACCCCCTGTTCAGCTCTTGCTTATCTGCTCCATTGCCTCTGCCATCCGGGTAAGGAAAGCCACCACATCGGATTGCCTGAGAAAACTGTACCTGGCTCTTGTGGGGCCCTTGCCTACCTTCAGTGAAATGGCATTCTCAGGTAACGCCCCGAAGAGCTCCTCATCAGTCTTGTCATCACCTATTGCCATGATAAAATCATTTTCTTCCATGGCCAGCAGTTTCTTGGCAGCACTTCCCTTGTTGTAACCAGACATCTTGACCTCAACCACCTTGTGCCCGTCAATAACCTGCAAGGGCATATTGATTATTGACTCCTCAAGTTCATTCTTCAATTCTATGGCACGCAGGGCAGAGAGGTCCTCATCAGCATTGCGGTAATGCCATGACAGAGATGCTCTCTTCTCCTCTACAAATGATCCCTTGCACCTGTTTGTAAAGCGGTTGAGAAGAGGCTTAAATCTTTCCTTCCATTTGTCATCCTGATCGAGTGACGACTCCCACTTGCCGCCCGGGTACCTGATGAAGGCCCCGTGTTCTGCCACCAGTGTCAGGTTTTGGTCCGAAAACCACTCATCAAGAAAATCCCTGTTTCTTCCACTGATGATTACTACGTTTGATTTTGCTGCAAGCCTGCCGGTCAGTGAGATAATTACATCCTCAGGGGTTGCCATCTCAGGCAGTTCCCTGATAGGCACAAGCGTGCCGTCATAATCCAGGAAAAGCACGGGACGTGCAGAATTGCAGAAAGCATCAATGATTCTCTCTTCTATATCCCTGTTTATCAATCTTACCCTGAAGCTCTTCCGGTCAGTTTTCACCCTCACAACTGACCTGAGTATATCATCTGCCCAGGAGAAAACATCATAGTCACGCAGACGCTTCTTCATTGCCTCTATGCGGCTCTTCCTCTCTTCCGCCGGCATCATCAGCGCATTGTAAATGGCATCGGCCATCTGGGAGATATCCGTAGGATTCACCAGGACCGATTCACTCATCTCTGCAGCCGCACCAGCCATCTCGCTCAATATAAGCATACCGTGCTTCTGGTGCTGCGCGGCAACATACTCTTTGGCTACCAGGTTCATGCCGTCGCGCAGAGGCGTAAGCAGCCCCACATCACTGAGAGTGTACAGGGCAATCATCTCATTGAATTTAAGCGACTTATACTGATAAGCTATTGGATTCCAGTCAAGTGTCCCATATTTTCCGTTTATCCTGCCCACAGTAGCCTCAATCTCCTTTTTCATCTCCTGGTAACGGGCTATGGTATCCCTGGAAGGGACTATCACCATATTGAACACAACCCTCCCTCTCATGCTTTTGTACCGTTCAAGGAAGAGCTCGAAAGCAGCCAGCCTGTTGAGAAAGCCCTTTGTATAGTCAAGCCTGTCAACTGAAAAAATAAGCATTCGATCCCTCTTCTGCTTATGTATCTTTTGCATATACTTCTCCGTTTCCGGCAGAAAGACAGTGTCATGAAACTTTTTGTAATCTATGCTGATAGGAAAAGCGTCAGCCCTTGAATAGGTATCCTCCGCCATGACTGTATTGAGTGAAATGTCATAGCCAAGCGCTCTTCTCACTGATTTCAGGAAGTGCTGAGCATAATCATGTGTGTGGAACCCTATCAGGTCAGCTCCGAGCATTCCTTTCAGTATGGCTGCCTGGTAGCCGTCAGGCATGATCCTGAACACCTCGTATGACGGGAAAGGTATATGCAGGAAGAATGACACGGAGGCGTCTGGAAAATCACTCCTTACCATTCCCGGTAAAAGGAAAAGCTGGTAATCATGTATCCAGATAAAATCACCCGGCCTGATTATCTTCTTCAGCTCCCTGTAGAATAGCTGATTGGCCTTCCTGTAGCTCTCATAGTAACCCTGCCCGAACACTGTCATTGAGGGGAAGTAGTGGAACAGGGGCCATATAAGGTCATTGCAGAAACCGCCGTAGAACTTTTCATTCACATGGTCAGGAATCCTCACGGGGACGAGCTCAAAGGTCTCCTTTACCTCCCTGAGTGAATTCATCTGCTCTGCATCATGTTCACCCTTGCCTACCCAGACCGTTTTTGCCGAGTCGGTTCCGGAATTGCTGTTCTTCATTCTTTCAGTCAGCGAGAGCACTGCCGAGACGAGGCCGCCGCTGTTCTGCTGGGCTGTCATTTTACCGTTGCGATGCCTGATTGTGAATGGCAGCCTGTAGGCAACAATAACAATACGTTTAAACTCTTCCATATGATTATATTTCATTTTCAGCTGTTCAGAGGAATACCGGGCTGTCAAGCCGGGCTGCTATGCGGTAGATAGCGTTCATCAGCCCCACGTGGCTGTATGTCTGCGGGAAGTTACCCCATTGGCTTCCGTCTGCTCCTGCATCTTCACTGAAGAGACCAAGATGGTTTGAATATCCCAGCAGTCTTTCAATAATGCTGATTGCCTCATTGATGTTGCCAGTAACAGCCAGAGCCTCGGCGTACCAGAAGGCACACACGAGGAAGGTTGTCTCCGGCTTCCCGAAGTCATCCTCATGCAGGTATCTGTAAAAGAGCCCATCCTCTGTCTTCAGGTGACCGGCCAGGGCAGAGAGGTGCTCCTTTGCCCTGTCACCCGAAGGGTCAAGGTAGTTCATGTTGACGAGGTGAATGGTGGCAGCATCAAAGTTATCATTGTCAATAGCCTGCATGTAGGCCCTTAAATCATCCCTGTAGCACATCTCAATCTTCTCCGCAGCCCTGGCGGCAAGCCTTTCTGCCTTTGATCTCAGGTCCCCGTCAGTAAAGTGAGCGGCAATTTTTTCAGCAGCCTTACTTCCTGCCCAGTGAAAGAGAAAAGTATAACAGTTCTCCTGCATCCTGTTGCGGAACTCCCAGATGCCCGCATCGGGCAGCTCCATCGTCTCCTCAATACGGTTAAGGAGCCAGTAGATCACCTCCCTCGATTTTCTGTATGAGAGGTAATTCAGCCTCCGGTCAATATAGAGTGGCAGAAGACTGGCCAGAACCTGCCCGTAAATGTCATTCTGCTCCTGCCTGAATGCATCGTTTCCCAGATGCACGGGCCTGTTGCCGAGATACCCCTCCAGATCAAGCTCCTTCTCCTTCGGAACAGCAGTGCCTGCCAGGGTATACATGGGCTTGATCTTATGCCTTTCTGAGAGAATAATATTCTGGATATAAAGAAAGTACTTCTCCAGCTCATCAAAATGACCCAGGTTATTGAAAGCATTGAGGGTATAGTAGGAATCCCGCATCCAGCAGTAGCGGTAATCCCAGTTCCTGCCGGCGCCGGGGGCCTCTGGCATGCTTGTTGTCCCGGATGCAATGATGGCACCGGTATCTTCATACTGATGCAGTTTGAGGACCAACGCCGAGCGAATGATCTCATCCTGGAAAATATTGGGAATGGAGGTGTTCTTTATCCACTGCACCCAGTATTTGTTGGTCTTCTCAAGAAAATCCTCCGCGGTTGAATCAAGAGGTGCCTCCAGGGGGACGCCATAGGTGAAAGCAAGGTAGCAGGTGTCATTCAGAATGAAAGGCTGGTTATTCAGTATATAGGTAAGGGGTATGTTTGTTGTCAACCTGACCTGCGTGTCGAAATTAAGATAACGGATATGGTTGCTGCCGGCTACTATCTGAGGCCTGAAGGCTCCGTAACTGCCAACAGGCTCACACCTGACAGTAATAAATGGATTGCCGTCAAGCAGCTCTATCTTCCTGATAAGCATAAGCGGCCTGTAGTACCTGTCATATTGGTAAAACCTGGGAGCAAAATCAGTAATCCTGAACTTGCCGTCCCCGACAATGAATTCAGTTGAAAGAATATTTGTATTCTTCAGGTACGACTGAAATGTATAAAAGTCCTTCTCCACCGGTTTGACAGAGAACTCTCCGCCTTTTTCACTGTCCAGAAGAGAACCGAACAGGAAACTGCTGTCAAACCTGGGAAGGCACATCCATTTAACCTCTGCTGTCTTGTTGATATAGGCAAGGAATGAGCAGTTGCCTATCACTCCCATATCATACTTGTGAATGAAATCCATAGCGGTCAAAATAAATTTATGATGTTGCGGCGCTGTGGCGCAACGGTATCAATCAGCCAGATGTATCATGGCTGTGGCAACAATATAAACAAAAAATCCTATTCGAAGCTGAAACTTTCGAACCGGTATGAGTCAACAGGTGCACAGGTGCATACCAGGTTGCGGTCGCCATATCCGTTATCAACCCTTCCCGTTGCCGGCCAGAATTTGTTTTCAACAATCCATGGAAGGGGAAATGCTGCTTTCTCACGCTGGTAGCCATGGTTCCAGTCGTCAGCTATGACAGCCGCTGCCGTATGGGGAGCGTTCTTAAGCACATTATCCTCCCGGTCTGCCTCTCCTTTTCTGATCTCTTCTATCTCTTTCCATATATTGCGCATGGCGTCAATGAACCTGTCAAGCTCTGCCTTCGGCTCCGACTCGGTGGGTTCAACCATCAGAGTACCGTGCACAGGGAACGAGAGTGTGGGAGCATGGAAACCGTAGTCCATCAGCCTCTTGGCAATATCCGACTCATCCACGCCGGCATCCCTGAATCCCCTGCAGTCAAGTATCATCTCATGGGCACACCGGCCGTTGGCACCTGTATAGAGTACCTTGTACATCTCGCCCAGCCTGGATGAGAGATAGTTGGCATTTAGAATGGCATAGATGGTTGACTTTGTCAGGCCCTCGGCGCCCAGCATCATCACATAGGCATGGCTGATGGTAAGCACATGTGCGCTACCATAGGGAGCTGCAGCCACAGCGGTGATACCGTGGCTGCCGCCTGTCTTCACCACCGGGTGCGAGGGCAGAAACTCAGCCAGCCTGGTGTTGCAGAGGATGGGGCCCATGCCCGGCCCGCCGCCGCCATGGGGTATGGCAAAGGTCTTGTGCAGGTT
>JAAZBN010000112.1 GCA_012513795.1 Bacteroidales bacterium | reverse complement strand
GGTGGCGCTCAGCAGTGTGTGCCTGACAGGATAGCCCGTGCGGGGGTCAATTGTATGTGAGTACTTTATGCCATCCTCAACAAAAAACTTGCGATAGTTGCCCGAGGTGGCAAGGGCCAGGTTGTCAAGCCTTATCCTGGCCTGGATGTCAGCCCCCGGAACATAGTTACCATCAGCCGGGGTATCAATGCCCACCTTCCATCCCATGCCATGCTTGTCGCCCACAGTCCGGACCTCTCCGCCAACCTCCACAAGGCACTGCGTGATTCCCGATCGCACTATCAGGTCAGCCACAAGGTCAACAGTATACCCCTGGGCAATGGCATTGACATCAAGGAACATATCGGGATCAGCCTTGACTATACGATCACCTTCCAGGCCTACCTTATCCATTCCCACAAGAGCAAGAAGGGAATCAAGCATTGACTCATCAAAACGTTTAATGGCGTCGGGGCCGAACCCCCAGGCCTTCACCAGCGGGCCGATGGTGATGTCAAACAGCCCTCCGCTCTCTGAGTATATCTGCAATGAGGCCCGGAAGACCTCGCGAAAGAGTGTGTCGGTCAGGTTGCTGCGGTTTTCATTGATGGCAGAAATAACCGAGGAGTCATTATATATTGAAAGTGAATTGTCTATCTCAGTGAAAAGCAGTTCTATCTCCTGGCGAAGAGCCATGATATCAAGTCCCGGGACTTTCTCCACAACGATGTGGTAGGTAGTTCCCTGGGTCAGGCCGTTCAGTTCCGCGTATTCAGGTTGCGGGGTGCAGGAAAACAGGGTCAGTGCAATTGCGGAAAAGATGGAAATCAGGTTGTTCATATCTATATTACAATTCTTGATGGTCTACGACCATCCAATGGCATGTAACTATCTGTTCTACAATTCTTGATGGTCTACGACCATCCTGTCAATTAACGTCCTGTATTACAATGCTTGATGGCCTGCGGCCATCCTACAATTCTTGATGGTCTACGACCATCCTATGGCATGTAACTATCTGTTCTACAATGCTTGATGGTCTACGACCATCATATCCAATCAATCCTCTGTTCTACAATTCTTGATGGCCTGCGGCCATCCCCCACTACTGCCCACTGCCCACTGCCTACTGCCTACTGGAAGATCATCCCCCGAAATCATCAAACGCAATATTCTCCGGCGGGACACCCAGGTTGTCAAGCATGTTCAGCACAGCGGCGTTCATCACCGGGGGACCGCAGAGATAATACTCTATCTCCTCTGGAAGCTTATGCTTGTCGAGATAGTTGTCAAGCAGTACCTTGTGAATGAATCCCGTATAGCCGGTCCAGTTATCTTCAGGCAGTGGTTCGGAGAGGGCGATATTAAAAGTGAAGTTGGGGAACTTCTTCTCCAGCTCCCGGAACTCATCCTCATAGAAGATCTCCCTCCTGGAGCGGGCGCCATACCAGTATGATATCTTGCGGTTCGACTTCTCCGTCTTGAGCAGGTGGAAAATATGCGATCTCAGTGGTGCCATGCCGGCGCCGCCACCTACATAGACCATCTCGGCATCAGTATGCTTGATATGGAACTCGCCGTAAGGTCCGCTGATTGTCACCCTGTCGCCCGGCTTGCGTGAGAAGATGTATGATGAGCAGATCCCCGGCGGCACCTTCAGCCACTTGCGGTTCCTGTCCATCGGTGGTGTGGCAATCCTGATGTTGAGGATGATCAGGTTCTTCTCTGCCGGGTAGTTGGCCATGGAGTAAGCCCTGAAGGTCTCCTCGTCGTTTTTTGCCTTGAGGCTCCACAGATCGAACTTATCCCAGTCAGGCCTGTACTCGTCCTCCACATCTATATCCGTCCGGTAATCAACCTCATATTTTGGTATATATATCTGCACATACTCGCCTGACCTGAAGTTAAGATCCTCACCTTCCGGCAGCTTAACCACGAACTCCTTGATAAAGGTAGCCACGTTTCTGTTGGAGACCACCTCGCACTCCCATTTCTTAACTCCAAGGACTGCTTCGGGCACCATGATGGTCATATTCTCCCTCACCTTGACCTGGCATCCCAGGCGCCAGTTGTCATGTTGTTCGCGGCGGGTAAAGAAGCCTGTCTCTGTGGGCAGGATGGAGCCTCCGCCCTCGGTGATCTGGCAGCGGCACATGCCGCAGGTGCCTCCCCCGCCGCAGGCTGAGGGCAGGAAGACGCCATTGTTTGACAATGTTGACAGCAGGTTGGAGCCGGGTGAGACCACCATCTCGCGGTCATTGATCTTGAGCGTGACATCGCCCTGCGGAGTCAGCTTCTGCCTGGCATAGAGCAGCACCACAACAAGCAGTGTCATCACCAGTACAAATACTGCTATGCTGATTAAAACGGTGCCTGCAATTGATAAACCTAATATCATTTCAGTAAGATTTCATTAAAGTGTGATACCAAGGAAGCTCATAAAGGCTATTCCCATCAGTCCTGTCAGGATGAAAGTGATTCCCAGTCCGCGCAGAGGAGCTGGCACGTTTGAATAACGCATCTTCTCCCTGATGGCTGCCAGTGCCACTATGGCCAGCAGCCAGCCCACGCCTGAACCAAGACCGAAGACAGCTGCCTCACCTATGTTGGCATACTCTCTCTCCTGCATGAAGAGCGAGGCCCCAAGGATAGCGCAGTTAACAGCTATCAGTGGAAGGAAGATGCCGAGTGAGTTATAGAGAGCGGGGCTCGACTTCTCTATCACCATCTCCACCAGCTGAACAATAGAGGCAATAACTGCAATGAACATGATGAACGAGAGAAAGCTGAGGTCGACGGTGGCGAAGCTGTCACTGAGCCACACCAGGGCGCCTTTCTTAAGCACATACTGCTCAAGCAGGAAGTTGACAGGCACGGTGATCACCAGCACGAAGATGACGGCCAGCCCGAGACCCATGGATGTCTTCACTGTCTTCGACACTGCCAGGTATGAGCACATACCCAGGAAGTATGCGAAGATCATGTTGTCGATAAAGATCGACTTAACGAATATGTTGAGTAGATTTTCCATGACCC
>JAAZBN010000111.1 GCA_012513795.1 Bacteroidales bacterium | reverse complement strand
CTGGCTTGAGCCCCTGTTCCACAATAATGTCATTCTCATTGGCTTCCCCGAGAACAACAACCTGGCGTGACCCGTCTTTCATATATACAAAAGGTATGCTGTCAGGTGTGGCGAAGACGGTCTCAAGCGGTACATATATCACATCAGTGAACGTCTGGGTCACGATCTGGTTTCCTGTGGTCATCGATGGTCTCAGGATAGGATCTGATCCGTCAATCTTCGTGATCACCTCAAAGACCTTGGCATCAGTATTGGGCAGCTGCTCACCAATATTCGCCACGCTGATCACAACGCCCGTGTATGATTTCTCAGGGAAGGCATCCACAGTAAGCCTGACCGGCTGCCCGGTCTTGACCTTGCTTACATCGATCTCATTGACATAGGTCTTTGAGATCATTGATGAGAGATCAGGGAGGGTTGCAACCACCGGATCCCAGGGACTGATCTCAGATCCCACCTTGCGCTTGGATCCGTTCCATTCTCTTTTGTAAATAACCATTCCGTCAGAGGGGGCAGTGATAATAAATTTTTCTATTATCTCTTGCATCTCAGTCACCTTTCTCCTCTGCTTGGCCACCTGTATCTCCGTATCCCTGATATCAGCCCTGGCCTGCCTTACCTTCAGGTCATAGTTGCTGAGAGCCTGCTCATACGCACGCTCCGCCTTGTCGAGGGATATCCTCGCCTGCCTGATGGTGGTGGGAGGTTCATACTTTGACTGCTCAAGGGTTATTTCTGCCTCCTCCATATTAAATTTGAGGTTAACCAGATCATCCCTCAGATTGCCAAGGGTAATGGTTGTGTCAAGCTGCTTCTTAAGCAGATCCGTTTCATATGACTCCAGCCTGTCAAGTTCATCCTTGAGGTTATTGTCAACACTTGATCTGTCAAGGGTAGCAACATAATCACCGGCTTGTACTTCCGTACCCTCGGTAACCAGGTCAGAGATCTTAATGCTGCCGAACCTCATGTTGCGACTGCTCAGACCTTCCGGACCCTTGATATCTGTAGAGACCTCAGCCTGCAGCTCACCGGTGGTGGTGACCACCACCTCGAAATCGCCCTGCTTTGCTTCAGCAAATAGCAGACCCGGGTCTTCCTTGCCTGAAAGCTTGCTGATCACGATCATGGCAATTACTGCCACTGCTACAATGATTGAGGTAATGATAATTGTCCTTTTCATCTGAAGAATATTCTGTTTAGTTTAATCAAGGCGTGAAATTATTACAATTTCAGGCTCATTGAACAAATTTTAAGGAAACATTAACTTTCATTAACTAAGCCATCAGCATAGTAACAAAAACCATTCAAATAACATTTAAAATCTCAAGCAAGGTACAAGATTTACAGATTTTTAACAATCTCCGTCACTCCTGCGGCGAGTTTTTCTGCCGGTTCTTTAGACTTTCCCTCCGCATAGATACGTATAATAGGTTCGGTATTCGACTTCCTTATCTGCACCCAGCCCGAAGGGAGGTCAAGTTTGATCCCATCACGCGTATCACACACAGCATCCGGATAAGCTTTGATGAGGGCTGTGCAGAGTTGAGTCATATCAATTTCTCCTGTCAGGTCAATCTTTTTCTTTGCGATATAATAGTCAGGATACTTCTTTCTCAGTTCGCTGCATTTCAGCTTCTCCCTGGCCAGGTGCGTCAGGAAGAGGGCTATGCCTGCAAGCGCATCGCGGCCATAGTGCAGGGCGGGGTAGATCACTCCGCCATTGCCCTCACCTCCAATGACAGCCCCGGTACGCTTCATCTCGGCAACCACGTTTACTTCTCCCACAGGCGCCGAAGTATAGCTGCAACCATGCTTTTCCGTAATATCCCTCAGTGCCCTGGTGGAAGACATATTGGAAACGGTCGGGCCCTTGACATGACTGAGGACGTAGTCTGCCACAGAGACCAGGGTGTACTCCTCGCCGAACATTGACCCGTCCTCACATATTATTGCCAGCCTGTCAACATCCGGGTCAACCACGAATCCCAGGTCGGCCCTGCTCTCCAATACCGTGGCGGAGAGATCTGCCAGATGTTCCGGAAGCGGCTCGGGATTATGGG
>JAAZBN010000012.1 GCA_012513795.1 Bacteroidales bacterium | reverse complement strand
CTCTTCTGGAACCATCACGAGAGCGAAGAGGGCATCTATGACTTCCGTACTGACAACAGGGATATCTCACGTTTCATCACTACCGCCGCTGAGGAAGGAATGTGGGTAATAATAAGACCCGGACCCTATGTCTGTGCAGAGTGGGAGTTCGGAGGCCTGCCTCCGTACCTGCTCCGTCACCCCGGGGTGAAGGTGCGCTGCATGGACCCCGTTTACATGAAAGCAGCAGAGAGGTATATCTCCCGCCTGGCCGACGTGCTTCGTCCCCATCTGATTAACAACGGTGGTCCGGTGCTGATGATACAGATTGAGAATGAATATGGGAGCTATGGTAACGACCGAGAATATATGGGCCGGCTAAAGGAAATCTGGTCAGAAAATGACATAGACGGTCCTTTCTTTACCGGCGATGGTCCCACAACTTACATGCTAGAGGCCGGGACTCTCCCCGGATGCGCCGTTGGTCTTGACTCGGGAAGTTCAGAGAGAGATTTTGAACTGGCACGCAAAATGAACCCCGGCGTTCCTGTCTTCTCCAGCGAAACCTACCCCGGCTGGCTTACCCACTGGGGTGAGGCATGGGCAAGACCTGATACGGCCGCACTGCTTCAGGAAGTGAAGTTCCTGATGGAAAACCGTAAATCTTTTAATTTTTACGTGATTCATGGCGGCACCAATTTCGGCTTCACTGCCGGCGCCAACTCAGGAGGCAGGGGATATGAACCGGACCTCACGAGCTATGACTACGATGCCCCCATAGATGAACAGGGAAGGGCCACCCCAAAATATATGGCATTGAGAAATCTTATCGGGTCTTACCTCCCGAAGAGAGCCAAGCTGCCTCCAATCCCCGAACCGATACCGGTCATGAGCTTCCCCGAGACCGAACTGGTACCCTTCACTTCCATATGGGACAACATGCCGGAACCCGTCAGAACAGTCCAGCCCAGACCCTTTGAGTCCTTCGGGCAGGATTACGGATTTATGCTCTACTCAACAAGACTGATCGGACATAAGAGAGGAAAGCTTAGCGTCATTGACATTCATGACTATGCCACAGTTTTTCTTGATGGCAAATATATCGGGGTCCTTGACAGGAGACTGGGCATTAATACAATTGATCTGCCGGTTGCTGACTCTGAATTTCCTCTGTTGGAGATATTCACCGAGGCAATGGGAAGGATCAACTTCGCCCATGCCATGATTGATCGCAAGGGCATCACTGACAGGGTCCTGCTCAACGGCATGACCCTCATGAACTGGGAGGTCAGGGGATTCCCGATGAGTGACGGCTATGTTGAATCTCTTAGGGCTGCGGATAGTGAAATGACGAGGCCTGGAGTATTCTTCAGGGGCACTTTCTCCCCGGAAAAGAAGGCTGACACCTTCATTGATATGACGAATTTTGTAAAGGGGTTCGTCTGGATCAATGGCCATAACCTCGGCAGATACTGGGAGATCGGCCCCCAGACAAGGCTCTACTGTCCGGCCACATGGCTGAGAGAGGGAGAAAACGAGATTATTGTATTTGATATACACAAGACCACCCCCGGATCAGTAAGGGGGTTTCAATCGATGCTCTGAGCCATCAGGTTGAGGTGCATCGTCTCTTAAGCGGAATAAAGATTTCCCGCGTTAACAGCGGGAAGAGAAGGAACTTCGTTTAGTTAATGCCTGTAATAGCCGAAAGAAGGTAATAGATTCCGGCAGCCAGCAGCATGGATACAGGTATTGTCAGTATCCAGGCATAGAGCAGGTTGATAGTCACGCCCCAACGGACAGCCGTCACTCTCTTGGTGAGCCCCACTCCCATAATTGCTCCGGTGATGGTATGGGTTGTGCTTACAGGTATGCCGAACGCCTCTGTGCCGAATAGCAGCACTGCTCCGGCTCCTTCAGCTGCCACCCCTTCAAAAGGAGTCAGTTTGGTTATTTTTGAGCCCATTGTCTTAACTATGCGCCATCCTCCGATCAGCGTTCCGAGCGCTATTGCAGTGTAACAACCAAGAACGATCCAGTGAGGTATGTCATGCACTTTGCCGTTAACCATTTCTATCTGGGCCCAGTGAGGCACTTCATGCGCCCCCTGAAAATAAACAATGAGAGCAGCTGATATTATGCCCATTACTTTCTGGGCGTCATTCCCCCCATGACCAAGGCTGAATAGTGCTGATGAAAGCAACTGAAAGCCTTTGAATTTCTTCTCCAGTCTGAAGGGATTGCCTTTCCGGCTAATCCATAGCAGCGCTATGGAAAGCAGGTATGACATGAACATCCCGAGCAGCGG
>JAAZBN010000110.1 GCA_012513795.1 Bacteroidales bacterium | reverse complement strand
GAAATGCTCAAACTCGCGGAGAGCATCCGCGAAAATGGACTTCTTCAGCCCATAGTGGTAAGGAAGACCGGAGACACTTACGAACTGATAGACGGACACCGCAGGCTTGAAGCCCATAAATTACTGGATTTTGAAAGCATCGATGCCATCGTAAGGGAGCTTGGCGACCGCGAAACCCAGGTGATGACCCTGGTGGCAAACCTGCAACGTAAAAACCTGCATAACATAGAAAGGGCAATGGCATTCCGCAAAATTCTCGATGCCGGCATCTTCAACGACAAGAAGGAACTGTCGCAGGCCATCGGCAAGGACGAGACATATGTGGGCGATTTGCTGAATACCCTGAATATGGACAAGAGAATCATTGATGACCTTCTGCATAACAAAACAACCAATGACGTCAGGGCCCTGCGGGCTATCAGAAAAGCCGGGCAGACTGATGAAAACGGTTATTCTGATCCTCAGTGGGAGCTCTACCGCAGGTTCATAGATGATAAGCTTAGTCGTAAAGAAGTATTCAGCCTGTCAAGAAAGGAGAGGACCATCAGGCAAAAGGAGCTGAAAATCCACTTCATGCCGCGACGCATCGAAATTGAGCTGCCTCGGAAATTTGACAAAAAGCAACGAGATCACCTGACCGCGATCCTGAAGGAAAAACTTGATGAACTGCTCGGGACAGGGGAGGAGTGAGGAAGAGGGTCATTCGCCCGGAGTTTATCCTGCAACGCGGGGGGCGTCATTCATTGTCATTGGCTTCGCTGCTTTGACAGCCGTAGCATTTGCGGAGGCTGGTCATTCATTGTCAAACAATTGAGTGACCAGCCTGCGTTACCTCCTTTGCTGGACCCTCCGCAGAAGCTACGGTTTCCAAAGAAAGCTCCGGACTTCTTCCGACAAAGCGGAATATGTCCTGCGAAGTCGGAGGCGAAAGAAAACTTCGGCGGGCAAAGCCATTGAATGACTCCTTCAGTAAAATCGAAGTGTTTCTTACTAAAAAAACACTAACATAATCGATACTTTATAAAATATATAAAATAAACATAATATAATCGATTCTGTTTGATATCTTTGTACTGATTATAAAACTGCGGAAGATGATAAAAAGAGACATCTATCTTGATCGAATAGCTCCGTTCATCGGTAAACCTGTAATAAAAGTGATAACCGGGATCAGAAGATGCGGTAAAAGCACCTTCCTGAAACTGCTTATTAATGAGCTGGAAAATAAAGGAACAGACCCTGCTGATATACTGTATATCAATAAAGATTCATTGGAATTTGACTTCATCAGGACCTATGTGGATCTTCATGATTTTGTAACCAAAAATCTGAAGAAGAACAAATCCGGAAACTACCTCTTTGTTGATGAGGTTCAGGAAATTGAACAGTGGGAGAAGGCAATTGCCGGCTTTTTTGCAGATGGGATTGCAGATATATACATCACAGGGTCCAATGCGGATTTACTGGCATCTGACCTGGCAACACTTTTAACTGGGAGGTATATTGAATTTAAGATGAATACTCTTGTATTCAGTGAATTTCTTACATTCAGAAACAAATCAACGACTGACAGGGATGATGAGTTTGCCCTTTTCATGAAATATGGAGGTTTCCCGGGAATCCACAGAATGGAATTTGCTGATGAAGTTATCGGTCAGTATATAAATGCAATATACAGTACCATTTTGCTGAAGGATGTCGTTTCAAGGAACCAGGTACGTGATGTTGCCCTGCTTGAACGGATAGCCCTTTATATTGCAAACAATTGCGGTAATGTTACTACTGCCCGGACAATCAGTAATTACATCAGATCGCAGAAATTAACCTGCTCGGCAGATACGGTACAAAACTATTTACTCTGGCTGACTAATTCATTTTTGTCTCGCAGGGTGAGTCGCTTTGACATCAAAGGCAAAAGACAGCTTGAACTTTACGACAAATACTTCCTGGGAGATGTAGGTTTCATAAACGCTATTCTTGGAGATAAATTTCAGGACATTTCCGGCAAACTCGAGAATATTGTCTTCCTCGAGTTGATAACACGAGGATATAAGGTCAGGATAGGCAAATATTATGAGAAGGAAATCGATTTCATAGCTGTAAAAGGCAATAAGACGATGTACATTCAGGTTACATATATGCTTGCTGATGAGGCTGTTGTCGAAATAGAATTTGGTGTTCTTGAATCAGTGAGGGACAACCACCCCAAAATAGTATTATCCATGGACAAGCACTTTGGCAGCGAGCGCAATGGTATAAAATGGTATAATTTGATTGATTTTCTCCTTACATCTGACCTGTAACGAAATAGAAACGGCGTCATTCATTGTCTTTCGGCTGAGTTAACCCCGTAGGCTGTTATTCCTTGTCAACAATTGAATGATAATTGATGAATACTGAATGACCGTTTTCCTCAGACTCCGGACAAGGTAAAGCGGGAGTGTAATCTGATTGTAGGTAATCTCCTCCCGGTCAGGTAAATTGACCCGGGCACCACTGAGCGGGAGAAGCTCTTAAATCTGCTTCAGGGATTCTGACAGCCGACCGGAATGCAGGCAGTGAGCTGCGAACCCCGCCGCATCTCTACCACCCTATCATATCAATTAGTAATTGATATATAGTTAATTATGGTTGTCGACTATAAAAATAGACGAAAAAATTCATAAAAACTTGCGCGTCTATAAATATAGTCATATATTTGTGGTGAAGGATTGATTGAAAAGAAATGTCCGGAAACGGGCATAGATGTGTTATTTTAAATAGATTGATTATGCAACTGACCAGGGCGGAAGAGCAGATAATGCAGATATTATGGGATCTGGAGGAGGGTGTGGTGAAGGATATCAGGGAAAAGTTTGAAGATCCGAAGCCGGCAAGGAACACAATCTCCACGGTACTGAAGGTGCTCGAGAAGAAGGGTTATGTGGATCACCGGGCCTATGCGAATGTGTTCCTTTACTATCCGCTTGTTTCGAAACGGGAGTACTCAAAGCACCAGCTTTTCGGGCTGCTCGAGGGGTACTTCAACAATTCGTTCCCTGCAATGACCTCGTTCTTTGCCAGGGAGAAGAATCTTTCGGTAAAGGACCTCGACAGTATTCTCGAGGAAGCCCGGGAAGAGCTTGACAATGACCAACAGGAATAAAATATGGAACAGGTTGCATTCTACCTGCTGAAATCGGCCGCATGGCTGGCAGGTTTTACGCTGTTATACCTTCTCTTTCTCCGGAAGGAGAGGTTTTTCATGCTTAAGCGAATCTATCTTCTGTCAGGAGTGGTTCTCTCACTGCTTCTTCCGCTGGTAACACTGCATTACAGGGTTGAGCTTCCTGCCCCGCTGATGCAGGAGACCCAGGAGATGACCCAGGTTCTGCCTTTACCACCGGCAGCGGTGGCAGAGATAGTTGAGGAGAAAGATTCGCTGAAATGGTTCATGATATTCTATGCAGCAGGCATACTCTTCATGCTGGGCCGGACAATGCAGTACCTCTTCACGGTGTACCGCGTTGTAAGAAGCGGGCCGGCACACAGGGAAGGAAAAGCTTTATTGATCAGATCAGAAAAATATACCTCCGCCTTTTCATTTTTCAATTACGTTTTTATCAATCCTTCACTGAGCGGGCGTGAGGCCAGGGAGATACTGAACCATGAGATGGTGCACCTTAAACAGAAACATTGGTTTGATCTCCTGCTTGTTGAAGTGATGAGCCTGGTGCAATGGATGAATCCGTTTGTATGGATCTACTCCGGACTGGTCAGGCAGAATCACGAAAATCTTGCCGACGAGGAGGCTCTGCAGAGTACATCTGACCCGGCAGGATACAGGGCGGCTCTTCTCAACCAGGTCTTCAGCGCCAGGCTGATCAGCCTCTCCAATTCATTCAACTTTTCGTTTTACACAAACAGGTTTGAAATGATGAAAAAGAAAACTTATTCTCCATGCAGGAAGCTCAGATTGCTTCTTGTACTGCCACTTGTGGCTGTAATGCTGTACGCGTTCGCTGATCCCGTTTATTCCTATAATGACGGGAACGGAACCATGGATTCGGAAAGCATGATAAAAGATATTCAGGGGACGGTAGTCAAAGAGGATGGCACCCCATTACCGGGAGTAACCGTCAATGTTTCCGGGACCTCCCTGAGCGTTACAACCGATGAGTCGGGCAGGTTTTACTTCAGTGACTTACCCTCATACGTTGCCATTATGTTCACTGCCAGCGGCTACGAACCCGTTTCTCTTACTGCCGAATCTGCCCGAGGAGCAACAGTGACAATGAAGGCCAACCCGCTTTTTGCAAGACGTGTACCTGCCGAAGGGGCCGAAATTGTTGTTATTGACGGTACGGTGACAGATCTGTCTCTTGAAGAGGCTACAATAAAGCTTGGAAAGGATTATGGCAGGTATACCTACTTAATGCCTGAGGCGGCAAAGGAAAAATATGGCGAGAAGGGAGCCAGGGGAGCCTTCGAGGTTACTTCAAGAAGCAAGGCAAAAGAGTCGGGCGTGATCCTGCCCTATCCCAGAAAGGATGAAGGAGACTTTCCGACATTCAAGGGTGAAAGCTACCTGGCATTTGCCGACTGGGTGGCAGAGCGTGCCAAATACCCGGCCGAGGCTGCCGCGAAAGGCTTAAGCGGTTGGGCAAGAATGAGCTATACGGTTGAGACAAACGGCTCTGTCTCGCAGATAAATCCGTCCCCCGACACCGATCCGCTCTTTGCTGCAGAACTCACCAGGGTCATGGAATCTTCACCCCGCTGGAAAAGCCCGGAAAACAAAGACGCCAACGAACCCTTTAAGTCAGAGCTGCTGATCAGATTTCAACAACCGGACAGGGTAAACAACGGAATCGTTTATATCATGGTTGATGAGATGCCTGAGTTTCCCGGAGGTGACGCAGAACTGTTCAAATGGTTATATGAAACAATCAAATATCCGGCGGAAGCTAAAGAAAAAGGAATACAGGGTAAGGTCATACTCAGGTTTATTGTCACCTCCGAAGGCAAGGTGGAAAACGTCAGTGTGGTCAGAGGCGTTGATCCACTTCTTGATAACGAAGCGGTAAGGGCAATGAACCTCTGCCCTGAATGGATTCCGGG
>JAAZBN010000109.1 GCA_012513795.1 Bacteroidales bacterium | reverse complement strand
GAAGCATGGGAATGGTATATCAGGGCATTCGGGATGGATTGCCGCATCTTTGAGGATGAGGCGGAGGCCAGGTTGATGCTTCCTTATACCGGAGGGGAGCCGCGTAGCAGGCATGCCGTGCTGGCAATGAACCTGCAGAGCGGAGGCGGATTCGAGGTGTGGCAGCACAAGGGGAAGGAACCGGAATACCGCAACCGTGAAACCAGGCTTGGCGATCTGGGCATCTTCGCATGCAAGATGAAGGTGAAGGATGTGGAAGCAGCATGGAGATACTGGACCGATAACGGTGTTGAGGTAATGGGCAAACCTGAGGCTGATCCCTCGGGAAAGAAAAACTTTTTCCTCAAAGATCCCTTCGGCAACCTGTTTCACATTGTGGGCGCCACAGACTGGTTCATGAACCTGAAAAAGATATCCGGAGGAGCATATGGAGCTGTCATTGGCGTATCAGACATAGACCGGACCCTGGGCCTCTATTCGGATATCCTCGGTTATGACCGGGTGGTGTATGACATCACCGGTACATTTGACGACCTTAAGAGCGTACCCGGAGGCGACGGACAGTTCAGGCGTATGCTGCTTGCTCCCTCGAGACCCTTCCACGGCGGATTCAATCCTGTCTACGGACAGAGTGTCATTGAACTCGTCCAGGCAATGGACTGTCCCGTTACCAGGATCTTCGAGGGAAGACTATGGGGTGACCCCGGGTTCATTCATCTCTGCTATGACATCAGCGGCATGGACAATCTGCGCAGATATTGCAGTGAGGCTGGTTTCCCCTTTACTGTAGACAGCATGCAGAGTCATAAGGGCGACAGTTTTGATATGGGCGAGGCAGCAGGATTCTTTGCCTATACTGAAGATCCGGACGGAACCCTCATTGAGTTCGTGGAAACCCATAAAGTACCGATAATAAAGAAACTCGGATGGTATCTTGACATGCGCCGCCGTGACCCTAACAGGCCACTGCCCTCATGGATGATCAAATCATTGCGCTTCTCCCGCGTTTCACCCGGGAAGAAATAGCCGCAACTGTCCCTGCCAGACCGCACGACCGCACGACCACAAGACCGCACGACCGCACGACCGCACGACCGCAAGACCGCAAGACCACAAGACCACAAGACCGCAAGACCGCAAGACCGCAAGACCGCAAGACTATGTTTTCTTCCCGCCTACTGCCTACTGCCTACTGCCGACTGCCGACTGATCTTGCGCCTCCCTCATCACCCGCATGATGTTGCCGCCCCAGATTTTGGCAATCTCATCACGACTGTATCCGCGGCGGATAAGCTCCCTGGTGATGTTCTTCATCATGGAGACATCAG
This sequence comes from Bacteroidales bacterium, assembly GCA_012513795.1. GTDB lineage: Bacteria > Bacteroidota > Bacteroidia > Bacteroidales > VadinHA17 > SR-FBR-E99. The sequence goes on along the minus strand of JAAZBN010000109.1, from coordinate 6,725 downwards.
AGCAGTCTTCCAGTCCTCCTCCGCCATCAAAATCTGAGCCTATGCCCACGTGATCAATGCCAATCACATCTATCACATGCTGTATATGGTTCACCGCGTCAGCTACGGTGGCAAGTCTGACGTACTTACTTTTCAGCTCTGAAAACTCAGCCCAGCGCTGCTCCTGCTGCTCATCGGTAAGCTCTGTCCCCAAGGCCCTCCAGCGTTCCCTGAGTTCCTTCACCTTTTCCTCATATTCAGGATTGGGAGCCGGTTGCCTTAGATAGTCACTCAGGATGCATATCTGGATGACCCCTCCGTTCTTTTTCAGAGCCTGAAGCATCTCATCATTAAGGTTGCGCGGGCTTTCGCACAGAGCCCTGCATGACGAGTGCGAAGCTATCACCGGGGCCTCAGACAGCGCCAATACATCATAGAATGACTCATCAGAAATGTGTGACACGTCAATCATCATCCCCACCCTGTTCATCTCCTTCACAACCTGTTCGCCAAAGGCTGAGAGGCCGTTATGCTCCGGCCCCGACTTATCTGTTGATGAATCACATATATCATTGTTGGATGAATGGCAGAGAGTGATGTACCTGGCACCAAGATCATAATACTGCTGGATCTTTGACAGGTCCCGCCCTGCCGGATAACTGTTCTCTATGCCTATGAATATAGCCAGCCTGCCATCAGCCTTGTGCCTCAGGGCATCGTCTGGTGTAAGTGCAATTGCAGCCTGTGATGAGTTCCGGGCAAGGGTGGCATAGATAGAATCGAAGGTGGCAAGGGTGGAGTTGTGAGCCAGCTCATAAGCCTCCGGTGTGCGGGGACCCTGCCCAATGAAGATGGCAAAGAACTCTGCATCCAGCCTTCCCTCCTTCATCCTGGGAAAGTCAACACATCCCTGTTCATTGCGTACGCCGGGGTCAAATCCTCCCCTCCTGAAGAAACGCATGGGAGTGTCACAATGTGTATCTATTGACAGAAAGCCGTCATGCATCCTCTCAGCCTTGCGGCTTATCTTCTCCTCACCGGGGGCACAGGACACCACGAAGAGACTGAACAGAATCAGGAAATATTTCATTTGCATAATAGTCATTCTGATTGTTTCCGCTAATATATGAATATCAGTTGCTGATTATCACACACAATAGCGCCTAAAAAATATAAAAAAGGTTAAATGCATCTGCATGGCAGTGTAACCTTGCAGAAAGGATGAAGGAATGAAAGGTTGCGGCATCCGCAGACAGAAGCATGAAAGGAAACGCCACGGAAATGCGCAAAAAAAGCCCCGACTAAGTGTCGGGGCAGCCATGAAAAGAATGGAAAAATTGCTTTTGGACAGTAAAAAGCATCTTAAAGTCTCATGACCTTTTTTATATCTGGTTCGATCAGGTTTTCTCGTCTATGCAAATATAATAAAAATGTAAGCGTAAACATATTTTTTAGGAAAATATGGCATGCCAGGGATGGTGTGGCAAGTCTCATGCAACTAAATTAAATTTGATGCGTCATTTACAACGAATAACCTGAAACTTGGCAGCACCGGGATTGCACATACATGAGAAGCTCATAGAAGAGTGCCGCAGGGGAAGCCGGAAAGCACAGTTCAGGCTGTATGAGCTCTATTCAAAGGCGATGTTTAACACTGCATACCGGATTATGGGCAACAGGGAGGAGGCTGAGGATATGTTGCAGGAAGCATTCACTGATTGTTTCAGGAAGATAGGATCATACCGCACTGACTCTACTTTTGGCGCCTGGCTGAAGACGATTGTCATCAACCGCTGCATAAGTAAACTCCGCAAAAGGGAGGCTGAAATGATCTATATCGATGACTACAGCCGCTATGAGATGCCCCCGGATGAACCCTCTGAAATGCATTGGCCTGACCCTAAGGTGATTACCAGGGCAGTTGAGAGGTTGCCCGAAGGTTACAGGGTGGTATTCAGCCTCTACCTCCTTGAAGGATATGATCATACGGAAATATCACAGATACTGGGTATATCGGAATCGACTTCCAAGACACAGTATGCCAGGGCGAAGGAGAAACTGAAAAAAATATTATCAGAAATGCACAGAGATGGATGAACTGGAAAAACATATAAAAAGCATCAGGGATGACCTTGACACGGAGGCCCCGGGACCGGGACTGTGGAAAAGGATCGAAGAAGATCTTCCCGGCAGGCAGAGAAGCCTGCCAGGCTACCTCTGGCGTGCTGCCGCAGCAATCATCGTTGCCGGTGCAGCCATGGCCGTCATTGCAGGTCTTCTGCGCACATCGGAGCGGCTGAATGACCCGCAGGTGACAGAGGTACGCGAGACATACAGGTATTATGACAACAAGATAAAGTCACTGTACCAGGAAGCAGAACCACTACTGACAGCCAATCCGGAGATAAGCAGCGAACTGACCACGGGAATGAATGAGCTTGACAGTCTTTCATCCCTAATCATCAGTGACCTTCATGATAACGTGGCGAGCCGGGAAGTCATTGAGGCCCTCATATATAACTACAGGCTTCGCATAGAACTGCTTGAAGACATGCTCAGACTGATGAGGGAGCATGAGAGTGAAACAGAAAAAATTACTGGAAATGAATTATAACAAACTGTTCTTCCTGGCTGTGTTGCTCCCTGCCACACCTGGTCTTTGCGGGCAGGAAATAACTGACAGCAAAACACTGAGGAGATCATTCCGGGCTGACAACGAGACCGTCATGGAGGTGACCAACAAGTACGGAGACGTGCACATAACCCAGTCACACAGTGATTCAATCACCGTGGTGGTGGAGATATCAGCCTCATCCAACACCGATGACAGGATTCAAGCCATGATGTCAGACATTGATGTGAATATATCAATGACAGGCGGGACCGTGAGAGCCGAAACCTCCTTCCGGAAAGGCATCACACCTCTCTTCGAGACATTCAAGGGGCTCACGAAAAACCTTATCAACTTTGAATCGAGAATGAAGATAGACTACTTCATTGAATGCCCTCCATCGACAACCCTGAGCATAACTAACAGCTACGGAGATGTATATATCGGTGACGAGGTGCCCGATCTCGCCCTGAAACTGTCAAACGGCAACCTTGACGCTGCAGCGGTGGATAACGCCCGGATGATGGAACTAACCTTCTGCAAGGCCAACGTAAGGAGCATCAGGTCAGGCAAGATCACTCTTTCATTCAGTGAATTACGCACCCGCGAAACGGGAAATATCAAACTGTCGGCAGTATCATCAAAGGCATGGATTGACAAGTGCGAAACCGTGGACCTTGATTCAAAACGCGATGACCTTCACTTCGGCTCCGTTAATGTGATAACGGGGACAAGCTACTTCAGTGACATAATTGCTGACAGGGTTGCCGGCGAGATCAACCTGTCAGTCAAGTACGGCAACCTCTCATTCGAAAAGATTGAGCCGGACTTCAGAGTGATTGACATCAAATCATCCTACGCTGACATTGACCTGGTAATGGAGGAGAGGTCGGTTTATGAGCTTGAGATAAGGCACGCCAATGCTTTTGTGTCTCTGCCGGGTATCACTCCCGCCCCTGAACGGACAGAGATCAGCGCCCAGGATAAACTGTTCCTCACAAAGGCAAGCAGAGGCAGCGGCAGCGGCCGGCCCCAGATACGCATTGACGCCACAAGGGGCGAGATAAGGTTGCTGCAGCAATAATTTCTTTCGCCCTGATGCAACTAATGAGGATTTATTTTGTCCTTAAGAGGGAACAGTAAAAAGATAAGAAAGATGAAAAAGACAATTCCTGCCATTATTATGGCCATGGCAACGTTATCTGCATGTTCAATGTTTTTTGACTGCATTGACGGAAACGGAGACGTTCAGACAGAGGCAAGGGATGCTGTACCATTTACGGCTATCGCCAATGAGACATCTTTTCATGTGAACTATATCCATGGTGATGACTATTCCATCACAGTGGAAGCTGAGAGCAACATACTGCCTTACATTGAGACTTCCGTCAGGGCGGGGGCACTTGAGGTAAGTACCATCAGGGGCACGCACTGCCTTAACTACACCAGGCACCCTGTTGTGACTGTCACAGCCCCACAGATAGAAGAGGTTGTCAATGCCGGGTCAGGCGATTTTGTTGCCGGTGCTCTTTCAGGGACCACCGTCAGGCTGATCAACAGCGGATCTGGTGATATCACCACCGGCTACATTGAAGGAAGCGAGGTTTCTGTTATCATTTCAGGCTCAGGAAATATCATGACCGATGATGTCACGGCCACAACCCTTAAGGCAACCCTGTCAGGTTCCGGGGATCTGACAATGACCGGTGAGGCTGTGACCAGCCGCTATATTCTGTCAGGATCAGGTACTCTTTTTGCCAGGGAGCTTGCCACTGAATCAGCCAGGGTGACCATATCAGGGTCTGGGTCTGTCTACACCACCGTCAGTGATGATCTGGAGGCTATTCTCAGCGGCAGCGGCAACATCTACCTCCAGGGTGACCCCGAGGTCAGCCTGACACGCACCGGATCAGGAAGAGTCATCTACCTCTGACCGGCAACCTGTATTCCAAACGGATTTCTGCATCACTTAACGTAGCGGCAGGTCTGAAACCTGCCGCTACGTTTATGTAAACAGAATAGATCATCTGCCAGGTAAATCAGGTTAGATCAATCTCGTTACCCTGCCTGTCACAGAATTCATACTGCAGGAAATGGAATGATTCTATACCCTGCACCTTAATGTTTGCCCCGTATTTCCTGTTGATCTTGCTGATCCTGGAGATAAGGCCCTCCCTAAGGTATGCAGCCACATAGGGATGAGCCCTGAGAATGAATTTCCTTGTCTTGACCTTCTCAATGATGGCAGCCAGAGTGCGTTCAATCTCATCAGTAAGCAGTATGGCGGGAGCAGTCTTGCCTTCGCCTCTGCATACAGGGCATTTCTCATCAGTGACAATGTTCATCTCCGGGCGTACCCTCTGGCGGGTTATCTGCATCAATCCGAACTTACTCAGGGGCAGTATGTTATGTTTTGCCCGGTCATCACTCATCAGTTCTTTCATCCTGTCAAGCAGGGCCTGGCGGTTTTCATTTGACTGCATATCAATGAAGTCAATCACTATGATACCACCCATATCCCTCAACCGCAGCTGCCTGGCAATCTCCCTGGCGGCTTCGAGGTTTACTGAAAGGGCATTGGACTCCTGGTCAGTGCCTGATTTTGACCTGTTGCCGCTGTTGACGTCAACAACGTGCAATGCCTCAGTATGCTCAATGATAAGGTATGATCCGCCCTTGAAAGAAATGGTGCGGCCAAAGAGCCCCTTGATCTGCCTGCTGACACCATAATGGTCAAAAACAGGATACTGCTCCTTGTATACCTTTACAATCTTTTCCTTCTCAGGGGCAATCTCCCTGATGTAACTTTTCACTTCTCCGGCTATCACCTCATCATCCACGATGATGTTGTTGAAGTCGGTACTGAGTATATCCCTGAGGATGGTTGTCGTGCGGTTCATCTCGCCCACCAGGAGACGCGGCGATTTGATATCGCGGCGAATAGCTCCAAAGGCTGTTTCCCATCGGTTGATAAGTTCCTTAAGTTCAGCATCAAGTGCTGCAACTTTTTTTCCCTCTGCCACGGTTCTTACAATTACTCCGTAGTTTTTGGGTTTGATACTCTGTATCAGGAGCTTAAGCCTGTTTCGTTCATCCGCGTTCTCTATCTTTGAGGAGACGGAGACCTTGTCTGCGAATGGCATCAGCACGAGGTTTCGCCCCGCGATGCTTACCTCGGATGCCAGCCTCGGTCCCTTGGTAGAGATGGGCTCCTTGGTTATCTGTACGATGACCGTCTGTCCTGCTGTAAGTACATCAGCTATCTTCCCGTCCTTATCGATGTCCGGTTCAGGCTTGAACTTTGACATCGAAGGCAACCTGGCCTTGTTTTGCGTGGCCAGCTGATAGTACCGATGGAGGGTCCTGAACTGGGCTCCCAGATCAAGATAATGCAGGAAAGCATCCTTTTCAAAACCAACGTTAATGAACGCCGCATTAAGCCCCGGCATGATCTTCTTTACCTTTCCCAGGTAAATGTCGCCGACTGAGAATTTTACATTCCGCTTTTCCTTGTTAAGCTCGACAAGCTGCTTATCCTCCAGTAGTGCAATGGATATCTCAGCATCATTTACGCTGATAATTAAATCCTTACTCACATTCCGGAATTTGTTTATTTGCCTGTAGTCTTTTTTATAATGCAACTAACCTAAAGATCAGATGATCTTTAGGTTAGGTTTAAGAGCAAGAGACTATGCATTTATGCTATTTCTTCTTCTTATGCCTGTCTTTCCGCAAGCGCTTTTTACGCTTGTGGGTTGCCATCTTATGCCTTTTTCTCTTCTTACCGCTTGGCATATTATTACTTCTTAACGTGTGATTTTACCTTGTTTATGAATGTCTTGGCAGGTTTGAATGCCGGGATATTATGTGCAGGAATGATAATGGTGGTGTTCTTTGAAATGTTCCTGGCTGTTTTCTTGGCGCGCTTCTTAACTATAAAGCTGCCAAATCCCCTGAGATAAACATTATTGCCGGCAACCATCGAGTCTTTTACTGATTCCATGAATGCCTCAACGGTTTTCTGTACAGTCACTTTTTCAATTCCAGTGTTCTTGGCAATTTCGTTTACAATGTCTGCTTTTGTCATGTTGCAAGAATTTTAAATTCAACAAATTATTTTGATGTTCTGTTTTTT
>JAAZBN010000108.1 GCA_012513795.1 Bacteroidales bacterium | reverse complement strand
GGCTCCCTCAAGCCGGTAGTATTCATCAGCATAGACAAATTCACGGTTTTGGGCTATGCCGGTCTCCTCCCACATGCGGTACATGTTGGATTCCGGGGATGAACCAACCAGCCAGTGGATGCATGCGTCAAAGGTATAGCCATTTCGCTTCCAGGAGGTACATAATCCGCCAGGAAGGCTGTGCATCTCGAAGATCCGGGTTTTATAACCGTTGAGGCGACCGTAGATGCCTGCGGCGAGGCCGGCAAAGCCTGCACCGATGATGATCATTGATTTCTCTTCTGAAGCCATAGAGGTTAGGATTAGTGACCTACAAAATTAGAAGAAGAGACGAATCAGGAGCAAGGAGATACGGTAAATTTTAAAATATTATATTCCAGGCGTGGTATATCATCTGACAGCACTCATACCATGTGAGTTGTTACCATGCCGGCTGAGCATGGATAAGGTAAAATATTCCTCTATCTCTTTCTGAATCTGCGTTTGTCTGACCGTGAGCGGGAGGGACGTCTGCCCGTTGCATCTCCATGGCCGGCAGCGATGAAGCCGGGTAACGGAGCACGGAAGACCTGGTAGCCTATCAGCTTCTCTATACGCTGTAACTTGTACATGTCAGCCCGTGTGACCAGGGTGATTGCCACACCGGTGGTGTCAGCGCGTGCCGTTCGTCCCACACGGTGGACGTAATCCTCAGCGTCAGAAGGGGCGTCATAGTTAACCACCAGGTTGATATCCTTTATGTCTATTCCCCGGCTCAGTACGTCGGTGGCCACGAGCACGCGGGTGTGTCGTGAACGGAACCTGATAAGGGTCTCTTCGCGCTCCTTCTGCTCCAGGTCGGATGAGATGCCTTCCACGGCATAATCGCGCGAGCGCAGTCCCCTGACTATCTCATGCACCTTCTTCTTGGTGGAGCTGAATACCAGGATACTGTGATATTCGGGTTTGTCAGCCAGCAGGCTGTTGAGAAGAGGCAGTTTCTGGTTCTCTTCCACGAGGTAAACAGCCTGCAGTACTCCTTCTGCCGGTTTGGCTATCTCGAGGGAGATTTCTGCCGGGTTTTTCATGATATGTTTTGAGAGCGAGCGGATCTTTGGAGGCATGGTTGCGCTGAACATGAGCGTCTGCCTTTTCTTCGGCAGGTAAGAGATGATCTTCATTATATCATCGTGGAAGCCTATGTCAAGCATCCTGTCAGCCTCGTCCAGCACCAGCACCTTCAGCTCGCTGAACTTTACATATCCCAGGTTAAGGTGTGATATGAGCCTGCCGGGTGTTGCTACTATTATGTCAGCGCCGTGCACCAGTGCAGCCTTCTCCTGATCCCATGCCGTTCCCTCGCCACCGCCGTATACTGCCAGGGAGGTGATGTTGAGGGTATATGCCAGTCCCTGTATCTGCTGGTCAATCTGCAGGGCCAGCTCACGGGTGGGGACAAGCACCAGGGTGTGTGTGTGGGATGGACGGTTGCCCGTAATGTCATTCATTACAGGCAGCAGATAGGCAGCCGTCTTGCCTGTCCCTGTCTGTGCGCAGGCTATAAGGTCATTACCTTCAAGAATGGTTGGAATGGCCTGCTCCTGTACGGGTGTGGCCTCCCTGAAGCCCATATAGTCAATAGCATCCAGAATATCGGGATCCAGGTCCAGCTCGTCGAATGTCATAGAGTTACAGTCTGAAAGTGTTAATGGTGACAGGCGGCAAAATTAGTAAAAAAGAGTGAGATAGCGGCAGGGAGGGTCCTGTATGCCAGACTTGATGCTTAGCAGCATTTTTTATAACTTCGTAGTGTCAAAAAAACAGATATGAGAACAAAAGCGATACTGGCATTATGCCTGTTCCTGCTGGCTCTGGCGCAGCTTACAGGCCAGAAGCGGAGCAAGCTTGTAACTGTCAGCGGGTCGGTTACGGACACATTGATGGCACCCGTATATGGCGCACTGATTATTGTTGACGGGGAAAGCACGGGGGTGCAGACCAGGAAAAATGGTACCTATAAGCTGAGGATCAGGCCGGGTACAAGGAGCATCGGAGCATATACTGTCAATATGGGGTCTGTGGTGGCGATGTATGAAGGCCTGAATGTGATCGACCTCGTTCTTGACGGCAGGAACATGATGCCCGGCTTCACTCCGGTATTGCCTGACGGTGAGAAAGAGATAGATGTAGGTTATGCCACAGTGAAAAAGAAGGACCTTACCTCTGATGTTGGTTATATCAACGGTCAGGCAGATGGTAATTCAGTCTATACAAATATTTATGACATGATCCAGGGCAAGGTGCCGGGCGTTCAGGTTACCGGTAACAAGATCATCATCAGGGGAATAAATACCCTTACACTCAGTACTGATCCCCTCTTCCTGGTTGACGGTATGGTTGTAGAGTCAATAGATAACATAAATCCCCGGCAGGTCAAGTCTATTAGTGTACTGAAGGGCGCAGATGCTGCTATCTATGGATCCAGGAGCGCCGGAGGAGTGATCCTTATCACCCTTATTGGCGGAGAAAGATAAGGCACAAAGCACTGCCCGCAAGGAGTTGCTTTCCTGTTTCATTATTCATATCCGGAAAGCCTGAAATTATTAAAAGCTACACAAAAAAGAGACGCAGGGTTGTTCCCTGCGTCTCTTGACTTATAGTGTGTGCCGTGAGAGCGGGGCTCACTGCTTCTTGCTCTTATCTGCGTGATGAGCGGCTGCTGTTGTCAGATCTCCCTGATGAGCTGCTGCTCTTGCTGCTGCTCCGTGAAGGGGTTCCGCTACTGCGGCTTTTGCTACCGCTGCTCCTTGAAACAGTTGCACTGCTGCGGTTGCTGGTACCGCTGCTCCTTGAGACGGTTGCACTGCTGCGGTTGCTGCTACCACTGCTCCTTGAGACGGTTGCACTGCTGCGCCCGCTGGTGCTGCGGCTCTGCGATCTGGCTGCAGGTGCCGATGAGCTCCGGGAGACAGTTGATGATGACCTCTGTGACACCGACTGGCGTGAGGGAGCTCTCTGTACAGTTGCCTGTGACTTTGAAGCCGGGGGCTGCGAAGAGCGCTGTACTGTCGACTGTGACCTTGTTGATGAACTCTGTGACCTCTGCACGGTTGCCTGTGACCTGGTGGTCGAGGGCTGCGAGCTGCTCTTCACCGTGGTGGAGGTGGCTCTGCGGGTCTCCGTTCCCTGGCTTGCCGCCTGGCTGCCGTTTGTCCTGCTGCCCGTGGTTGCTGCACTTCTCCTGTCACTGCTGACTGCCGACTGCTGACTGCCGACTGATCTGCTGCGAGTGCTGGCGTAGAGAGCTTCACCATCTCTCCTGGTCTCAGGACGTGAGTAGGTCTGCTTGTAAGTGCCTGCAGTGATGCGGTGCGATACATTGGGTGAGTAAGCCCTTACTCCCCTGTAATAGTAGTCGTGGTAATGATTCCACCTTGGCTGATGCCAGTGACGGTAGCATGAGTAGTAGTGAGGATACCAGTGGTAGTGGTAACCGTAGTAGGCATGCCAGAAGAAGGGTCTCCAGGGCCTGTAGTAAACCGGGTAGTAACCCCAGTACCAGTTTGAGCGCCAGATGACGTAGCGGGGACTGTAGATGAACCTGATCACCGGCCAGGCAGCGACTTCATAATATGTGGTAGTTACCACGGTAACATTGTCTCTGTAGACGGTCCTGCCCCTGTAGCCGGGATTAGGTGTCTCCGCATATATTGGTTCCACTATATAATTTCTTCCGTAAAGAGCTTCGTCACCGATAAGCTGTATCATAACCTCACCGTTGCGCAGTTTTTCAACAGTGAACACAGCCACGTCCTGTGACTCGTTGCGGTCAAGGACCGAACGCAGGACAATAGTGTGATCCTCACCGTTAACATAGTCTGAAACGGTGATGTAATCTACATAGCCGTCGTTGTTCAGGTCAAGATTGTTGATCCTGGAGTTTTCGTCATTGAGACTTCTTTCGAAGGCTTCAAGTGTTTCCGACTCCTGGAACAGCTTCATGACTGCGTAGAGGTTCAGATTGTCACCCGGGAGACCCAGGTATTCCTCAGGGTAATCCTGCCTTCCGGCAACTGCTGCCGAAGCTATCAGGAGGCTGAGGATCGCGGTGGTAATTAACTTTTTCATCTCTTTACGTTTTACGAAGAACTGTCTCTTCGAAATTGTAAAATTCAAAAGTTATGCCAAAAATCGTAATGAAATGTTATGTATCTGTAATAGAGATATATAAATTTCTAACATTATATTATACAGATAATCCAGTCATATCATAAGGATATATTGCCCTGAACAGGGGCATGACTCTCATAGAGATGATTATCAATGTTTTAAGGTGAATTAAAACAATTTCATAATAGCTGAGAAGGAGAATATGAATCCACTGGGTGACGGCCAGGCAGGATCGTTAAATAAAGTATGGAGGTAGGAGACTTCAGCCTCCAGTGACATGTTACTCAGGTTGAAGGCAACAGGCAATCCGAGTTCAACCTCGAGCATGCTGAATTTCTCTGAGTAGACGGTGTTATAGGTTGGTATCTCTGTGGTAATGGTCTCCGTAACGGTTGTGGTGGTGGTGGTGGTTGTGCCTGGTGTTGAGCTGTTCCCGGGACCCTGGCCCTGTCCCTGGCTGCTGCCCGGTCCTGACCCCGTTCCTGATCCTCCGCCGGATGTTATTGTTACCGGGGTTGAATAGGTATTGGTGGTAGTAATGATCTCAGTGCCTTCAAAAATCTGTGTAGTGCCGAGGGTGCCGAACAGCAGGTTGACATAGGGCTGGAATGAGACCGTAGCTTTTTTCCTGAGGAACGCCGGTGTCTCAAAGTACCTCGAGTTCTTTACCTGGAGGTATGCCGGCGGCTCCTTCATCACAAACGCGCCGCAGGTTACTTCTGTATAAAGAATTTTCCAGTCAATGCCCAGGGTAACATCGGCATAGTTGAAACTGCCGAAAAGTGTGTCGGTCAGCTCCGGTTTGACCATATACCTGTATAATCCCGCCGACATGTCGAGCCATTTAAAGATATCCTGGCTGAAAGATATGGAGGCGCTATAGAATGCGGGATCTGATCTGCTGAGGTTTGGCAGGTTGAAAGCACCTCCTGTAAGATAGAGTTTTTCGAAGAGTGAATAAGTAGCTGCGCCGTAGAGGTAAGGCTGGTTCTGCGAAATGGTGGATCCGAGATAGACCATGTTGCTGCCATAACCGGCTCCGGCGAAAAAGGCATGTCTCTCTGCCCTGGTTGCAGTGGCGGTTGTATCGCTCTGCGCTATCAGGCCCGCCGGCATCAGCAGTAGCAACATAAATAATATTTTCATACTCCGGGTCTTGATTCAAAAAACATCTGTGATCAAAGCTACCTGTCGGAAAATGAAAAAATCATGAAAATCAGGTAAAAGATTTTGCGTGGAATATTTTTCCTGCAATGTCATCAATATGCCCGGAGTCCCGGTAGGGAATTATTTATCAATTGCTTCCCTGGCGCCGATACATATGAGCAGTTCGCCGGTAAAGCGGGCGGCGCGTTTGCTCATGGCATCAGGGTCGGCCGGCAGACCTTCCTCATCAAATGCTTCATCCACACGAAGCACGGGGAACATAGCCGGGACGGTCCATGCTCCGATCTTCCAGAGGCTGAACTGCAGTGAGGTGATAACCTGGGTTCCCCCGAAGGGGCCGTCAGAGACGGTGGAGATTGCCACAGGCTTGCGGCGCCACTCATCTGTGAGCAGGTCTACTGCATTCTTCAGGCTCGCGGGGTAGCCGCCGTTATATTCCGGGGTCACAATGATCACCCCGTCAGCTGACCTGATCCTGCCCGCAAATTCAACAGCTTGCGGAAGAGGGTCTTCCTGCAGCTTAAGCCGCTCTTCGAAGAGAGGGAAGTTGTATTCGGCAAGATCGAGGATCTCAGCTTCGGCAAGGTTGTTACCTTCCAGGTACTGTCTGAACCAGAGCGCCACGCGATGGCTCTTCCTTCCCCTCCTGATACTGGAACTGATTATTGCTATCTTTTTCATATCTGCTAATATACCACTTAATTTATATCCGGACCCCAGCCGGCCGGGTTGATGCCGGTAGTGGCAGATGTTCGT
>JAAZBN010000107.1 GCA_012513795.1 Bacteroidales bacterium | reverse complement strand
TTGATACCGTCTATTCCCAGCCCGGGAAAAATATGGTAATAGTTAACACCTTCAGGGAGGAACGCAACCACTTCATCCTCGAGTTTCATTACCTCCTGGATCTGACACATAAAAACGAGATGGTCTTAAGGGAAGCACTGTTATCTTTCGTGCTTATTACGGGCAGCATCCTGATCGTCTTCCTGGTATTCGGCCTGACGTGGAGAAACCTGATGGAAGAGCGCCGGCTCTCCGAGCTGAAGAGCGACTTCATCAATAATATGACCCACGAGCTCAAGACGCCACTTTCAACAATAACCGTTGCCGGCAGGACACTGGAGAAGGAGCAGATCATTACTGACAGGGACAGGGTACTGGAGACAGCAAGAATGATAGGCAAACAGAGCGTCCATCTGAACCAGCTCATCAATACCATCCTGGAGGTCAGCTTCCTGGAAAGAGAAGAGTTCGAGCTTGACAGGCATAAGGTGGTGATTGACGAGTTGCTCCACCAGGTGGTTACCTCGTTCCTCACGTCATGTGACGGGTGCGCGGAAATCAAGGAAGACTACAGCATTAACGGAATGGAAGCCTCTGTGGATATTGTCTATTTCACCACAATGATCAGCAACCTGCTATCCAATGCTGTCAAATACTGTGACGGTGATCCGGTGATCAGTGTGAAGGCTGCTGCGACAGGCAACGACATAGAGATAACAGTAGCTGACAACGGTGTGGGCATACCAGCAGAACATCTCGGCCACATCTTTGAGAAGTTTTACAGGGTGCCCCATGGCAACATTCACAAAACCAAAGGGCTGGGACTGGGGCTATATTATGTCAGGCGCATAGCGACGGCACACGGGGGCGATGTGACTGTCAACAGCAAACAGGGACGCGGAACAACATTCAGAATCAGGATACCAATTCAGAAAACATCATGAAACTTTTGCTTGCCGAAGACGATATTGATTTCGGGAACATACTGTCGCAGTACCTCTCCATGAGCGGCTTTGAGGTGACACTGGCGCGCAATGGCCGCGAGGCATGGGATAAATATCACAATGCCAGTCCGGACATCTGCGTGCTTGACATTATGATGCCGGAAATGGATGGCTTCACACTGGCTGAGAAGCTGAGAGCAAAGGATCCGGGGATACCCTTTATCTTCCTTACTGCCAAGAGTATGAGGGAGGATATGGTCAGAGGGCTCAGGCTGGGAGCCGATGACTACATCACCAAACCGTTTGATCCGGAAATGCTGCTGCTCCGAATAAACAATATTTTAAGGAGAGTATATTCCATAGCCGAGGACGAATACACCATCTCCGGAACCACTCTCCGGTTCAATGCGCTGGAGCTTCTTACCCCGGCAGGAAAGGAGAAGGTAACTCTCCGCGAGGCGCAGTTGCTCAGGCACCTGATGATGAACAGGAACAAGCCGCTCACACGCGAGCAGATACTCACCGAGATATGGGGTGAGGATGACTATTTCCTGGGCCGCAGCATGGATGTCTTCATCAGCCGTCTGCGCAAGTACCTGGCATCAGACCCGGGCATCAGTCTGCGTACCCTGAGGGGAATGGGATTTGTGCTGGAGGAAAATAAGTAATAATACACCCTCCTCAGCCGTTCAGCCACTGAGTACCTGCAGTGTTGCCATGATCAGGACTCATCGTCCTCTGCCTCCTGAATAAGGAATTCTGTAAGGTTCACATCATGACTGAGGTTGAGCTTTGTCCTCAGCCTGTACCGTGCTATTTCAACACTCCGTGTAGATATGTTTGAGAGGTTGGCTATCTCCTTAGTGGTAAAATTCATCCGCAGATAGGAACAGAGTCTCAGATCATTCGGGGTCAGTGACGGGTATTTTTTCTTGAGCCTGCTGAAAAACCCCTCCTGTGACAATTTGAGGTTCTTCATCACATTCCGCCATTCTTCAGTCTGAGTGTCAAGCCCGTGATCAATAATCTGTTCCATCTCTCTGATAAACCGCGCGGGCATTTTTACAGAGCTCTCCTTGGCCGTCTCAAGCCTGTCACGCAGCTCTCTGAGGGTATCCGTTTTCCTTATCAGGTAACGCATTGTAAGCATCAGCTCATAGCTCTTGTAATCAAGTTCGCTCTCCAGCCTGTTCTTGCCAACCTCGTATTCAATCATACGGCGGTGGCTCTCAAGCTTCGAACGGAAAAACATTATCCCTGCCGCAGTGAGTCCTGCAGCAGCCAGGATATAAAGCAACAGAGCCCATCCGCTGAGCAGGAACGGACTGCGGATGGTGAAGGCAGCCTTCGCCTCGCCGCTTCCCGCAACCTCCCGCACCTGCAGATGATAATCGCCGTGCCGCAGATTCAAAAGAGAAAAGTTGTCGGTTGCCGTACGGTACCACTCGTCACCCAGTTCTGTTATCCGGTATAGGTACTCCCGAACTTCCCTGTCAAAACCTGACGGGTTGGCTATATATACAGTGAGATTGTTCTCCCTGCTGGGGACAGCATGAAAATCGGGTGATCCCGGAGACAGCGTGGTGGTCTTGTTGCCTCCGCTGAAAACGAGACGACTGACAGTCAGCGCTGAAGTCTCTGCCCTGCTGACCAACCTGTTGAGATCATAGATACTGAAGGCCTGACGTGTAGGGATGAGTAGCTTACCCGAATCGAGCGACATAACCTGCTGCTCACGCCAGGGCAGATCAGCATACTCATGCACAAACTCCATAACCTTCTCTGCCTGCAGGTCACGGGTTATATTGAACAGTGCGATCCTGTTGTCAAGGACAAACCAATAGCTTCCCTTTTGAAACGGGATTATCTGCGTTGCCCTGACAAACTCACCCAGCCCTGGTTCAAGCGATGTAACCGGGTAAAAATCCTTATGCTCATAGTCAAAACCATAGATATGGTCAGGGGCGATGAATATCATCTGGTTGTTGAGCACTGACATTGAGACCATCCGGGCGTTCTCTCCCTCCGAACCGAGATAGAGAGAGCTGATGACCGAATCGGCCTCCTCATTCAGCTCCAGCCGGTAAACTCCTTTCTGGGGATGAAGGGCCCAGACATACCCGAGGTAATCAATCTCCACGAACCTGGTAGGCTCGGCATAGCCGTCAATCCTGGAACTGAATTCCCATTTACCGGTGTGGCCCTTCCTGAAGGAGACGATACCGGTATAGGTACCCTGGATCAGGTACTCCCCGAACGGCCTGACGGACCAGCCCCCGGTGACATCTGAGATCCTGACGGCCTTAAGACCGTCAACGAGAAATGTACCGTCATTATGGCCACAGAGTATCTGCCCGTCATATTTCGACAGCTTCCATACCTGCCCCTGAGTCCCCGGTATGATACGGAGGCCGGTGAAACGATATGAACCGTCACTGTTGTCTATACCCGTTGCAAAAAGACCGTGGTTGGTCCCCAGGAAAAGATGATTGCGGTCACGGATGACAGTATAGATCGTTCCCAGGTCACCACCGGAGTTCTCGTAATAGGCCACAGGTGATAATGTCTCCAGGTAATTGGCGCCGTCGTCGAGACCGGCCCATAGTCCCTTGCCGGCATCCAGATATAGTGACAGTACGGTATTGTTGTTCAGTCCGTTGGAGTAATCATATGTCTCCAGTATCCTGCCATCCCGGTCACACAGTACCAGCCCCCGGAGAATAGTCCCGAAAACAAGAAGCGAATCATTGACCGCCAGTCCTGCATTGCACGTAGCTTCCTTCAGGTATCCCGAGATCTCACTCTCCAGGGGTCTGAACTTACTGCCGTCAAACAGAAATATACCATTGTTGGCGGTGCATATCCATTTTTCACGCGGACCGAGGTCAAGCAGTGCATGTATCTTGTGAGCTGCGAAGATCCCGCTTCCCTCGATGAAGCTGAATGCCTCCCCGTCAAACCAGTAGAGGCCCTCATCTATTGACTGCGCAATAAACCGGTCACCCACCCTGAAGAAGAAAAGCATTGATGAAGGCGCAGCAATCCTCTTAATACCATTGTAATCATAAACATAGACAGATGTGAATGACTGGAAATAAAGAGTGTGGTTTATCTCGCTGATGTTCCATATCTCGTCATTCCCGACAACATCGGACCCCACCGCCAGTGACGTATAGGTGAGCTCCCCCGGGCGATCCCTCCTCCAGAAGCCGAAATCCTCAAATGAACCTGTAAAAATTACTCCGTCACTGTTGATGTAAACCGACCTCACCCCCTGGCCGAATGGAACGGGATAAGTCCTTGCAGTGATGCCATTATATTCTACCAGCCCCGCAGAGTTGGCAAAATACACGTAATTGGTTACCGGATCCCTGCTTATCTCCCAGTTCTGGCTCTTGACAGGTATTGTTCCGGGGATAAAACGGCGTATATCACTCCTGTTTCCACCCGCCTGGCCGGAAACCGCCGGTGAAACAAATATTAAACAAATGACCAGGAACAGCAGCCTGAGGGTTCCCCCTGGTGAAATTACTGACATAAAGTCCGGTTATTACGTAACTTCCTGTTACCAGACGTAAATATAGAAAAAAGTTGGGAGCTCAAAGATATACCTCAATCCTGTTTTCGCCGTCTTGCGGCATATCCGCGAAGATAGCCTCATCCACCGCCACACCGTCTGCCCGGTACTGGTTTTTAACGGGCGAAAGGGTAATGTCGGTTCCGTGTACAATAATCCTTTTCGGACCGCAACATTCTTCCCTGACATGGTAGACGAATGTGACGCACCGGTTCATGATTTCCATTTCAGCTTCCAGACCGTCAAGTGAAGCCGGCATCACCGGGTCAATCACAATCCTGCCCCATTCCCTTCTTATGCCCAGCAGACAGTTCATGATGATACCGGCAAAAATACCCGGCCCGCTTGAATAGACACGCCAGCCGCCTCTAAGGGTGATTCTGCCCTCAATTATCTCAAGATAATTCTTGTCAGCCTGGTAACGGGACTCAAAAATTGCATCGGAGCTGCTGTAATAGCAGTTTGCCTGCCTGATATCAGCGCAGGGGACTATCATTCCGTATCCGACAGGAATAGCCTGCCGCAACGCCTTAAGGAACTCCAAGGCCCTGCCGGTGCGCGCCAGTGACTCGGCATACCGTATTTGCTCATGGATATACATCAGCCCTATCTCCCTGCCAAAGAAAGTGCTGCTCTCCGCTCGCCTGAACATCTTCTCTATGCCGCCTGTATAGCGCAGCGGACGGTCCATCAGCCTCGCACCGTCAGGTCCTGTGAGGTGCTTCTCTATCAGACCCAGATGGTATGCTGCCTGCTCCGGAGAGAAGAGGCCACTGACAATTCCGCGTTCCATCGGCAACAGACTGTAACTGATGCCTGTCAGTGTGTCTGAAGGATGAAGCAGCAGCGTGATGCTGCCGTCATCACCGGCAAGCCCGTAGCCCGCCACAACACCTTCGCGGATGAGGTGCCTGTTGAAATCAGACCTGATTAACTCACTGTAATGGTTCATCTCCTCAGCCCGGCTTTCGTCACCGGCCATGGCACAGACCTCTGCATACTGCCTGAAGGCCTGGTAATTCATCTCTACGGTCCAAGATGACACAAGCCTGTCTGCCAGATCCCTGCTCACAGGCTGAAGTGAATCATTCCAGTCGCCTCCCCCGCAGCGGACAAGCGACGTTCCCGGAATAAATGATCCGATTACCTTTTTAACCAGCCTGTCAATGTGCTCTCTTAGTGGATATATAATCTTTTGCGAGTTTCTGCTCTTCTGAAAATATGGTAGTTTATCGTCAAGGAACCCGAAATCTCCGGTCGCCCTTAAATAACCGGTCAGTGCTATCAGGCACCAGTAGATAATGTCTCCGTGTGCGCTGTCGGCTCTTATGTCATTGTAACTGTCAAACATCCACCACTGCGGCCAGCCGCCGTCAGGCTCCTGGCTGGAAAAAATGATACTCAGCACCTTGCGGGCTTCTGAGTATTTGCCCATTGCTATCAGCAGTTCAACAGGTCCCTGTGAGACGTCACGGGTACCCCATGCCGCACCGCTGAACTGCTCCAGGCCGTATGGAGTTAGGAAGTGGGTGACTGCATTCATTCCATACCATGGAAGGATCTCCGATATGGCTTGTATGTCATCATGATTGCTCTCCAGTGAGAGGGAGCGGCTCATCTCCTTCCACTCCTCAAGGGCACTGCCTGCATCAGAGGCATACTCTGTGTCGGCATCGTCAAAGCGGACCGGAGTGCAGTGAACGGGAACACAACCCGTGAAGCTCATGCAAAAACGTCTGAGCGGCTCTGTCTCAATCACAAGAAGAGAACTTTCAGGCACTTCCCTTTCCTTCCCGGTAAGTCCGCCGCCTACGGCATGGTACCTGTTGCCAGAGTACTGGACCGTTATCATGAACCTGGCATCCGGGAATCTGCGGCTTATCATGCTTCCGCTGGCAGGCACTGCGATATACTCTCCTGCATTGTTACCTGGCCTAATGCTCCAGTCGTTCAGTTCATCAAAATCATGCGTCACCACCACAGCCACAGGTTCACCCTCCAGGACCCGGAAATCCATGTTGACCTGAGACACCCTGCCGGAAGTCCAGGTGCGTACCTGGTAAAGAGCGCTGCCAAGCCGGTAGAGCCACCTGCAGTGATTGAGCCCCATCTCAAAGGCAGACGGCACACCGAGAAGCATCTGCCTTCCACCGGTCACCACGAAAATCCTCTGGCCGGAGACCGGATTGAGGTTGAACTGACTGTTGCATACTGACAGAAGGGTGTTGAAATTGGTGTTGCCCTGCGTCAGGTGTGAGTTAAAAACACCAAAGGCAAATGCAGTGGTTGACATAACTGTTTCTTCCGGCACCAGGTTTGTTGCGGTATGCATGATATGCCCGTGGGGACGATCAGCCAGCAGCTCTTTCTCCCTCAGCATTACATGACGGTTCTTCCCGTAAAAGAATGAGAGCAGCCTTCCCTGCAGATATTCCGGATACCTCCATGGGCCCGGGAAGTGAGACTGAAGCTCCTTTTCCGGAAAATCCTCTGCCTGCAGCATGACCGGTTTGCTGAACAGGTTAGGTTCACTCTCCCTGAATCCTTCCAGCCTGGCTGTAAAAGCATGAGGGTCACTCAACAGTTTCAAAAGCTCCTCGTCGTGTGTATCCGCGTCAATAGCGGCATGATTATGAATGAATTCCCCTGCCAGGCTCTGCAGCCTCGCAAGGTCTGCATCCGTGGTGGCAGAGGGGTGATCATGCATAAAGGTCAACACAAACCTTACCGTCCTTTTTCCACCTGGCGGAAGCATAAAAGGTTCCTCCTGCAGTGCAATAACAGATGACTCGCCTGCATACTCCCCTCCCAGGCTCTCCATCAGTAATCCTTCAGGAATGCCGGTAGCCCTGTAACTTCTTCCGTAGAACTGCATCCCGTCAGCAGATGCCGAGGCTGCACTGCCCAGGGATGCCATCATAAGCCACGGATGGCCGCCCGACTCCTTCATGTTCTGCCGGCAGCAGATCACCTTCCCTGCCTTTGCATCATCAAGTATCCGCCTCTCCGTGTACTGACTTACATAGTATTCATTCACAAGCCCCTGAGAAACCGTCTTCAAACCGGCATCCTGCAGACACACAAGGTCAAGGGTAACTTCACTGCCGCTGCTGTTCTGCAGATCAATCCTCCACTCCCAGCTCAGGCTAGTTTCTGAAAGTCGAAGGGTACATATATATCCTACACCATCCCAGGTGCCGGCAGATGTGTACCTGTCATTCTCCACCCTGAAAAGGCTGTCACTTCCCGGCCCTGCAAGAGGATGGTTTTCAATTGCAGCGTCATGCTTTCTCATAAATACCCCGGCATATGCACCGGAATAAACTGTTGCCCGCCGCAGACTGATCATGATGGTCTCAGTCTGTATGCATGACACAGCGCCATTCTCAAGAAACTCAACCGCCAAGCCTGCCCTGTTAATGATTTTCATGACGAGAATCTGTTTTGTCTATTAAAATATTATTATCCAAGGACAATCTTAAGGATCATCTCCTCCCCGTGTCCGTGGCAGTAGGTGATCACCCTGCGTTCCTGAATCACAGTAATCTCAGCCGGCACCCCATTGATCTCCGCATTGCTTATCCTGCTTGCTTCCGGCCCCTCGATGACGGTTTCCCCGGCAAGGTCACGGTCGCCGCTGAGGGTCAGGAAAATCTCACCGCCCTCCTTATTGAGCCCGAGCAGATCAGAAGTTGAATGGAGCAGTATCAATCCCACTGTCAGTTGCAGGCAGAGAGGGCTAAGCATTGCACGCAGCGGCGGCCACATTATCACTCCACCGTTATAAGGCAGGCTGACTGACTCACCAGTTACAGGATGTTTATAGATGACGCTGCCCTTCATCTCCTCATTGTAGTAGTTTGCCGCAAAGAGCAATCCCCTGCCATCATCAGTGAACCGCTGCCGTACGATTATGAACCCGTTATCTGATAAGGCATTCCGCAGCCGTGCAGCTGATCTCTTAAGCAGCCTCTCGTAGAAAAGCCTGTGTGCTTCGGTATCAAACCCTGTCCAGGTGCCGATAAATGTAACCTTTCCTTTCCCAACCCACTTTTCAAAGCCGCACGGCGTGCCGATGATGGTACGGGCAATGACCTGAGCGCCGGAGAGCGATTCCGGGCTGAATACGACCTGCGGGTTACTGCACTTAATATCACGCAGGTCAAACAGGTCTATCAGCGGCGATTCAACCACTTCAGTTCCTGACGGAGTCACCCCGATGATGTCACGGAGTATGGTACAGGGCTGCTGTGATGTCTCGCGATCAGGAAGATAAGGATAGATAACTGCATTGCCTCCGCCAGTGATATAACCGGCAACGGTCATCTGGGCAGGGGCATCCATCTCGTCGGTTGCAAAGACCCAAACCTGCCTGTATTGTGCCAGTGACTCAGGCGAGGCGCTATTGAGGTCAGCCATGTCATAATCAACATTGAGTACCTGCAGTGCCTTTAGCAGGCCGTCAAAATATGCCGGTCGTCTGACAGCCGAGGGCACATAAGTCAGTCCCGAGGCCTCTCCCGCCGGCCTCTCAATCTCCGTTGCATACCAGTGGGAGTAAAAGAGAACGCATACGTCAGCCCTGCGACAGGCATTGACAATTATATCACCTGATACTGCCACCATGCTGCTCATTTTTCTCACTGCATCCCGGGCGCTGCCGCGCCTGCCTTCGGCGTCAAGCGGAGTGAACCAGTAGAAGGTGTCTCCAGAGTAGCCCCGACGGCTCACGTTACGTCCCTGGGAGAACATGTAAAAGTTCCATCCCTTCAGCCCGTTGGCTATGCTTGCCTTATAGAACAGCTCTGTCTCGCGGGGGTTTGTCACCACATGATACTCGCGCGAGCCGCTCTGGAACTCAGCCGCGAAGAGCGGTCCGCTCCCCTGCATAGCCATGGTGATGTCATTAATTATCCTGTCGTCATGCAGGTTCCTGTAAGAGACAAACTCAGGTATATGGTCAACGCCGAAGATGATCTCGCTCTTTCCCTGAAAGAGGTCTTCATACATTGTAATATTCACCGGGAACTCGTAGCCGTTACCGTAGATCCATCCCGGAAGGTTATGATACAGGGGCACAGTGACACCGTGCTCTCTTATAATTGAGCTCAGTAACCGAAGATAATCAGCATAATAGCGTCTCCAGAAGCTGTGCCATGCATTGTCACGGCCACGGTCAGCCGGTGAGACATAAGGCTCACGGCCGTCAGGGGGGAGTTCAATCTCATCAAAGGCATTATACGACGTTCCCCATTGATTGTTCAACTCATTGACAGTCCCATACTTTTCTGAAGCCCATGAAATGAACCTGTTCCTGACCTCATTGCCGTAGTCGGCCTGCCTGGCCAGCCATGAAAAGACGCCTATCTCATTGCATACCTGCATCATTATCACCGGGCCTCCCAGGTGCAGTTCATTGCTTCTGATAATGGGCATGATCTGGTCATACCACAGCCTGACCTTATAGAGGTAATCTTTGTTGAAGAGGCTGACGCCGTCACTAATCACCCTTACTCCCTGGCGTGTGCGCATACGTACATCATAACCGTACCTTTCAAGGAACCAGTCGGGCAGCCCCGCACCCCTGAACTCCGCCAGAATGAAGGGACCGGGTTTGACGATTGCATGAAGGCCATGCTCTTTGCATTTGCGTAGCCAGCCGTTCAGATCCTTTTCGGGGCAGGAGGTGCCGTCGAAATCAAAAACACCCTCTTTCTCTTCGTGCCATGCCCACGGAACATAGGTGCTTACGGCGTGCAGCCCGGCACTCACTGCTTCATCCAGGTGTTTGTCCCACAATTCGCGCCTTATCCGGAAATAGTGTATCTCCCCGGAATTAAGAAAGACCTTTTTGTCGTCCAGAGAAAAGTTGTTATCCTTTATACTGAATTTCATATACACCACTGTTTTTCGTCTAATTCTCCTGCAGCCCGTCAGGCATACCCTCCATCCTGGCGTTATCCCTTTTCTGTTGCAGCAGCTCTTTTATCTCCAGTGTCCTCTTCTCTGTCAGTGCATACCGGAAGGCAAAGAAGAGTGCCAGCAGGCACAGAAGCACCGGTAATCCTATCTCAACCACCCGCATCATCAGGAGGGTGTAAGGCGACTGTTTCTTAAGCGGCTCAATGTCTCCCCCGATTACCGCCAGTCCGGAGTCAAGAACATCAAGCGGTGATCCGGGCTCAAGGGCATAGATTATGCTGTTCATGTCTGCAATTCGGCTGATAAGGTTTTCAGTGTGGTCACGGCTTTTCTTTTGTTCATTTGACCTGGTGCGAAGGTGAACAAACAGGTCAAATGAGCTTATCCTTGCCTTTGTTAGCTTAGATTGCATTATGAGTGGCACAGTAGCCCTGACAAGGCTGTCACCGACTACTGCGGGCACAGCGGGCACAGCAGAGGCAAGAGCTGCATGGTGCTTTTCAAGTGCCTCGATATTCTGCCTGGTAACAACCGCTGCATTCATCAGCACATTCTTTCTCTGTGATTCAATGTCCGGAGGAATAGTATTCTTCCTCCCTGGTTTCTTGACAGTTTCATTCTCGAGGAAGACAAGATAATCCCTGGATTCTTTCAGCGCCTCTGCCGTCCGGTCCTGAGCGTTCTTCAGCCACCCGGTGGTTGCAGTGCCATCACCCGGATAATCCTTCCAGTATGCAACTTTTGCCTGCATGTCACGCACACTTCCCTGGAGGCTGTCAACCTTTGTGACCTGTGTCTCGTCAAAGAGAGTGAGGGTGATCAGTATCCCTGCCACAAAACTGGCCAGCGCTGTTCCAAGCTTTATGAACCACCAGTATATTGAATAGTAGCTGCCTTCCGTACGGTGGCCGGTTCGAAGCTCATCCTCATCGCATATGTCCCCCACCATTGAAGAACCAAGGGTAAAGAAAAAGAGCATACCGGCAGAAAGCATTATGGTGGGAATAATTACCAGGTATGGATGTTCAGGGTTATAGCATACGATTTTGGAAAGCTGAGCCAAAGTCATCAGAATCATGGAGATGATCAGTGTGTTCCTCTTACCAAGCTTCGGACTGATCCAGTTGAGGGGGAAGACAGCAAGGACACCCGTGATAGCCCATATGGTTCCGTTTATTCCAAGCAGCCTGGCACCGGCAATCTTGTCACCACCAAATACATAAAATATGGGAATGTAAGAGCCGAGCAGGTTGACGAAATTGAATCCCATTGCCAGGGTGAAGATTGTCAGAACAAGGTAAATGAAGTTCTTATTGGTGCCTACAATCTTCATATCCTGCCAGAAATGGGTCTTCTCCTGTTTTGAGACCCTGACGAATCCCGGCTCACGCAGTTTGGCCGTCCACCAGAAGGAGAGCGGTATAATGATTGCTGCCACCATCAGTGAAACGTACCTCATGCCGTCTGCTTCATTGCCGCCAGGGCCGCGGAACACCTCCATATTGGCAAGAGCGAAAAGCCACGGGGTGCTCATTGCAAACAGGTTACCGATAAAACTCTTGCCGCTGAAGAGACGTGTGCGCTCGTGCGGATCTGAGGTCATCTCCATGCCAAGTGCACCGTGAGGTATCTCGAAGACCGTTGTGGCTGTAAAGAATAACAGCAGCGCAAACAGTATGTAGAAAAGCTGGAAGCTTTTGAATCCGGAGTCACTGGGGAACCATGCATGAACAATCTCACCCTTGGGTATCCACCACATGACAACAAAGAAGACTGCAACGGCTATACCTCCAATGAGGAGGAACGGTCTGCGCCTGCCAAACCTGGTACGCGTATTGTCAGACAGATGGCCAACTATGGGGTCAGAGAAAGCATCCCAGAGCCTGGGGATGATCAAAATCAGACCCAGCCAGAATGCACTGAGACCCAGGCTTATATTACCCATCAATCCAACCAGTTGCCCGGCGATGTTGAAGAGTGCAACGGGGATGATACCCCCTGCAGAATAGGCAGCCAGCTGACCGAATGTTATGCGGTCATTGCCCTTAATCGACTTTACATGACTGGTTTTGCTGTCTTCCATCAGATTAACCTGTTTTAAGCTCTCAATAATGTATTATCACCTCTGCCGGGACCTCTGTTACTCTTATATCTTTCCCACTGAACCCTGTTACTTCCCTGCCATTTACGGTCACCCCTGCCGGCAGTGCACCGCTGTTGAAGTTACGTATCCTGATGCCTCCCTCAGGCAGGTGGAGATCCCCGCTGATGCTGAAGCGGTACGCGTTCCCCTCCTTCCTGACAGAATAGGAGATGTCTCCGTAATATGTGGGCATATTGCTGACCGACATGCCTCCGGGATAATCAATCCAATCGCGGTACAGGGCTGCGGCAAGAACCAGGGTATTGTCATGCTCATTCTCATACACGAACATTGACCTGATGGCATTGATGAAGTCGCTGCCACACCAGGTGTGCGGCATATCGCCAATGAAACCCGGATAGCGCGGATCTTTCCATACAACCTCTGCCCAATGGTTCCAGTCGTGCGGACGATGATCATTCAACATAAATTCAATCAGTTCATGTGCCCTCTCAGGCTGGTCAAGCATTATGAATGACCCTATAAGCCTGTTTTCATAGGGAGTATAGTTGACCCAATCCCTGAGTCCGTCACGCCTCTTTAAAAAGAATTCATAATACTGCTCGAATGTGTTGTAAACCTGGGGCACGGGGAGATTACCCAGCTCATTGCATGGAGTCAGAGCAACGGTTGTTGATGTAGGATCAAAATCTCCGAGCTCAACGCAGCCGGGAATGTAATCTATCCCCCTGACCTTCATGGCCAGATCAATGGAGTTGTAAAGGTTCTTTCGGAACTCATCGCGCAGCTGCGTGATCCGTTGTCGGTGCTCATTCTCCCCCAGTATAGCCTGTATCTCAACAGCATCCTTCAGACCCTTCATAATGAAAAAGTTATCCCAGTATGAGTGCATCGGCTTTGCCGAATAGCCCTCATGGCTGATAGATTCGGGTACAAGCCCGTAATAGGCCCTGATGCTGTCATTCCCGTTCCTGAAGTGGTCAGTTGATCTCTCCGCCACAAGTGACCCTACATAATCAACCGCTTTGATCACATGAGGGTTCATTGCTCTCAGGAATGCTGTGTCTCCGGTGAAATTGAAATACTCCCTGATAAGATATATGAGTTGGCCGTGGCTGTCATTCTCCGGCACCGGGTCAGGCCCCCTGAAATCTACCACACATGGCACCTTGCCGTTCTCATACTGGTGTGCGGCATACCATTCAATGAACTCCTTCACCTCTGTGACAATGCCCGACTTGAGCAGGGCTGAAGATGTCAGGGAACCGTCGCGGATCCAGCTCCTGTCATATGAACGTGAACCAGGCTGAATGCCTGCATTATCCTTGTTGATCAGTATGTATGCCAGGTTAGAACGCCAAGTATTAATCAGCCTGTCAGCTGATGGCGGAAGATCAAACCGGATATGACCGCTCCTTTTGTTCCAGTAATCAGCCGAGGTGAAAAATTTCTCACGGTCCGAATCTCCGGTTACAGCTTCCGTGACCGATTCAGGCAATATCCCGTGATAAGGGATCACTGCAAAGAGCTCCTTTGACTCACCCGCCTCCAGCCTTATCCTGTACTTGATTATCCCGCCCGCCAATCCAGACGGGTCAGTCGCGCTCACAGAAGAGGGCATCTCCCCTCTCCGGATCATCTCAACCGGATTACCCTCATCAAACTTCGATGCGCCAAAAGATTCATACTCCCCAGTCAGGCGGACGGGTTTGCCGTCAACAGAAATAAGGCCTTTGTCAACCTCTCTGATTGTCATTATCCTGCCAACACCCCCTACTGTATTAAGGAACTGATAATAAGGATTGACCTGGAACGGGCGCAGCAACAGGTAAAACTCAAAATCCAACGGCCCGGCAGTTATATTTTCAAACCGGTAACCGATGCAGAGATGCGAATCGTCATTAGGATTACCGCCGGAGGAGACCCCGGTCACAAACCTGATCCCACTGTGCTGCCACTCCACGGAGGGAAGAAAGACAAATTCTCCGTTGTATCCCGGGAAACCCATTCCCTGCAATGGCTGAACATTGCTGTGATTCAAAATGGTTTTACCTGTTTTGAGCATGGGTTCCAGGGAAAAGCGTGCCTTCTCCGCCTCCACCATTCCGTCCTCGCTGATCAGTGCCTCCTTCGTGTCACCGCTCACCCCTGTAATCGTCCAGTACGAGGCACGGCCGCCGAAATAATCAGGGTAACTGCCTTCAGGCGAGTTCTTTGCTGCATACATGATAAAATCATTGGGAGTAATAGTGCTCCTTACATCCGGGATCTTTATCTCCCTGATGGCGTAGGTTCTGCCATTGGCAGGCTTCAGGAGATCAATTCTCATGTAGCCCGCTTCCGCTTCCGGCAGTCGTATGATACTGGTGTTCCCGCGGTTGGGACTGACAGAATATGCCTTCTCCCATTTGCTGCCGTCTGATGATAAGAGAACGTCATAAGCTTCAGCATGGCTTCCTTCAAGCCATTCAATATACAGCCCTCCGAACTCGCGCCTGCCTTTGAAATCAAAGGTGATACTCTGCTTTCCTCCCTTCCTGCTCCTCCAGCAGGTTTCACTGTACCCGTCGGCAATCATTGAAGGTCTGTGGCCCCTGGCTGATGATGAGGCTGTTACGGCCGGCTCCGGCCATATGTCTGTCTCCGGCGGCAGAGGCTCAAACCTGAGGTCGTCAAGCCAGAGCGTTCCCTTCCCACCCACAAAGGAAGCCACCGTGAACTCAATCCTGTCAATCCTCCTGAGCTCATGGTCTTCCATCGGTCCCCACGCAAAACTTATATGCCTTTTCTTTATTCGGATCTTTGTCCACTCACGGGGAAAATCATAGTTGCGGTTATTGACCCACCAGACATTGTTCCCTGTGCTGTCAATGAATTTTATCTCGAAATTGTTTGCGGGTGACTCGGCCCTGAGCCAGAAGGTGAACTCATAATTTTCCGGAAGGTCAACCGGAAAAAGCTTCTGTATGCCGCCGTAACCGGTTCCTTCCGTAAAGTCATAGTCAATCCTGACTGCGTTACCGGCAACACCCTTATCCGTGGACATATTCAGGCTGACACCGTCTGAAGTGTTATATGTCCAGCCTGAAGGCTGCTCAAAAGTCTCAAGCGTCTGTTGCTGTGCTGTGGAAGATAATGATGCTACCGCAAGCAGCAACAGACAGGCTTCCGTTTTTCTGAATCGGTTTTTCATGACCCGGGTTGTCGGTTAGTTGTTGAAAACAATTCAGGTCTGAAGATTCTACAGGTATCCGAATCCAAGGGTTTCAAGGCCTTCCTGTATCACCGGATCTTTCATTACGTACATCCATACCAACCCGGACCTGAAGTTCTCAATCATTATCAGCATGGGGCCCTGATCAATGCCAATGAAATCGTCATTGACCCATCCTGCTGTCAGATTGAATGAATCATAATATCCGTACTTGCCCCAGATCCTGTCTCCCAGCTTCTCATTGATTGACCTGATTGTCGGGATGACTATCTCAGGCGCAAAGGGCAGTGATGAGAGTGGACCGTATGGAGCAATGGTGCCGTCATCGAAATAGTTGTAATCGGGTCCGCTGGTACCTCTTCCGGCATAACCCAGGAACTCCCTGTCACCGAAATTGTAACTTTCTCCCGGCCCGTCACTTGCCGTAATACCCCAGCAGAGCGAATCATACCCTGTCCAGCCGTGTGGGTTGTCGATTGCATATTGCCGCTGTACATATGTCGCCCTGCGTGAGTTTTCGAAATAGTCTATCCCCTTTTCGCGCATGTACTCATCTGCCAGTCCCCTGAAATCAATAAAACAGTGTGAGAACTGGTGTCCGAAAAGAGGAGGAAAAGCCACATGCGACAGTCCATCATAGGGTGTCTGCCACTTGTATGAACTCAGCCATGACCTGTAGCTCTCTTTTGCATTCTCCAGCCCGGTGCCTGCAGCAAGGATATAGAGGAAGAGCGCCTCGTTGTAGCCGCTCCATCCCATGTGGTGAAGTCCTGTCTCAGGGTGCCATCCCATGGATATCTGCCGCGCGTAGTCACCTGTGTCAGGCATCAGCATGAAATCCCAGTCGATATTTCCAAGGAGCTGTGATGCCTGCGAACGGATCTCTTTTTCCGTCTTATTATCACGGTCATAATAATTTCGCGCAAACAGTATTCCCATCATCAGAAGGCCGGTATCCACCGATGAGAGCTCGCACCGCCATTCCCTGAGGCCGGTGTCCATCCTGAGAAAGTGGTAGAAAAATCCTTTGTACCCGGCAGCAAGCGTATCGGCACTCTGGAGAGAGTTCACGAAGAAATTCATCATATTCAGAGTTATTTGTGCTGCCTCCTCACGGGTTATCCAGCCCCGTTCCACACCCACGGCAAACGAAGGAATGCCGAATCCTGTTGAGGCGATGCTTGCCGGCGCCCAGGCTGCGGAGCGGTCCTTCACTATACCCCATTCCGGGTGATGCTCTTCAATGAAAAAGAAAAAGGTCTTTTTTTGAATGGAGTCAAGCATTGCCTCATCTTCAGCTGTCATCGGATAATTAACATTGCCCTGCCAGCCGAATCCTGTCTGCTGAGGAACGTTACATGAGGCAAGCACAATTGCCGCAACAATAATGGAGTATATCTTTTTCATAGGCTTTCAGTATGTAAATCCCAGTTTATCCAGACCGGCCCTGACCTCCGGGGCAGACATGAAGAGGTCCCAGAGTAATCCTGTCCGGTAATTCTCAATCATGCAAATAATGGGGCCCTGGTCAATTGCGAGATAGGATGTGGCCCACCACCCTTCCGTAACATTGAATGCATCATAAAACCCGTACTCGCCCCAGAGTCTGTCACCCAGGATGTAATAGAAGTGCCTGATGGCATCAAGTGACTGTTCAGGAGTATAAGGTAGTGACGATATTGCTGCTGTCGGAGTAATGACCCCCAGGTCATTGGTTGGTGAGTGTGCACTATATCCTTCATGGTTGTCACTGGCAGTGAGGCCCCAGCATTCATTGCTGTACCCGACATAACTGAAGGGGTTGGTCTCACAGTGTTTCCAGTTGATAAGCGAGTGTGCAATATTCTGTTCCAGGTAATTGACGTAGCTGTCTTCCAGTTTTCGCGGGTCAAGACCCAGGAACGAATAATGGGTGAAGAAGAGCGGTCCGCCGTAAGCCCATCCCATTGGCAGGGTTATGCCGTAATAACTGTTGCCGTTAAGTATGGCCCCGTCATTCATGTAGCCGTACCTGTAGGTGTCACGGCTGATTGTATGGGTGGGTGATCCCGCACCCAGCACATAGCATATAAGGGTCTCATTGTACCCTCGCAAAACCATGTTCATCTGAAATCCGTAGTCGGGCGACCAATGCCAGTAAAGGGCATTCTGACCCTGAGTAAAGAAATCATACTCAACCGCCTGCCAGAGTGCATTGATGCGTTCAACTAGCTGCTGTTCCGCGGCGATTCCGGGGTCAAGATACTGCCTGAAGGTGATCAGCCCCTGGATAAGGAACGAGCTTTCAACCAAATCTCCGCCGTTATCTTTTTCACTGAATGGCACGATGCGGCCCGTTGAACCGTTGAGCCAGTGAGGCCAGACGCCGTGATAACGGTCACAGGTCTCCAGAAAGTCAAGCATCTTATCCATGTGTGCAAGACCTTCCGCCCTTGTAATAAATCCTCTCTCCATGGCAACAACCAGGGCCATGATACCAAATCCTGAACCTCCGGTTGTGACCACATCCCCTGAAGTGTTGCGCTCACGCGCCAGCCCGGCAGAAGGATGGGCAAAGTCATAGAAGTACTTAAACGTCTGACACTGAACCATCTCAAGAAGATCATCATCACTGATGATGGGGAACTTTGGATCAGGATCAAGATCAGTATAAAAGCTGTTGCTGAAACCGTCAAATGTATATCCGTTCACACCCTTAAGCCCGGTTGTGACGGTAAATGAATACTTTTTATAATAGTCCAGCACAGCAGTTGTGGTAACAGTCACCCTTCGGTTGCTTTCAGAAAGGACATACTGCACCGGCGCCTGGAAGAAGAAGTATCCCTGGTAGTCGGCCGGATCAAGCGGCTCTGAAAAATCTACAATAACATAAACATCTGTCCTGCTTATTTGCATGGGAGTAGCCGGAGGCATGAAGTTCTGACCATTGACGGTTACTGAGGTAATCACCATCTTCCCGTTAACGGTTTTAAAAATATAGCTCACCCCTGGGAATGTCTCACGGTTGGCTCCCCTGAGTGATGTGGTAATCTCCAGAGTATATTCCGCAAAATGATCCAGGTTACCGGAGGGCTGCAATACAACCGTCCTGTTGTCATCCATGAATGATACTGATGCAGATACTGCAGTGATGCCTCCCTTTTTCAGAAGAATGCTTTTCCTGGCGGAAGCGGTGTCAAGGACATTGCTGAACTCAATCACGGCATTCTTGTCCACAGCAATATCCGGCACCACCCTGTTCAGATCAAGGTATTCAGTTCCTATCCTGGCCCTGACAAGCTGTACCAACCCCGGGTCACCCCCCTGATCATTCCTGTCACATGAACCAGCAAGCAACAAAAGGATGACAAACCAAGCTCCGGATATCCTGTTTCGCATAATAGAATTGTCTTGTAAAAAGAGAGGGTCCGGGCTCTTGCCGGGACCCTCTTTCTCAGCAACTGAAACTGAAATTTTACGGCCTCTCCGAATTGTACATCAGGAGAACCTCGTTCTCGGTGATTGCCTTATGCCAGAAACGGATGTCATCCAGCTGGCCCTTGAAGTGCTGGTTTTCAGGATTTGAATAATCAGCCCAATCATCAGTTATTGTCCTGGTCCTACTCTGGATGAATCCAAGTGCAAGCTGGTTGCCTGCAGGCAGGCCGGCATACTTAAGCCCCGTAATTTTGCTCTTATTATCCGTGTCATCCCAAAGATTGAAGTCGAATGATTTCATCTTCTGGCCGTTGAAATAGAGTGTGCCAACTTTGGTCGGGCCATTGAAGGTATATACTATATTAATCCATGCATCCTTGAGCAATGCCATCATTTCAGCAGCAGTCAGACTCCTGGCATATGTCCATCCTTTCCAGCCAAGATCAGCCAGTGCAGGGAACCACATGTCTTCTGATGCCGTGCCACCCGGATACTCGTACTGTATTGCGAATTTAGAACCGTCATAACCGCCGAAGACCTCATACTGGAATCCGTTCCATCCGGCCAGACCCATCACGAAATGATTGTTGGTCTTGCCCTCTGAATTGGTTTTCATCCAGAAGGATACAGTAAAACTGTTTGTATTCATCAGTAGATCACCATTAGGGATTTCAACAAGGCTGGTAGATCCGTTGAATGTGGCAGCCTTGCCTGCAGCAGTGTTTCTTGAAGCAGTGTAAGTAATGTCAATTATGCCACCAGCAGCCGGATCCCAGGGTCCGATGATATCATTTGCATTGTCTTCAAACGTAAAATGGGCAATGGCACCCGCCGGGGCAAAAGTACCCTCGGTGGTGAATGTCCTTTGAAGCGGTGTAATGGCAAGGGCATCAACAGACTTGAGGCCTGCACCAAAGCTTAGCTGATAAAGGGCACCCGTGCCCAGGCTGGATTGCGGAGCAATTGTGATGGTGTTGCCTGATGCCGTGATGTTCAAAGCAATGGGAGCATCATCATAATCCTGGACCATTGTTATTGTTGATGCTGTGGCTGTTGCAGGGTCAACATCAACATTGAAGGTTGCAACGATGGTCGGATTGATAGGTACATTCGCAGGCGAAGTGGCACCGTTCAGATCAATGGTACCGGCCATGAGTGACTCCAGGGCCAGTGGATCCGGATCCTTCTTGCAGCTTGTGAGCATAAGCGAGAATGCTGCAGCAAGAAGAAAAAGATTTGTAAAAAGATGTTTTGTTCTCATAAACTTAAGATTTAAAATTTGACATTCAATAGTATTATCATCATTGTTTACCAGTTTGGATTCTGCTGTAGTGATCCCTGGGATATATCAATTTCGTTCTGAGGTATCGGGAAAAGCTCGTGCTTGCCTGTCTCAAAGCCCATGGGGCCGAGCACAGTTGATGCCCTGCCGGTTCGAACAAGGTCCCAGAACCTGTGTCCTTCGAGAGCCAGCTCATGGCGTCTCTCCTCAAGGATAATATTCCTCAGTTCACTCTTATCAGTTACTGTAATGTCAGGAAGGATTGAAGTGTTCCCCTCCCTGGCACGTGCCCGGACCTCGTTGAGATAAAGGAGTGCATCATCAGGATTGTCATTTTCGTTCAGTGCCTCTGCCGCCATCAGCAGTACATCGGCATAGCGTATCAGCCTGCGGTTGTGCCCCCACTGGGTGATAGTGCTGGCACCTGGGTACCATACTTTCTGGTTATAGCACTCAACCTCAACCACGGTACCATTGTCCAATACCTCATCCGGAGTGGTACCGTCACCAATGATAAGAATGCCGTCAAGCGTCTCTCCAAGGTCTATGATTGTGGCATCCAGGCGCGGATCACCCGGCTCAAATGAGTTCCGGAGATCAAGTGAGGGCCTGTTGAATCCCCAGCCCCTGTTTGGTGACCCTCTCACCCCCTGGGTATTGGCATACTGGTTGCCTCCTGCTCCTTCAACCTCCATGGCGCCTATCTCGAAGACCGACTCCACACCGTGTTCACCATAAACACCGTTGGCATCGGCAAAGACCGGCTCAAGATCATACTCATCCGAGA
Source organism: Bacteroidales bacterium (assembly GCA_012513795.1). Lineage (GTDB taxonomy): Bacteria > Bacteroidota > Bacteroidia > Bacteroidales > VadinHA17 > SR-FBR-E99. The sequence continues at coordinate 17,333 of JAAZBN010000107.1, read as the reverse complement.
TGATAACCTCAAGCGCATAGCTCTCAACCTCCTCAAAATTACCAAGGAAGAGATAAACCCTTGCCAGAAGCGCCTTGGCAGCACCCCTGGTGGCGCGCCCGGCATCCTCCGGACCATAGAAACTCTTTTCCGGGAGATGCTGTGCTGCAAATTCCAGGTCAGAGATTACCAGTTCATAGATCTCATTATCAGTTGAACGTGCAACTTTTGTCTCAGGTGTTGTTGTGGTAATCTTCGGCACCCCGCCGAAAGCCCTCACGAGATCAAAGTAATATAGCCCCCTGAGAAAACTGGCCTCAGCCAGGTACCTGTTACGCAGATCAACATCCATATCTATTCCCGGGACTTTTTCAAGTACTACATTGGCTCGCTTGATACCCTCATAAAGCGCGCTCCACCAACGGTCAAGACCGTCCTGTGTGGTGGTGTGTGAAAACGTCTCGTACGGCCCTATTGTGGGCAACTGGTCATTAGGATTACTGCCCTTGTGAGCATCATCCGACATTATGTCCATGATAGGATAACCCCCTGAATGATATGCCCAGTTACGCACTGAGACATAGACTGCATTTGTGGCAAGCAATGCATCCGTTGCCGTTTCCGGAAATGCTTCCTGTGTCAGTTCACCCTGTGGATCCTTCTGCAGGAAATCTTCACACCCCGTGGCAAATAAAAGTGATGCAAGAAGAAGCGATACTGTTATCTTAGTTTTCATCTTTCTTAGAATTGCAGGTTTACACCAATTGAATAATTAGAGGTGATCGGATATGCTCCGTAGTCTATCCCGTTGGAGAGTACGTCATAGCTTCCTATCTCAGGCGTGTAGCCGGTAAATTTCGTCAGGGTGTAGAGGTTTGTTCCCTTAAGGTAGACCCTTAGTTGCTGTATGAGTGCTTTCTGTGAGACAGAAGCCGGCAGAGTGTATCCAAGAGTAACACTTCTCAGCCTGAGGAAGGAGCCGTCATGAATAAACCTGTCAGACGGTGTGTAGTTGTATCCTCCAAATGATGGCCTTGGTTCTGTGTTGCTGGTTCCAGGGCCTGTCCAACGGTCAATGACATGCTTCTCAAAGTTGTATGGGTCAGGGCGAACCACCTCCTTCCCGTTAAAGATCTTGTTTCCTGTCTGTCCCTGGAAATCAACGCCGAAGTCGATCCCCTTGTATTCTATCATACCGTTGAACCCAAAGATGAATTTAGGAATAGGTGATCCAATGAAGGTGCGGTCACGTCCGTCAAGGATACCGTCGCCAGTCACATCCACAAACCTCAGATCTCCAACCCCGGCCTGAGATGAGTGCGGGTAGGCTGTGAGCTCCTCTTCACTCTGGAATATGCCGTCAGTCTTATACCCGTAGAAAGCACCGATAGGCAAGCCTACCCTGCTGAGCGTAACAGGCCTGCCGTCACCAAGATACCCGCCGATTAGAGTGGAATCAACTCCGCTGTTGCCGCCTATCTCAAGGACCTCATTGTGAATCGTTGATCCCAGGAAACCTGCAGAGTAGGTTATGTCCCCGGCCTTCTCCCTCCAGTTGATGCTGAATTCAAATCCCCTGTTCAGCACTGAGGCTGCATTGTACCGTATCCTCTGACCCTGACCGTTGCCCAGATGACCAGGAGTGGAGAGCTCAACAAGAATGTCATTCGTAACCCTGTTGTAGAAATCAAACTCACCTGTGAGTCGGTTGGCAAGAAGGCCTATCTCAGCCCCGATGTCTGTCTGAGTTGTGCTCTCCCATTTCAGGTCAGGATTGCCGCTCTTGCCATAGGTGGCTGCAGGAACCGGTGCATCGGGGTTGCCAAGAACTGCTATAATAGATGACTGAACCCGGGCATAACGGTCAAAATAACTTATCTTCTCATTGCCGATGATCCCCCAACTGGCACGAAGCTTCAGCTTTGAAATCCAGTCCACCGGTTTCATGAAATCTTCATTGCCGATGTTCCATCCAACTGCCAGCGAGGGGAAATTTGAAAAACGGTTCTCCTTTGTAAACTTCGAGGAGCCGTCACGACGGAAGGTTACCGTCACTATGTACTTGTTGTTCAAAGTGTAATTGGTCCTGAACAGGTATGACATCATCGAGTAGTAAAGGCCTGCATCCACTCCGTTGGAAATCGACTGGATTGTGTTAACATTGTTTGCCGGATCATAGATGTAAGAGGGACTGATGTACCAGAAGTCCTGACCATCACGCAAAACATTCTCACCTGGTATGCTGGTAAACTCCGACGAAGATTCCTGCATGGTAAAACCCGCAACAAGATCTACTGAATGAATATCGGCAAATGTATTCCTGTAGCTGACAGTGTTTTCCCACAACCAGTTCATATTGTCAGAACTGCCCTTATAAATGTCACTCAACACGTTCTGCTGCTGTGATGCCGTGCCGTCAGGATTATAGACTGTGTAGGCAGGCGTAAAGCTGGTTGATTTGTTATATGATGCATCAACACCAAGGCTGGACCTGATTGTAAAAGCTTTCAGGACTGAAGCTTCTGCAAAGATGTTGCCAACACCCCTTACACCTTTCCGGAAATCATTTGAATATTCAAGTGAGGCGAGAGGATTGCCAACATTGTATACAACAGCATAGTCCCCGCTATCGTAAAAAGGCACAAGGACCGGTTGTGCACGGTAAACGGCATAGGTAACGTTCGGGGCGTTCTGCTGCGTGTAGGGCGCTATGGTCAGATTGTTTCCCAGCTTCAGGAATGGCGTGAGATTATAGGTGTTGTTCAGCTTGAGAGTGATACGGCTGTAGTCAGACTTGTCAATTATACCATCCTGGATGAAGGCCCCTATCCCTACGTAGTACTGTGTGAGATCAGTAGCACCGGTCACGGAGATCTGGTGATTATGTATCGGGGCAGTGGAGAACACCAGGTCCTGCCAGTCGGTATTGGGCACCAGGTCAACGTTATTGTATGATCCCGGAATTATCTCATTTGAGACAATGGCAAACTCTCTCCCACTCAGGAGGTCAATCTTCCTGGCAAGATGCTGTATGCCGAACTCGGAGCTGAGATTGAAACTTGCCTTCTCCTGCCCTACTGAGCCTGTCTTTGTGGTAATGATAATCACTCCGTTGGCTCCCCTGGATCCGTAAATGGCCGTCGCGGAGGCATCCTTCAGAACCTCCATGGATGCAATGTCGGCAGAGTTTAGAAATGAGATGTCATCAAGAATTACACCATCAACCACAAATATCGGCGAAGAGTTATTGAATGTGCCTACCCCCCGCACCCTGACTGCAGCCCCTGCCCCGGGAGCGCCGCTGGTGCTTATTACCTGCACCCCGGTAACCTTCCCCTGCAAGCCCTGCTCGGCATTCAGCGAGGTGACCTTGAGCAGGTCATCGGTCTTCACAGAACTAACTGACCCGGTAAGGTCACTCTTCCGGACAGTACCGTAACCTATCACCACCACTTCATCCATTACAGTGGTCTCAGTAGCCAGTAGAACGTCTATCTGAGTCCGGGCTCCGACTACCATCTCCTGAGTCACCATTCCCACCATCGAAAACACAAGGGTGTCAGCAGGATTGGCCGTGATGCTGTAAGATCCGTCTGCATCAGACATTGTGCCCCTGTAAGTATGTTTGACCAGAACAGATACACCCGGCAGGGGTATGTTCTGATCATCCACTATTGTTCCCTTTACCGTAACCTGGGCTGAGAGAACACCAGAGCCGAAAAGGAACAAAAACAGAATAGTCAAGAATTCTTTCATTGCGGTCAGATTTTTAACCAAGGTATAAAGTGCCAGCCACCCGCCACACATCTAATATGGTCGTTTGATTTTCTCATCACAAAAATAATTAAAGCCCAGTACCTATACATTACCTCAACAATCAATGCCAATTATTTGTTTATATGATACTTAAAAATTCCATTATGGGAAGGGCAGGGATAAAAAAAATGCTCCCGGGAACAGGGTCCCCGGGAGCATCATGAAAAACCCTGACAGGTCAGTACCCCAGCGTAAATTCCTTTTCGGTAGCAGGCACACCCTCCTTCATCCAGGCCGGCATCGGCTCTCCCTTGAGGTAATGATGAAAGAACTGTGCCATCCTTTTCTGGAAATCTACACGGTTAGGCAGCTTAAGCGGCCAGTGAGGCTCACCGTTGTAGTTCAGCAGCCAGGAGGGCTTGCCCAGGCGCCTCATGGCGATGAAGAATTCAATCCCCTGCCACCAGGGTACGTGACCGTCCTTATCATTGGCCATTATCAGTATCGGGGTCTCAATCTTGTCTACGGCAAAGAGGGGCGAGTTCTCCCAGTAGAGATACGGCGCCTCCCAGATGGTGGCACCTATGCGGCTCTGCTGATGCTCATACTGCATTGAGCGGTTAAGGCCGGTCTCCCATCTGATGCCTCCGTATGCACTGTACATGTTGACCACCGGGGCCCCCGACTCAATGGCAGCAAAAAGCCTGGTGCGGGTGGCCAGGTATGCAACCTGGTAGCCTCCCCAGCTGTGCCCCTGGGCTCCTATATGCTTCTCATCAACAAAACCCTTCTCAATTAGTGCCATAATCCCCGGCATCACGCAGTTGTACGCACTCTGTCCCGGGTAGCCGTCAATATAATAGACATCGGGATTGAAGATCAGATATCCGTTGCTGGTATAATAATGATAGTCAATTGTTGACCTGCCCGGCTCGGGTATGCGATGCCGGTAGAGCTCCGTTGAACTCTTCTCGTAGAAATTAACAATCATCGGGTACTTCTTCATCGGGTCAAAGTTCTCCGGCTTGTATAGTAACCCCTCCAGCGGCTGCCCGTCAAGTGATGTCCATCTCACCACCTCTGCGGTGCCCCAGAGATACTCTTTCTGCTGCGGATTGGCATCTGTCAGCCGCTTCTCCGCTCTGAACGAAAGGTCTGACAGCAGATAGTCAGGAAACAGTCCGAAGTTTTCCTTTGTGTAGATCAGCCGGTCAGCCTTCCTGGCCTTGACAGGTGTCCCCAGACTGTAACTGCCTCCCGTAAGCCTGGCCGGCGCATCCTTCTTACGTAAATCCATAGAATAGAAGCCTTCGTCCCTGGTTGACTCACTGACTCCTATAAGATACTGTCTTTCAACCGGATCAATATAGTTGTTATCAGGATCAAAGTCGAGCAGCCGGTACCTGATCCCTTCCTGCCTGCCGTTCCGGGTTATATTCTGCGGTGCACGCCCTGCTGCCGGGTCAAGTGACCAGATATCGTACCTGTCAGAGACAAGAAAGGCTTTGTCATCCTTGAGCCATCCTGCCGCGGGGTAGGAGCCGGGCAGATCAGGCACGTCATTGAGTTCATCCCATAGCTTCAGCGCTGACGGGGTGGTGAGTCGCATCTCTCTGGCGCCGGCAACATCCCATGCATACCATGAGCTGTCAGCGGGGTGGTACCAGTAGAGGTACTTTCCTGCAGGAGAGAAGCGCATCCTTGCACTGAGCTCCTCCTTTATCTTCTCCAAATGACCGGTGTTGATATCAACAATCCATACATCACTGGCCCCTCTGCCATCCCACATCGACTCCAGGTCATATGGCAGGGAAGAAAGACCGACAGCTTTCTGACCGTCACCCTTGTCAGGCAACATCAGGTCTGGCATAGTGGCAGTGGCCAGTTGAACAACCTTCCCCCTGTCTGTATGATAGACCGCCGTGTATGTTTTTTTCATCTCACGCGCCCTGCGCACCACCTGTGCGCTCTGCAGTACTCCCTCTGACCAGTGCCAGACATCAACATTGGCACGCTCCTCATCAAGGAGGGTAGTATCCTTTACCTGGTATGCCGGTGAGGTGCCGAAAAACAGCCGCGGCGAGTTCTCCGCGAAGGTCAGCCTGGCATTCTCATTGACTATCCATCCGTCAGGGACGCCTTCAGTGCCCATGGTGGCAGCCACTGAGGCAAGCCCCTTACCATTCCAGTAACAGAGTGAATAATTGTTGCCAACCTTGTCGGTCTCATCAAATGAGAGGATAAATGCTGCCCTCTCCCCTTTCTTATCCATCGAGAGCTGCTTATACTTTGCTTTCCCGGTGTAGAGCACACTCTTATCGCCTTTCTTAAGGCCCAGGACTGCCACTTCTGGCTCCATGATGCTGTCCTCGCCGGTGGTTGCATACATCAGCTTTTCCGCCTCCTCTGCGAAGACATATTCTGTCACGAACCTGACCGTATCTGTCCGGCCGCTGGCAAGATTCCTGATAAAGAGGGTATAGCCGTTGTCAGACGATTCACTCTTCGGCTTCCCTTCCTTTCTGTTCCCGTTGCCTGTGGAAGCAGAATTTGCAGGTGCACCACGTTTCTCCTTTAGCGGTTCGCTCTGCCACGCGATCCAGCCTGACCACCTCGAAGGTACCCTGTATGACTTCAGCCTCTCAACCGTGTCAGTCACGCCGTCAGCTACATTGTATATACCCAGTTTGTCAGGTGGCATATCATCCTTCTTCGTCTTCTTCAGTTTCAACTCCCTGATCTCCGCCTCGGGCGGCTTTATCGTGAAAAAGAGAAACCGTGAATCGGATGAGATGGTGGCTCCTGTAGCACAGTTGAATGTTGCCTGCAGATCTCCGTTGCCATTAAAAAGGGTAATGACCGGATCACCCTGCGAAGGCTCCGTTTTGAAGGCAATCAGTGAGCCGTCTTCAGAGATGACCCTCTCTGTAATCCTGTTCCAGTTTACCAGGTCATCAATTGTCATGACCTTCTTCTCCTGAGAAGACACCTGCAGTGCCACCACCAGAAGCGCAATCAGGATTATTGTTCTTTTCATAGTCAACATGAATTGGTTCAGCGCTTAAAAATAATATTTTCCTCAAGGGAGAAAAGATGTTTTACAGACTCCGGGTGTCAACAGACCCTGCAAATAAGGGCAATAGCGCCAGGGCAGGCCCCGCCCCAGACTTCCCGGCTCAGGCTTCACCTGCACCGGGCCCAAAGAAAACAAAGTCACCGCCGCCGGGAAGACCATGATCAGATCCCTGAAATCCATTGTAATATTCTGACATTGCCTGACGGCAATAATTAGATCATTAAATCCCAGACAGGTATGCCGGCACTCTTTTTTCGTGCTTTTTACCTATTTTTGAGCCTCATGGAGAAAATTGAACTTCCTGCGGGAAACATGATTCACCGGACACATCCCCGGACAAATGAAGCAGGACTGCAGATAGAAACCAGAAAACCGAAAAGGATCATGATCACCAGTTTATCTTACCGGCTGACAACACTAGTGTTGCTTTGCAGCTTCATTCTACCTGCCAGTGCACAGGGAACACTGGTGACCGGAGTTATCACGGATAACCGGAATGTTCCCATTGTTGGAGCCAGGGCCTGCCAGGCCGGCACCGCAAATTGCACCGCTGCTGACATGGACGGCGTATTCCACTTGATGCTCGAACCGGATAAGGATCAAAACCTGAATGTCACCTGCCCGGGGTTCAACCCGGTGGTGATTGTCATTGATAATACGACATCATTCCCCTTGAGAATCAGCATGATACCCATTTATTATCCGGAGGGAGGTTATGTAAATGAAACAGACCATGATAACCCTGACGGTCTGATCGGACGGTCTTCTCTTGGCTTCGACTTCATCTTCAGCGACTTCTCGGAGTTCAGTGAGCTCCTGGGAACATATAACACAGAGGTAATGGAATTCATAACGGTAACCGGACCCGAGGTGGGCATATCCTTTCCACGCTTCTATACTGGTTTTGGATTTGAATTCGGATACGGCTATGAGGATGATCATGATTCGCTTGTGGTGGACCTTAATAATACTCTCTACAAACTGACCTTTGGATATGACATCATCAACTCCCGCAGGATCAGGATGACTCCCATGCTCTCTTTCAGATGGCTGACCTGGCGGTTGAGGAATTACCCTGATGAACGAAGGGTACCCCTGGAGAGATACCTTCTTGACAGAGAGATTGATCTCCGGTTTAACCAGACGGCTGCCGTGGCAGGTCTCAACCTGGAGTATAAGATTTACAGTAATGTTGCGGGTCTGGGAGACTACTGGTCTCTTGGACTTTACGGCGGCTATGCCATGAGACTTAATCATAAACCCTGGATCTGGTCTGACGGCAACCGGATAACCACTGACAGGGCCATCGGGCTTGATCCTCTTACAGTAGGATTCAGCATCTCCTTCTATAACATTGCACAATAACCAAACCGGTAAATCAAAGACAGGAAAATATGAATTACAGAAAACTTGGAAAAACAGGATTTGAGGTCTCGGAGATATCTCTCGGGACATGGCAGGTGGGCGGCAGGTGGGGATCGAAGTTTGATCACTCCCTCGCTGAATCAATAATCCGTGAAGCCATTGATAACGGAGTTAATTTCATTGATACTGCCGACGTATACTCTGACGGCGAGAGCGAAAAGGCCGTTGGCAGGGCCGTACGCCAATCCGGTACAGCGGTGCGTATAGCAACGAAGTGCGGCAGACAGATCAATCCCCATGTAAACAAGGGATATACACCCGAAGTCCTGCGCGGTTATGTGGAAGACTCGCTTAAAAGACTCGGAACGGATTGTATTGACCTGATCCAGCTACACTGTCCTCCCACGGAGGTCTATTACAGACCGGAAATATTCGGCGAGTTTGAAAAACTGAAGCAGGAGGGCAAGATCCTCAACCTTGGCGTAAGCGTGGAAAAGGTGGAGGAGGCAATCAAAGCCATCGAATATGACAACGTCACAACTGTACAGATAATCTATAACATCTTCCGCCAGCGCCCCCGTGAGCGGTTCTTCAGAATGGCTGCAGAGAAGAACATCGGACTGATTATCCGCGTGCCGCTGGCCAGCGGCCTCCTCTCCGGCAAGTTCGGTCCTGACACCCGCTTTGCCCCGGGAGACCACCGTTTCTTCAACCGTACCGGTCTCTTCTTTGATAAGGGCGAAACTTTTGCGGGCGTGCCTTACGACACGGGACTCAAAGCCGTGACAAGACTAAGGGCACTTTTCCCTGAGAACACCCCGCTGGTGCAGGCAGCACTGCAGTGGATACTGCAGAGCGAAGAGGTCAGCTGTATCATCCCCGGCGCTTCCTCTGCCGATCAGGTGAAATCAAACCTCAATACAGCAGCCTTCCCGGGCTTTACCACCGAACAGATGGAGGCAGTCAATGCTATCTATGATGAGGAGATAAAGCCCCTGGTACACCATCTCTGGTAGCCTGCCTGACATTAACGGAAGGATTTGCCGTCAGGCTATGCCACCCTTTGGCCTCCGATTAATAACTGGCGGTAGTTTTTCCGCCACTCACCTGTCTTATACCGCAACTGGCCTGCCTTCCCCGGGGTTCATCAGGCAGTTTGTTCATATATTTGTTGTGTGGATACCTTAAATGGTATCCTGAAACGGGAATAAACACCAATTAATTATATACCTGATGGCTGGTAATGGAACGGCGCTGGTAATAGGCGCCGGCATAGGGGGCATTGCTACAGCACTTTCCCTGGCTGAACACGGATACAGTGTTGATGTGTTTGAGAAAAACATCTCTGCAGGAGGCAGATGCGGGCAGATAATCCGTGACGGACATCGCTTTGACGTGGGTGCAACCATGATACTCATGCCGGAAGTCTACCGTGATGTGCTCGGATCACTGGGAGTGAAGATGGAAGAACTGAATGTCAGGCCCATGGACGACATCTATAAACTCTGGTTTGATGACGGGACAAGCCTCATCTTTACAACCGACAGGGAGAGGATGAGGCAGCAACTGGAAATGCTTGAGCCCGGCAGTTCAACCAGGGAAGAGAAGTATGTCACCACCGGGTTCAGCCTTTACAGAATCGCCTTTGAAAAACTTCTGGGCCGAAACTTCACCAGGTTCTTCGATTTCTTCAATCTCAGAAATGCGCTTCTGCTTATTAAACTGAAGACATACCTCAATCACTACCGTTACACAGGCCGGTTCTTCAGATCGGAACACCTGAAAATGGCCTATACCTTTCAGAACATCTATGTGGGGCAGAGCCCCTTTTCAGCACCGGCACTCTTTTCTATGATACCTGCTGCTGAACTGACCGAGGGCTCAATGTTTCCCGTAGGTGGCATGTATGCCATCGCGGCGAAGCTGATGGAGAAAGCCTCGGAAAAAGGAGTCAGGTTCCATTTTGCGAAGCCGGTAAGGCAGATACTGGTTGAAGGGAACAGGGTCACAGGTGTTGCACTGAACGACGGCACCGTGGAGCGGGCTGACATTATCATCGCCAATGCCGATCTCCCCTATGTCTACCGTGAACTGCTGCCTCCGGGAAACAAGTCAAAACGTCTCAGCCGGATGAATTACTCATGCTCGGCCCTGGTGCTTCACTGGGGAGTCGACAAACAATACCCTCAGCTGAGCCATCATAACACATTTCTCTCTGACCGCTTCCGCGAAGGCCTTGACCGTATCTTCAGGGACAAGTCGATGGGTGATGATCCGTGCTTCTACATTCATGCTCCGGTGCGCACTGATGCCTCTGCCGCCCCGGAGGGTTGTGATACCCTCTCCGTTGCAGTGGGTGTCGGTCATCTCGACAAGAGTCACCCCCGGGAGTGGAAACGCATAACTGACAGAGCCCGCGAAGCCATATTCAGAAAACTGAAGAAAATAGGAATCGATGACATTGAGTCACATATCAGGTTTGAGATAGTCACCACCCCGGAGACATGGGAAGAGGCACTGAACGTGACAAAGGGATCAGTCTTTGGAAGTCTGGGCCACAATATCCTGCAAATGGGCTACTTCAGACCCCATAACAGGGACAGCAGGTACAAAAACCTTTACTTCACAGGCGGCAGCACACACCCGGGCAACGGTATTCCAATGGTACTTATGTCAGCCAGACTGGTGTCGGAAAGAATACTCGCTGAACAATCAAACAGGACGGGAGGTGAGAGATGAAGATGAGAGATCAGTTCATGGCCATCTTTGAATCGATTAACTTCGAAAAAATCATTGACCACCCGAATATTCTGATTGCTGCAAACTTCTGGGATAATGAGAGATACTGCGCGGCACGCACATGCTACAGGTTCATGCGTTCACTGGATGACCTGATAGATGACCACAAAGCAGCCCACAAAGGTATCAGCGAGACAGAGCGGGAGTGCTTCAGGGCAGACATAAGACAGTGGATGGGTATGCTGGAGAAAGGATTGAACAGTGCACCCTTTAACAACGAGCTGGGATACACAGTTGAGAAATTCCGTATCCCGCGATGGTCACTGGAAGCATTTGCCGAATCAATGCTCTATGATGTGACCCATGACGGATTTGCGACACTTGATGATTTTATTGCATACTCGGTGGGGGCTTCGGTGGCCCCGGCATCGATATTTGTTCATCTTGCAGGACTCCAGGAGAGAGACGGTATCTTCCTTGATCCTCCTTTTGATGTGCGCAAAACAGCTGAGCCATGTGCCATGTTCAGCTACCTGGTCCATATTATGCGTGATTTCCGGAAAGACCAGCTGAATAACCTGAGCTATTTTGCTGATGATGTCATGGAACGAAACGGGCTGAGTCGCACCGCGATGGGTGAAATGGCACGCGGAGCAGCTCTCACCGACGGTTTCAGGGCAATGATGCGCAGGTATCTCACGCTGGCCGACCACTACCGGCTGATGACAGTCAGGATAATGGATGAAATATGCCCCATGATGGAGCCAAGGTACAGGCTCAGCCTGGAGATCATCTTCGAACTTTACATGATGGTCTTTGAACGCATTGATCCTGAACAGGGCACCTTCACTGCGGAAGAACTGAATCCCACCCCGGCCGAGACCAGGGAACGCGTCAGGCAGGTCATAATCAGGCATTAGGCATTAGGTCCCGGCCCCGAAAATCGGAGCCGAGGATCCTCGATCAGCCGGATGGCGGATCGGGACAATAGGCATAAGTGAAGTCGGCAGTCGCAGCAGGCAACCGGCAGTTTGAGGTTCCGACAGGACCGCAGGTTGAGGAGTGCAACAACGACATCCCGGCCACGGGGTGCGTCGTGGACCGCACGACCTTCAGATTGAGGCTTCATGAAGAAAGCCGGAACCCCACACACGAAGTGTCGGGGCCTTCCTCCCTTCCCACCTTCCTCCCTCCTTGCATTTCCGGCAGTAATTATTAATTTGCAGGGCAAATCTGACCCGGTGTTCAAAAAGATCCCCCATACCTACGTGATTGTCTTCGGCATTGTGGTCCTGTGCGCCATTCTCACCTGGATCGTGCCCGGCGGAGCATTTGAGAGAGAGACAGTCAGTGTAAACGGCATCGACCGAAGCGTGGTTATCCCCGGCTCATTTCACTATATCGAAAAGAATCCCCAGACCTGGCAGGTATTTTCTGCACTGTTCGACGGTTTTGTTGACAAGGCAGACATTATTGTCTTCATCCTGATAATCGGCGGCGCCTTCTGGATCATGAACGAGAGCAAGGCTATTGACGTTGCCATCGGGTCAGTGCTGCGCTTCACAAAAAGGATAGGCAACCGCGGAGTGATCAAAGCCATTGGGGTTGATAACCTGATCTTCATCGTTATCATGACCATGTTCAGCTTTTTCGGGGCTGTATTCGGCATGAGCGAGGAGACAATAGCCTTTACAATCATATTCGTCCCCCTGGCTGTCTCAATGGGTTATGATTCTATTATGGGCGTCTCTCTCTGCTTTGTGGCTGCCGCCCTTGGTTTTGCCGGAGCCTTTCTTAATCCCTTTACTATCGGCATTGCTCAGGGACTTTCCGATCTCCCGCTCTTTTCAGGACTTGAATACAGGCTGATCATGTGGATAGTTATCAGCGTGGCCGGATTTGCCTATATACTGCTATATGCCAAAAAGATAAAGAAGAATCCGATGCGGTCTCGGGTACATGACGATGATAACTACTGGAGGAAACTGCATTCCGAAACGCAAATGAAGGCTGAATACCATTCTCCTGTCTCTGCCTGGGTCATTTTCATAATCCTGATTGTCATAATGACAATCTTCTCTTTCTTCTTTCCCGTTTCTTCACTTTCATTTGGCGAGAGTCAGCTGAAGGTGCCGGCTGTTCCCGTCATAACAGGCCTCTTCATTTTAACCGGATGGTTAACGCTCAGGAAATCAGTTCACTTTTTCATAATAGATCTTCTGGCCTTTACAATCCTGTTCCTGATCACAGGAGTGATGGGATACGGATGGTACATAATGGAGATAGCAACCCTGTTCTTTGCAATGGGACTGGCATGCGGGATAGCAATGGGTTATGATGCCAACAGGATCACCAAGCTTTTTCTTGACGGGGTGAAGGATATACAGTCGGCTGCTTTGATTGTAGGACTGGCGGGAGGCATTATTATTATCCTCGAGAACGGGAACATAATTGACACACTTCTGTACAGACTTTCCGAGTCAATATCAGGGGCCGGAAGGATGGCTTCCGTCACCATGATGTACATTACCCAGACAGTCATCAATCTTTTCATGCCATCCGGGTCTGCCAAGGCTGCCCTGACAATGCCAATGATGTCACAGTTCTCTGATCTGATAGGTGTATCACGTCAGGCAACAGTGGTGGCATTCCAGCTAGGCGACGGGTTTACCAACATGATTACCCCCACCTCAGGGGTACTCCTGGGTGTACTGAGCGTGGCGAAGATTCCCTATGACAAGTGGTTCAAATGGGTACTGCCTTTCATTGTGATCCTCTTCCTCCTCGGTTTCCTGCTGCTGATACCAACTGTATTCATGGACCTCAGGGGATTCTGACCACTTCCGCCTCAAATGACAACAACAGCCAAAAAGAAGCCGCCTGCAAGTGCAGACGGCCTCAGTCAATCTGTATGTTTTAATTTCCCCCTGCGTTACAGGTATAACTAGAAGTTATATCCCAGTGACAGGCTGAACCCGGTGTTTTTAAGGTTCGGCTGGTCGCCGCCATCCTCCAGGGCCGGGATCATGTTCAACAGTCCGAGCTGGGCATTGAGCTGGAAGTAGAGACCCAAACTGAACTCGTAGCCGGCAAAGATGTCTGCACCGGCATCAAAACGCTTATAGTAGGCATTCTCCACATCCCAACGCTCACTGTTGGTTATCTCACCCTTAAACTTGATATTCTGCTCCATTGACGGCAGGCTGCCATAATCAACTACCTGCTTGCCGGTAATACCTGCTGCCACATACGGACCGAAACCCACAAGCATATGCCCGGAGCCCAGGGTGGGACGGAAGAGCAAATGCAGCGGCAGTTCCAGATATGATATCCTGGTTGTTGTAGTGTAATCACCACTGCTCTTCATAGGAAGGAGGCCCTCATTATTTTTCGACCCCTTCTGCGAGAACAGAAGCCCGGTCTGAAAGTAGAAATCAGGCGCCACCGGTATGTTGGCCTTTACTCCGGCATGAAAACCCACAATAAGTCCGTTGGTCATCTTATCTCCGCCGGCATCCTTCCCAACCATGTTCTGGAAATTCGGCCCCGCAACAATCCCGAAATCAACCTGTGCCTGAAGAGCATAGGCTGACAAAGCTAAAATAGCAACGACAGATAGAATCCTTTTTTTCATAATTTGACTATTTAGTTAATTTAACTTCCTTTTAATCTATTACTTTTCTGCTTCGGCAGCTGCTTCAGCAATCATCTTTTCATTTGCCGTGATCAGGAACTCCACCCTGCGGTTCTGTGCCCTTCCCTCCTCGGTCTCGTTGTCATATTCAGGCATTGTTTCTCCAAAACCTTTGGTAGTGATACGTTCAGCCGTAATCTCTTTACCAGCAAGGTATGTTGAAACGGTACCCGCCCTCTTTTCGGAGAGGGTTTGATTGTATTTCTCAGAGCCCTTGCTGTCAGTATGACCCTGAATCTCAATATTTGTGTCAGGATAGGTATTCAGTACCGTTACCAGCTTATCAAGGTTAGCCATAGCTTCTGCAGACAGATCTGACTGATCAAAACCGAAGAGAACGGCACTGCTGAATTCCACAACTATGCCTTCACCCACGCGTTCCACCTTTGCATCGGGAACACTCTGTTCAATTTCGGCAGCCTGTTTGTCCATCTCGCGGCCGATGATGGCGCCTGTTGCACCGCCAACAGTGGCCCCTATTATGGCGCCCAGGGCCGGGTTGCCGGCAGCCTTGCCTATTACTGCACCCATGGCTCCGCCTGCAGCAGTTCCTACAGCAGCACCTTTTGTTGTTTTGTTCATTGATGCGCATCCTGCTGTCAGGAGTGCCACAACAAGAACAAGTGTCAATCCAATGTTGATCTTTTTCATGTTTCTCATTTTTTGATTAAAAAGTGTATTATTTGGAATATTGTACTTCTACTTCATTGCCCTGGTAAGTATTCCCATCACACCACGGATGAATGTGGCAGAAGTCAGCACCTTCACCACCGGATGGGTTGCTGTCCTTCTCCTTGTTGTCGTTCCGGCCCTTCCTGCTTTCTGATCTGCTTTCCTTGCCGCCGCATCACTTCTTTTCTGTTCTGCTGCCTGTATCTTTTTTTCAAGCATTTCTGCGGCGCTTTCGGGGTCAATCACACGTGAATATCTCGTCACCAGGTGTGACGAACTGTTGATCATGTCAATCTCCTCCTGTGTAAGAATATCCATCCGGCTCATCGGTGCACGCACCATTAAAACAGCCAGTGGTGTCGGAATCCCCTTTTCGTTGAGTGCCGTCACCAATGCTTCCCCGGTACCGAGTGAGGTTAGCGTCTCTTCAGTGTCATAGTATTCCGAGATAGGGAAGTTTTCAGCCGTCAGTTTGATGTCCTTCCGGTCATTGGCCGTGAAGGCACGAAGGGCATGCTGCACCTTAAGACCTAGCTGCGCCAGTACTGAAGCAGGCACATCCATAGGATTCTGGGTAATGAAATAAACTCCCACACCCTTGGAACGAATGAGTTTGACAATTGTTTCAATCTGCTCCAGCAGCACTTTGCTTGCCTGGTTAAAGATAAGATGTGCCTCATCAATGAATATCATCAGTTCAGGCTTGGGCTGGTCGCCTTTCTCGGGCATCGTGTTGTATACCTCCGCCAGAAGCTGGAGCATAAAGGTGGAAAAGAGCTTGGGCTTGTCCTGTATGTCAGTGAGTCTTATTATGTTAATATAACCGTTGCCGTTGCTGTCCCTGCGCATCAGATCCCTGATGTCAAATGATTCCTCACCAAAAAACCGTTCCGCCCCCTGCTGTTCCAGTTCAATGATCTTGCGCAGTATCACTCCCGTGGAGGCTGTTGACATTGCCCCGTATTCCTTCTCCAGCTCAGCCTTCCCTTCGCCCGTCAGGTACTGGATCACCTTCCGTATGTCTTTCAGGTCAATCAGCCCGAGTTTGTGATCATCACAATATTTAAAAATTATTGACATTATGCCTGACTGGACATCATTCAGGTCAAGGATGCGGGAGAAGAGCACCGGCCCGAACTCAGAGACCGTGGCACGTAACCTGACACCATTCTGTTCTGATATTGTAAGCAGCTCTACCGGAAAACCCATGGTTGAATACGGCAGGTTCATGGCGGAGTGCCTGTTCCTGATGAAGTCATTCTCACTGCCCGGTTTGGCAACACCGCTGAGATCACCCTTAACGTCCATCACCAATGACGGTATGCCCTTGAGTGAGAGCTGTTCAGTGATCACTTGCAGAGTCTTTGTCTTTCCTGTTCCGGTAGCCCCTGCTATCAGGCCGTGCCTGTTGAGGGTCTTAAGCGGGATTTGTATGTGTGCATCCGCGATTGCTGCTCCGTCAAGCATGGCTCCACCAAGAACAATATAGTCGCCCTTGCAGGCATACCCGCCCTTAATGTGATCAAAAAACTGCTCTTTCTTGCTCATTATCTTATATTTAAAGTATGATAGCCGTTGAGACACACGCCCCAACGGCTACCTAAATTAATAAAATTTTCTATTAGTTAGTGCCAAGAAGTTCTTTTACCTTCTCTCCCAGTGCATCACCACGAAGGTTATGACCCACTATGATGCCGTTGCCGTCAAGGAGGAAGTTGGCCGGGATGGCGCTGACGGCGTACTGCCGTGCAGGTGCGCAGTCCCAGAACTTGAGGTCAGAGACGTGTGTCCATGTCAGGTTGTCATCCTCGATGGCCTTCAGCCAGTCTTCCCTGGTGCGGTCAAGTGACACTCCGAATACGTCAAAACCCTTTTTGTTATACTCCTTCCAAACCTTTACCACGTTGGGATTCTCCTGTCGGCATGGTCCGCACCATCCGGCCCAGAAATCGAGCAGCAACAGTTTGGTGTCACCCCCAAGTTTTGAATAGAGTGATACAGGATTGCCATCAACGTCATTCAGGGTGAAGTCAGGCGCCTTCTGACCTATGG
>JAAZBN010000106.1 GCA_012513795.1 Bacteroidales bacterium | reverse complement strand
TAAAGATCACGATATGCTTTACCATACGGTTATTTTGCTACTTTTGGTGCAAAAATAATCATTTTATGCTTATTGTAGGGATTGCCGGAGGCACAGGATCAGGTAAGACAACAGTGGTTCGCAAGCTCATAGAGATGCTTCCTCCGGGAGAAGTGGTGATCCTGCCGCAGGACAGCTATTACCGTGACAACAGTCACATTCCCGTTGAAGAGAGGCAGAACATCAATTTTGACCATCCTGACTCGGTTGAGTGGCCGCTGCTGATCTCCCACTTGGCGGAACTGAAGGCCGGGAGGCCAATCAATATGCCAATTTATTCCTATCTGACATGCATCAGGTCAGAAGAAACCATACCCATCAAGCCGGCTGAGGTGGTTGTGGTTGAGGGGATACTGGTACTTGTTGATCCCGGTCTGAGGTCAATGCTTGACATCAAAGTGTTCGTTGATGCCGATGCCGATGACCGGCTCGGAAGGGTTATACAGCGTGATATAGTGGAGCGGGGCCGGTCAGTGCTGATGGTGCTGGAGCGCTACAACAAGACAGTTAAACCGTCACATCTTCAGTTCATAGAACCCTCAAAGAGATATGCTGACATTATCATACCCGGGGGTGGGGAGAACGTGGTGGGAATAGATGTACTCAAGACAATCGTTGAGAAGCACCTGAGATAGCCTTTCCGTCAGCTCCTGCGAAGCTCACGCAGGTACATCTGGATCGTATTTTCAAGGCCGTAATACAATGCATCTGATACAAGAGCATGCCCGATGG
Source organism: Bacteroidales bacterium (assembly GCA_012513795.1). Lineage (GTDB taxonomy): Bacteria > Bacteroidota > Bacteroidia > Bacteroidales > VadinHA17 > SR-FBR-E99. Next base: position 4,439 of record JAAZBN010000106.1, on the reverse strand, counting down.
ATACCTCTTCCAGCCAGGGTATGTGCGAGTGCAGCCATGCCAGGTTGTTGAGGTCGAGGTCATGACCTGCATTGATGCCGAGCCCTGCCTTGCGTGCCACCTCTGCCGCCTTTACAAAGGGAGCCACAGCCGACACCCTGTCAGAGGGGTACATTGATGCATAGGGCTCTGTGTAGAGCTCAATCCTGTCAGTACCTGTGCGTGCCGCATATTCAATCATCTCCGGATCGGTGCCTGTGAAAATTGAGGTTCGTATACCCCTCTCATGAAAACGGGCAACCACCTCCGTAAGGAAAGCAAGGTTTGTTATGGTGTCCCATCCTGAGTTGGAGGTGATGGCATCATGGGCATCGGGCACAAGGGTGACCTGGTCAGGCACAACATCAAGCACCAGTTTTATAAACTGCTCTTCGGGATTGCCCTCGATGTTGAACTCAGTGGTTACAATATCCCTGATATCATATACATCACTGTAGCGTATATGCCTTTCATCCGGCCGCGGATGCACGGTTATACCCTCTGCCCCGAATCCCTGGCACCGCACCGCGGCCATTTTGACATCCGGCACATTGCCTCCGCGCGCATTGCGAAGGGTGGCAATCTTGTTGATGTTTACACTCAGTCTTGTCATTGCTTTCATCTCCTGATACCCCGGGCAAAGTTATAAAGATCCGATGTTTTTTGTACTTTTATTCTCCAAATGAACAGGTGAATGCTTGCAAAAGAGATGATATCCGACGTGGTCCCTGCGCTGAAGACATCGGATACCGGACAGACAGCGCTGAACTGGATGGAAATATTCAGGGTCTCCCATCTGCCCATAGTCAATGAGACCGATTACCTGGGCCTGATCTCAGACAGTGATATCTATGACCTCAACCAGCCCGCCGAACCTATCGGAAATCATTCCCTCTCACTGCCCAGACCCCATGTAAAACCCCATCAGCATATCTATGAGGTGATTGCCCTGGCAGCACGGCATAAGCTGACAGTTGTACCCGTTGTGGATGATGAGAACCATTTCCGTGGCGTCATAACCTACAACGAGTTGATCAGCGGTCTTGCAAAAATATCCGCTATTGACCAGCCGGGAGGGATAATCATCCTTCAGGTACTGCAGCGCGATTATTCAATGAGCCGCATCTCGCAAATAGTTGAGAGCAATGATGCAAGGATACTGAGCATGCACATCACCTCTGACCCTGACTCCACCAGCCTGGAGATAACCCTTAAGGTCAATACCAATGATCTTGCATCCATCATACGCACGTTTGAAAGATATTCATATGAAGTGACAACCTGGGTAACCGATAATGACGAGATGGACCGCTTCTACACGGACAGGTACAACATGCTTATGAAGTACCTCAATATCTAAAGCTGCAGGGTGATGGACAAAACAATTGCGCTCTACAGTAAGGGTCTTACCGAGAAGACCACCGCCGGTCTGATGAAGCTTATTGATGCCCTCTGTGACAGGGGCATCACCATCTACCTCAATATAATGGATCCGGGAGGACATCATTTTGACAATGATCAGAGGGTCATCCTCTTTGGTGACCTGAATGATCTCCCTTCCGATGTCTGCATGATACTGAGTGTTGGCGGTGACGGCACCTTCCTGGAAACTGCCATGAGGGTGCGGACTGCAGGCATTCCCGTTGCAGGGATCAATACGGGGCGCCTGGGCTTCCTTGCCAATATTCCCGATGATGATATCGGGAGGTCAATTGACCTTCTCTGCGACGGTAATTATGAACTGATCAGCCGTTCAATGCTTGAGATTGCCTCCCCGGAAAACCTGTTCGGGAACGGTACGGAGATTGCCCTGAATGAGGTTACAGTTCAGAAGGCTGATCAGAGCATGATCACAATCACCGTAAAGGTTGACGGCATCTTTCTCAATACCTACAGGGCTGACGGACTGATAGTCTCATCAGCCACCGGCTCCACAGCCTATAATCTCAGCGTGGGAGGTCCCATACTATCACCTACCGATGACAGTATCATTATTATTCCCATGTCACCACATAACCTGACTGTCAGGCCAATAATTGTGACAGGCAGCAGCGTCATCACCCTCGAGCCGGGGGGCAGGAGCAGCAATTGCCTGGTGACCTGTGATTCAAAGGCTGTCAGGGTCCCCGCAGGAACAGTCATGGAGGTGCGCCAGTCGGCCTCACGGCTGCTCACGGTGACCACTGCCGGAAATGATTTTTTCAGCACCCTCAGGAATAAGCTTATGTGGGGCGCAGACCCCCGTAACTGACAATAATTAAGGAATATTTAAGTTTTAAATATTGTACATTCCTTATATTTGTAGCCGCAACTGCAAGGTGACTGATGGGTAAACGTCTGATAGTGTTGTGTATGGTGGTGCTTTTCTCCGCACCATTCGTTTCAGCCCAGCTGTGGAAGATGAAAAGATATGAAGCCACTGCTGCGATAGGCACTACCCAGTTCTATGGTGACATCGGGGGCTTCAGGATTGGCGAGAATGCCCTGGGGTTCAGGGATATAACGTTCATTCAGACTCGCTTCAGCGTGAACGGATCATTCAGGTATTTCATCACTGACAACTTCGCTGCACGTATCTCATTTACCTGCGGCATGCTCCATGCCAATGATATCAGGGGGACGAATGAGGGAAGAAGTTATGAGACAAGCAGTTTTCTCTATGAGCCTGCCCTTTTCGGGGAGTACTACATAGTAAGGAACCGTGAGCGCAACAGCTTCCTTTTCCAGACATACAGGTACAGGAGGACAACCAGGCTGAGCGACTTCTTCCGCAGCGTTGACGTCTATGCCCTTACAGGCATTGGCGGAGCAGGCTACAATGTCTTCTACGGCAATGATCTAATCCAGCAGGAGAGTTGGAACATTGATCCCACACAGAACAGAAGCGGGTTTGCTGCAGTTATCCCTCTCGGTGTGGGAGCGAAGCTGGCCATGGACCCGAACCTGCTCATAGGTGTGGAGCTGACGGGAAGATACGCCCTATCAGACTACCTTGACGGCTATTCCTCCCAGGAGTATTCAAAGAGGAATGATGCCTACCACACATTCAGCGTGACCCTGAACTACAGGATCAAGACAGCACGTAACGGACTACCTGCGTTCAGGTAATGGCACAATGAGCAGCTTAATGAAAAAGATAGTAATAATACTCACGGTGATTATCATCACTCTCCCGGCCTTTTCACAGCGCAGTGCCGATTACGGAGTCACAGTGGGTGCAGTCAGTTTTCTGGGCGACAGCATTAACGGGCTGCTTAAACCCGGGCCGGCGGCGCAGCTCTTCTACCGCTACAATTTCAATCCCAGGCAGGCTGTCAGGGCAAATATCATGGGAGGGTACCTGACCCCTCTCAAGGCGCCTGTCGGCGAACTGGGAGCAACTTATGAATTCAACTTTTTCCCCTACTCCACCTTCAGGAGCAGGCACATAGACTATACACCCTATATAGCAGCCGGGGCAGCCTTCTCATTCGTTCTGAATCAGGTCGCCCTTGATAATACCACCCAAAATTTTCACCCTTTCTTTTCTATCCCATTCTCTGCAGGATTCAAGATCAATGTGGCAAACCAGATTGGACTTGAGATCGAATATGGGTTTCGTAAGACTTTTTATGATAAATTTGACGGCCGATATGAGGTCATGACTCCGGGAGACTCTCCTTCCGCAGTTGATCACTCATGGTTGCATGACAATGACTGGTACAGCTTCCTTGGCGTTTCGGTCACCTGGAAGATGTATAACAAGCTTGCAGGCTGCCCTGCATTTGCAGAGATGGAAAAGGATAAAAAAAGAAAGAGGAGATAAATTTGGCATACAGAGATCAGATAGATACTAACAGGCTCCCGGGTCATGTGGCTGTCATCATGGATGGTAACGGCCGCTGGGCTCACCGCAGAGGCAGAGAGAGGATCTTTGGCCATCACCAGGGTGTGAAGGCGGTACGCAGAACAGTTGAAGCTGCCGCCGAACTGGGAATAAGGTTCCTTACCCTCTATGCATTCTCCACGGAGAACTGGAACAGGCCTGATGATGAGGTCTCGGCTCTGATGGACCTGATGGTGGAGTCAATCAACAACGAAACACAGACCCTCGTTGACAAGGGGATCTCCCTTCAGGTCATAGGTGACCTGTCACGGCTGTCGGAGAAGGTGCGCAACAGGCTGTACGAAACGATGGAGACAACTTCCCGGGGAGAACGGATGCGGCTCATCGTGGCCCTCAGCTATTCGTCGCGATGGGAGATATCCGAAGCCTGCCGCCGTCTGGCCGTGGCAGTGAAAGAGGGCAGGATGAGTGAGAATGAGATCAATGAGGATACAGTAAGCGCCAGCCTGACCACCTCCGAAATACCTGATCCGGAACTGATGATACGCACCAGCGGCGAGAAGAGGATCAGTAACTTCCTGCTGTGGCAGCTGGC
>JAAZBN010000105.1 GCA_012513795.1 Bacteroidales bacterium | reverse complement strand
GTCATCAGCCTGACCCTTGAAGAGACAGCCACGGACCGGGTTATCTTCAGCGGCAAAGGAAGGAACAGCTCCGTGGAGATATCAGGTGATACGAATACCCTTTCGCCTCACTGATTGATTCATAATGGCATGGATACTCTGAAACATTTGATAGTCAGGCTTATATTCAGAAAGTTACCTGCAATAGTAACCGGGGAGTTCTCTCATATTCCTGTTCACCGGTTGTTTTATTATCTTTGAAAACGACGGCAATAGCGGTGACTTAACTGCTACAGTACTATTCATCAGCACATTATGACCACTAAAAGTGTACTTTTCTTCAGGACCTCCCCGGGAACAATTATTGCTGCAGAGGCAGCCGCGCAACTTTCATCAGAAGAGACAGACAGGCTTTCCTGGCTCTTTGGTAATGCCACCCTTCTTGACTCGGATGCTGTCAGCGGTACCTTCATCGGCCCACGCAGGGAGATGATCACCCCCTGGAGCACCAACGCCGTGGAGATGACACAGAACATGGCCGTCACGGGAATCTCACGGATAGAGGAGTTCTCTCCAGCCCATGGAGACAACCCTGATCATGACCCCATGCTTCAGAGAGTATACCATGGCCTTGACCAGGAGCTATTCACCATAAACCATGAGCCCGAACCGGTCAGGGAGATTGATGACATAGCTGCCTACAACACCCGGGAAGGACTGGCGCTGAGCCCGGAGGAGATTGACTACCTGGAGAACCTCAGCCGCACCCTGGGAAGGAAACTAACTGACAGCGAAGTGTTCGGATTCTCACAGGTAAACTCCGAACACTGTCGCCACAAGATATTCAACGGCACTTTCATAATTGACGGCCGGGAACGCGACTCTTCCCTCTTCGGGCTGATAAGGCGAACCACAAGGGAAAACCCCAATCACGTTGTCTCTGCATACAGGGACAACTGCGCCTTTCTCGACGGACCTGTGGCCGAGCAATTTGCACCCGCAACGCAGGACAAGCCTGACTGGTTCGGCGTCAAGTACTTTCAGTCTGTGCTTACCCTGAAGGCCGAAACCCATAATTTCCCCACCACCGTTGAGCCCTTCAACGGAGCCTCCACCGGCACGGGAGGTGAGATACGTGACCGTATAGCTGGTGGTAAGGGAACTCTTCCCATTGCCGGCACGGCAGTATACATGACCTCATATCCCAGGCCTGACGGACCCAGAGAGTGGGAAGGATTCACCGAGCCACGCCAATGGCTATATCAGACGCCGGAAGAGATACTGATCAAAGCCTCCAACGGCGCAAGCGACTTCGGGAACAAGTTCGGCCAGCCGCTGATCTGCGGATCAGTGCTTACATTCGAGCATTTTACCGATATGAAGCGTTACGGATTTGACAAGGTGATCATGCTTGCCGGCGGCATAGGCCTCGGCAAGAAAGCTGACAGCACCAAGGACAGACCCGAAAAAGGCGACATGATTGTGCTCCTCGGCGGTGATAATTACCGTATTGGCATGGGTGGCGGCGCCGTCTCCTCTGTTGACACTGGCGCATTTGATACCGCTATCGAACTGAATGCCGTCCAGCGCGCCAACCCCGAGATGCAGAAGAGAGTATACAACGCTCTCAGAGCTATGGCCGAGAGTGACAATAACCCGGTAGTGTCACTTCATGACCATGGCGCCGGCGGCCATCTCAACTGCCTCTCTGAACTGGTGGAAGAGACCGGTGGAAAGATAGATATAAGCAAGCTGCCGGTGGGTGACCCCACCCTCTCAGCCCGGGAGATCATCGGCAATGAGTCGCAGGAACGGATGGGACTGGTCATTCGTAAGGCTGACGTTGAGACCCTGACCACGGTGGCACACCGCGAACGGGCTCCCATCTATGTAATCGGAGAGGTGACCGGTGATCATCAGTTCACATTCTATAACACCAGAACAGGGGAAAAACCCATAGACCTGCAGCTGAGCGATTTCTTTGGCAAGCCGCCGCGCACAATCATGAATGACAGCACCATTGAGAGTCCCGCTGTCCCGGTCAGGTATGACTCATCAGACCCTGCCAGGTATCTGGATGCCGTCCTTCAGCTTGAGGAGGTGGCATGCAAGGACTGGCTGACGAATAAGGTTGACCGCTCAGTCACCGGCAGGATAGCCATGCAACAGTGCACCGGCGAACTGCAACTGCCTCTCAATAACCTGGGAGCCATAACACTTGACTACCGCGGCCTGAACGGCATGGCCACCGCCCTGGGTCACGCCCCTGCAGCAGGCCTCGTCAGTGCCGCCGCCGGGTCAGTACTCTCCATAGCCGAGGCTCTCACAAATATAGTCTGGGCTCCCCTGCCTGACGGCCTGAGAAGTGTCTCGCTATCAGCCAACTGGATGTGGCCTTGCAGGAACCCCGGAGAGGATGCCCGGCTCTATGATGCCGTTCAGGCAGCGAGCGACTTTGCCGTAGCACTGGGGATAAATATCCCCACGGGCAAAGACAGCCTCTCAATGACCCAGAAATACCCTGACGGCACTGTCTATAGTCCCGGAACGGTGATCATCACCGCAGCAGCCGGAGTTGAGGATGTCAGGCGCATTGTCAGCCCGGTGATCAGGAATGACTCCTCCACTGCACTCATCTGGATAGACATGAGCGGCATGAGACACGAGCTGGGAGGCTCTGCCTTCTGCCAGACACTCGGCACATTGGGCGACAGGGCCCCGGGAGTGGCAGACCCGGAACAGTTCGCAGCTGCCTTCGAGGCACTGCAGTTGCTCATCAGGGAGGGTAAAATAATTGCAGGGCATGATATCTCTGCCGGAGGCATGATAGTCGCCCTGCTGGAGATGTGCTTCGCTAACAGCGATGGAGGCATGGCCCTGAACCTCACCGAGATCGGCGAGACAGATACAGTGAAGCTGCTCTTCAGCCAGAATCCCGGTGTGATCATCCAGGTGGAGAATGAGACTGAGACAGAAAAGTTCCTCTTTGAGAGAAGGATACGGTTCGTTCCGATAGGACACCCGGTGAGTGAAAGGAAACTGTTCGTGACCAACGGTGAAATACGTCATGAGTTTGACATCGACAGCTGCAGATCACTGTGGTACAGGAGCTCTTACCTGCTTGACCGCCGGCAGTGCGGGCCCGGGTTGGCAAAAGAGAGATATGAAAATCATGGGAGGAAAGCCCTTCACTTTGAAATGAAGGACTTCAACGGCAGCTTCAGGGCCCTGGGTATCACTCCTGAACGGAAGAAGAAGACCGGGGTGAAGGCAGCAATAATAAGGGAGAAAGGCGTGAACGGCGACCGCGAGATGGCATATGCCCTCTGGCTTGCCGGATTCGATGTGAAGGATGTGCACATGACTGACCTGATCTCGGGAAGGGAAACCCTTGAGGAACTGAACATGATAGTGTTCGTGGGAGGCTTCTCCAACTCTGACGTACTGGGGTCAGCAAAGGGCTGGGCCGGAGCGTTCAGGTTTAACGGGAAAGCACGGGAGGCACTTGACCGTTTCTATAAGAGGAATGACACCCTCTCTCTCGGCGTCTGCAACGGCTGCCAGCTCATGGCCGAACTGGGACTGATAGTGCCTGAACACGATGAGATGCCCCGCCTGGAACACAATGCCTCACACAAGTTCGAATCAGACTTTCTGGGAGTGAAGATCACTGATGGCCACGCCATCATGCTCAACGGGCTGAGCGGCATGGAACTGGGAATCTGGGTTGCGCATGGCGAAGGCCGGTTTATCCTGCCCTACCCGGAGGAGCAATACAACATCGTCATGAAGTACAGCATGAGCAACTACCCTGCTAATCCCAACGGGTCAATGTATGATGTTGCAGGTATCTGTTCAGCTGACGGCAGGCATCTTGCGATGATGCCCCACCTGGAGAGGGCTTTCCTGCCCTGGCAGTGCGCTCACTACCCCGCTGACAGACGCAATGACGATGTCACTCCATGGATGAAGGCGTTCGTCAATGCAAGAAAATGGATTGAAAAAAGCATAGGGCAGGCACGTTAAACCTGCCGGCATTACACTCAGTTAACCTTTGGCTTCAGTATCACTGAGGTAATAAGCGTGTGCTTATCCATACTCAGCTGCGACACATCAGACGGATGAGGCTCTACCCTGTCACTTATAACCTGAACCGGGTATTCACCGGGCTTGGCGAAGAAAATTGATCCCATATGCGCATCAGCCCTGAACCAGGGCTCCCTGACGTTCCGGTCATCAGTCACTATCTCGTCACCTATGGGCTTTTTTGCCAGTCTGGTCTCACCGGCAGTGATGATCACATTGTTATTGAAACGAAGACTGGTTGTATCAATTGTAAGTGTGGAAAGCCAAACATCATAACGCCCCGGCTTGTCAACCGTGAAGAGCCATTCAGCAGTATTGTACTCAGGGTTGTCATCAACCTGAATGAGCTCAGCATCAGCTATACGCAACACTACACTTCCATCCTTGTCACCGCCAACGACCATTCCATCCTCTCCTGATCCTTTATTGCTTCCATCATTCCCACACGATGTAAAACCAACAACAGCTGCAAGAGCTAAAACAACAAAAACATTAATAAATCTTTTCATCCTCCGACAAATACTTTTTCTATTCCAAAACATCAAAAACCATTCCAGAGTTCATCCGGAATTTGCGGCCTCAAAGTAAACGTAAAATTTTGACAATTAATATACCCTGTGATCAAATGATTACACCAGGCAAAAAAAAATCAACCGGCATCGTTTGCCCTGACTGTAGCCCTTGCAGATCTTCTTCTGGCCACTCTTTTTGACGGCGCGGGCAGGGCGGCGGCCACAAGCTCGGCAATATCGCTGACTTTAGTTTTTGTTGCCTGAACAAAGGTTTTCTTGCAGAGCGGGCAGGCTGTGATGAGTTCATCGGGCGACGACATGGTCAGGATTCGAGCCGCGTCGGCTGCAATCATTGCTTTCTTTCCTGATGCCAGGGTAAGGTTGCCCAGGCTTCCTCCGCAGCAGAGTGACATGCTTCGCTCCTGCGAGGCCTCCAGCAGCTCGGCCACGTAGCTTATAACGGCCCTTGGCTCTTCGTAAATGCCTGAACCCCTGCCAAGCTCACATGGATCATGATATACAACCTTTCTGTGCAGGTATCCAAGGCGGAGTGAACCCTCCTCAATAAGCAGGTTGATGAACTCCGAGTGATGCATCACCGTTGCTTCGAGATAATAACTCTCCCTGAAGACCTTATAGCAGATGGGGCATGATGTTACAAGAATCTTTGCTCCTGATTTCCAGATGATGTCTGAATTATGGTTTATCAGCTCTCTCGCCTCTCTGTCCCTTCCGGCAAGCATCAATGGCCTGCCACAGCAGACGCCGCCCTTTTCATCCATGAACCTGTACTTCACCCCGGCACTCTCCATAATTCTCTTCATGGCTGCAATAACCGATGGGGTAAGATGAGTCATGCAGCCGGCAAAAAAGAGCACCTCAGCTTTCTCCGGCTCTTCCCTGACAAGGTATCCGTATGACTGTGTCGGCACCTTCTCGGTGACACTCCTCTTCCTCATGACAGAGTATCTTTCAGGCAGGCTCAGAGTCCTGTCCGCTCTCTCTCCCTGGCGCCTCTCTATCAACCTCATGGGTCCCAGCTCAATGCCTACAGGACAAACCTCCTCACACCTGCCGCACATGAGACAGTTGGCCGTAATGGCCGAGATATCCCTGTCATTCCTCAGACCTTTGATAAAGTAGGCCGACTGGATATCATTGATACCCGCAGCATAGCTCATCTGGCATACGCTGATGCAAACCCCGCATGAAGAGCACGCATGCGTCTGCACCTCGGTATATGATGAGTGTCTGTCGCCAGTGGTAATGCCCGAGTTGCGCATAAAAATAAGGAACAGCTCCACGGGAATATGGAAGTATCTGGAGATAGGCAACATAAAGAAGAATGTCCCCAGTGAGATGGAGTAGAGCCACCAGAACCAGGGAGCTATCTCCGCCGCTGGAAGGAATGATGCCAGGGCGGAGCCCAGGTTACCCGTAAGAAAACTGCCACTGCCATGTGCACCGCAGGTAAAGCTCTCTGCAAGCAGCCTCGAGGGGAAGATCAGCCAGAGGCTCGTCAGTGCCAGCCGGTCTGTCCAGGTATGTCTCGTGGTCTTCTTCATCCCCATCATCCGGGGCGTGAATCTCTTTATCACAGCCAGTAACAGCCCTGACAGGATGAATGCAAGCAGGAAGTCCATCCAGACATTATAAATGCGCGCCAGCCCTTCTGCCCCGTGCTCCGGGTTGAACCACCTGAAGAATATGGCATGCGACGGCGGATTCAGATGCTTCTCCCCGAAGAAATCGGCTTCGATGGTGCCAAATACAATCAGCAGGAACCAGCCGAAAGCCAGGCTCATATGCATATACCCGAGCACAGGATTCTTCCTGAATATCTTCCGGTGCAACAGGCTCTCCATGAAGATCTCCCTAAGACTGTCCATAAAAGGTCTTCCGAAGAAACCTCTCTGCAGGCGCAGCTTGTCAGGACGTGAGAGGCTGCGGAACCAGGCAACGCTTCGCACCACGCTGTATATCAGGATGAAATAGAGCCCGAGGTTAAACGGTATGACGAAGAGATCAGAGTTCATTCCTCTCCAGTTTTCTTATAGCTTCAGCTGCGACAGCCACCACATTGCGTGTATTGACCCCCCGGGGGCATACAAGCAGACACTTGCCGCACAGCATGCAGCGGGTAACCTCTTCACGAAGGGGTTCTATCTCCCCCCTTCTTATGTAGGTATTCATCCGCCTCAGATTGAATGAGGTATGCTGGCCGGCGGTGCATGTGGCCGTACATCCCCCGCAGGCAAAACAGAGCCTGAAACTGGGTTCCCTGCTTGTGATATACTCCCTCACCTTCCTGTCGGAAGAGTCATAGTCTATCATCCTGCTGCGGTTGATAGCAAAACCAAACTTATTTGCCCCTGTTGCGCTCATCATGCCTTCAGATACCTTACTGTCTCTGCCACTGCCGCCCTGGCATGGGAGATGGTATCGGTTATGTTCATTGGTGCAGTACATGTGCCGGCATAGAAGACCCCCTTTATGCCGCTCAGGTTATTTCCGTAATGATGGTCCCCTGACTCCAGGAACCTGTTTATTCCCTGCCTGAATCCCGATGCTTCGGCAAGCTTCGCTCCTGACTCAGCCATCTCCATCCCTACCATCAGCACCATGATGTCAAGCTCCATCTTCAGAGGTCTGCCGGCCAGCGTGTCCTCTACCTTTATTACCAGCCTGTTGTTTATATTTACGGATGCTTCTGATACCTTCCCCCTGATGAAATTGACATTATGTACCTCCTGCGACTCCCGGTAGAGCTCCTCATAATAAGGACCATACATCCTCATATCCATGTAGAAACAGAAAACCTCACACGAGGGCAGCATCTGCCTTATCTCTATCGCCTGCTTGACTGCGGTCACACAGCACACCTTTGAGCAGTGGTTGTTATTGACCTTTTCGTCGCGCGAGCCCACGCAATGGATCAGCCCTATGCGTGACGGCACCGTGCCGTCAGCTTTTTCCAGCCTGCCACGGTTGAACATCGCCTCCAGGTCAACCGAAGTGATGACATTATCATAGATACCGTAGCCATACTCTTCCTTACGATGAGCATCGAAAAGGTCAAAGCCGGTGGCTACAATCACCGCATCAGCCTCCTCCTCGGTCCCGCCTGAGAGGATCACTCTCACTCCGCCGGGGTGATGCCTCACCTTTTCCACGGTTGTTCTGGTAATGATGTTTATGTTATGGTGCCCTGCCCTCTTCCTAAGGTAGCTCCTCACCTCATCTGCCGGCCTGCGGTCGGGGAAGAGAGCGTGCCACTGCAACAGGTGTCCGCCGGGATCATCGCCCTTCTCCACGAGGGTGACCCTGTAACCCATCTCTGCCAGGGCGCCGGCGGCTTCCATGCCGGCCACGCCGCCACCGGCAACAAGCACATGTTTGGGCACTGTTTTCATCCATCAATCAGGTTTGCAGGCTCAGGCAGCCTGCTTCCATCTCTGTCAAGGAAACGGCGTTCCGGGTCAGCCTTGATACCCATCTTGCGGAGGAGAGGCAACGATTGCACATTGTGGTACTGCAGTCCCAGCTCCCAGGGATCATATCCCAGCACCAGGCCGGCTACCTCCTCGTAGGTGAGCACAGGAATACCGTGACCCTCAGCCCCATAGGTAATACCGTCAATCTCCTTGATTGTATACTGCCAGCGGTCCATGAACATGGTGCATCCCGGGCAGTTTGCAATGATCATATCAGGACGGTAGGGTTCCATTGACTCGAACTTCTTGCGCGAAGCGAAGAGTGAATAGCCCCTGTTGGCCTGCACCAGGTACTGCCTGAAACCAAATCCGCAGCAGTGACGTCTTTCGGGGTAATCGATGATATCACCGCCCCAGGACTCCACCATCCCCACCAGCACATGAGGGAATTCAGCTCCGCCGACACCGTACTTCGGGAACATCTTCGAATAGTGGCAGCCGATGTGCTCCACCACCTTCAGAGGTTTGCCTGTGGCAGCGTCAACGAGATTATACTTCGCCTTGCGCGCTATCTCCTCCCTGAATTTATAGATGATATCACTTGTGTGCGAGATGGTCTCGGGTACCTCGAAAGTGCGGCCGGTAGCCTTGTACAGATCCTCCCGTGTGCGCTCAAGGGTTTCCGGAAAGTGTTTCCAGGTCTCAAGTATCTCCGAGTAAATGCCGAACGAGGTGACGCATGAGATAGCTATATGCCTGTATCCTGCCTCGGTGGCGAGGGCAAAATGCCTTGCTACTACTGTCTGTATGGTTTCAAAGGGGACAACATCACCATGATAACCTATGCCCGTGCAGGTGGTGTGCCTCGGGTCCTCGTATACATCCTTGCCCAGGTCCTCACGCAGTATCTTCAGGAAATACTGTTCAGATCCGGCAAAGAATGTCTGTCTGATGCATGACCTGACATAAAAGAAATGATCATCCGGTATCTCTTTCTGGTACTCGGCCCAGATACGCTTCTTACCTTCGGGTTTCATAGACCTCCCTCCTGACATCCTCAGGTTCACACTGGTGGCATCCGCTGTCTGCTGACACTACATGCCTGTAATACTCAAAATCACGACCTTCCTTCTTAAACTCCATCCCCATCTCCTCTGCCTTCTTTTCGGAGGCATCCTCTATGGCGTCATAAAGATCATGTCCGCCGGTAACCTCGAAGATTCTCTTCAGCTCATCAAGCACCTCGCCGGGAATCAGGCGGGTAGGCCCCTCACTGCCGTTCAGCTCACCACCCAGGCGGGCCAGGGAAGCGTCAAGATGATTGTAATAGTGCTCCCATGCCGGACCTTGCTCCGGATGAACCTCCGGGTCAACATCATAAGAGACGATGCAGTACCCGTGTTTGAGCACGTTGTCACCCACGGTGCGCTTTATGGCGAACTGCTGCCTGCCTTTCTCTGACGAGGTGAAATATCCCAGTTCCTGCGACAGTTTCCTGAGGGCCATGATCACCATACCCGGGGTATTGCCCCTGGGACAGCGGGTCTTGCAGCTCATGCACTGGCCGCAGTACCAGATGGTCTCGCTCTTGAGTAACTCCTTGATTATGTTATTGTTACGGGTCTGAACCAGATCAACTATCCTGCGCGGATCATAGTGATAATACTCAGCAGCAGGACAGATGGCAGTACAGATTCCGCAGTTCATACAGGCTTTCAGTCCCTCCTCGAAACGGACATCCTGCATGAGTCTTGAATACAGATCTTCCATAGTTTGATTTAATGCCCATTAGGGGAATGTCAAAAGTAGTCATGACTTTTGAGGTCAGGAACGGGATTTTAGCCCATTTTTCGGGGGTATTTATACTTAGAAGTCGGCAGTACCAGTCGGCAGTACCAGTCGGCAGTATCAGTCGGCAGTACCAGTCGGCAGTCGGCAGTACCAGTCGGCAGTACCAGTCGGCAGTACCAGTCGGCAGTCGGCAGTACCAGTCTGCAGTATGGACATGGTATCAGCAATGCCCGCCGGTGGATATTGGCCGTGGACCAATAAGAATTGTAAAAGAATGAATAACTTTATTCCCAAACCCTGATAAATGAAAAAGCACACACTGAGGATAATCCTGCCGGTTGCGATGGTAATCTGCATCCTGACCTCCTCATGCAGGAATGAAAATATTATCACCTTCCGGTCACTCCTGAAAGAGATGGCTGACCCGGAAACACTCACACGCTTCTCTGCCCCCTCTTACAGCCTGGTGCAGTTCAGCTCGTACGACAGACGCAGCATCCACCCTGACAGCGCCGGGTGGTTCGCAAACAACGATTACACTCATTTTATCCGTGAGGAGGTAAATGAGGGCCGACGTGAATTCGTGATGCTTGAGGCAGACGGCCCCGGCGCCATAGTACGCTGGTGGATGACCTTCGGAAACGAAAACGCACTCAACTCATACATCAGGGTATATTTTGACGGGCAGCCGACGCCTGTCATCGAAGGGATGGCCCCTCAACTGGTCGGGGAAGGTGTTCTGGCCCCCGCACCTCTCAGCAGTTCGGTTTCGCCACTAACTGCGTTACAGCGAAGGGGGTACAACCTTTACCTGCCCATACCCTTCTCCGAAAGATGCAGGATAACACTTGAAAACGACTCCATCATCATCACCCCGCAAAGGCGTCAACCCTCAATATACTACAACATCAATGCAAGGCTCTTCGAGAAAGGCACGAGGATTGAATCAATGAATCGCGAATTCAGCAATGGCGATCTGTTCGCAGTAGCTGCCTGTGCCTCTGACCTTGCATCCAGCACTGAAGGAAAACCAGAAAAGGATCTGATAAAGAGGATTGAAGGGACGCTGGCACCAGGAACAGAAATATCGCTCCCGGTCAGCAAAAAAGGAGTTGCAGTTGCCGGTTTCTCTGTTGTGCTAAACGCGAATGACACAGCAGCGGCGCTGGAAGGAACGGTCATCAGGATGGCCTTTGACGGCCAACAGACAGTTGAAGTGCCGGCAGGGAACTTTTTCGGTACGGGTTATTCGTTCAACAGCTACAGGACACGCTTCACTGCCGTTGATACGGCTGGCACATTAAGTTCCTCCTGGCTGATGCCCTTTCGCGACAGCTGCCGGATAAGCATCTGCAACGGGTCAGAAGAGAGCATCGGCATAAGTGCGCAACTGATACTTACTCCATACAGGTGGGACAACTCCTCAATGCACTTCGGTGCATCCTGGAGGGAATATGACAACTTCGAGGCAGCAGGGGCTGAAAACACAGGCGGAACAGGCCTTCATTCCGATGTCACCATCGCGGAGCTGAAAGGAAAAGGACTCTATGCCGGCGATGCCATCACCATTTTCAATACGGCGGATGCTTGGTGGGGTGAAGGCGACGAGAAGATATACGTTGACGGTGAGACCTTCCCGTCATCAATAGGCACCGGAACAGAGGACTACTTCGGCTATGCCTGGTGCCGTCCGGAACGCTTTGACCACCCACTGATAGCACAGCCTGCCGGGGATGGCAACTTCCATCCGGGGATGAGTGTGAACATGCGTTACCGCATCCTCGATGCCATACCCTTCAATGAATCCCTGAAAGCCGATATAGAGATGTGGCATTGGGTGAAAACCACTGTCAGTTTTTCGCTCACGTCATACTACTACATAGTACCTGAACTGTAAGACAAAAAGTTGCATTCGGCACCGGGTCCGGAGCGGTCCTGCGACTGGCAGCGCCGTGATATTCTTGTGCCTGCTGGCCGCGTGAAGAAAGGATATGTTATCTGCTCCTTTTGCGTTGCCCGGTGAAGTACCGGAGCCATATGCCTGTTATGGTGAAAAGAATAAGCGACAACCCAACAAATGAGGTGTAGATAAGTTTGATTATCTCACTCTCAAAACCCAGGAGCTTATCTGCCAGTGACATGTCATGTATATCCTCTATCACATCTGATCTGCGGCGCTCACGATGGAGCAACTCACCCGTTGCGGCATCAAGCTGGATTCCGTGGTAATGGTGAGCAAACACAAATTTCACCATTCCGTAATCAGGCCTTATGTCTATCCTGTCAAGCTCCTCACTCAGCTCTTCCCCGGCCGTCTCATGCAACCGCATTATGGCTATCGTTCTCAGAGAGTCAAGCGGAAGCCACCGGGCTATATCTGTTGTGGTTCCCTGGTGAGAGTCAGGATGGAGGTAACCATTGCTGTTCTTCTTCCAGCCGAGCAGTATCCCTGTTACGGCTACAATAAGCAACGTCACGGAAAGGAATGATGCGGTCAGACGATGTATGCGCCTGACAAGCCTGATGGTCCCTGTTCTCACTGCCACGTTGCGGGACTGATTACCACCCTGGTCTGCGTACCTTGTTCTTCTCATTGATTGGATTGACGTCAAGCACAAACATACCACGTCCGTGAGTGGCGATGATAATCATATTGTCCCGGGGATGAACCTGGAGGTCATGCACATAGGCAAATGGCAGATCGCCAAGTATATCCCACCTTGCACCGCCGTCCTTGCTGATATATACTGACGCGTCCGTTCCTGCATACAGAATATCTTCCTTGACCGGGTCTTCCCTGATGACGTTAACCGGTCCCACGGGTATGTTGCCTGAAATGTCAGTCCAGGTGTCACCAAAATCAGTCGACTTCCATACATAAACCTGGAAATCATCATCACGTCTTCCTGTCTGTGTCATGTAGACTGTCCCCAGATCATATTTTGAAGCCACAATACGAGACACCCACCTGACCGGTACGTTTTTAGGCTTCAGCTCGGTCCAGACCTTTCCGCCGTCTTTTGTACGCCATATCCTGCCATCATCGGTCCCTGCATAAAGCAGACCCGCTCTCAGAGGAGACTCGTCAAGAGCCTGTATGGTCTGATAGTTTATGTCACCTGATTTCTTCGGATCATTGAAGGTGAGGTCAGGGCTTATGAACTCCCATGTGTTACCCTTGTCACGTGACATCATGACGTACTGCATGCCGTGAAAAACAATGTCCGGGTTATGTGGTGAAAGCAGCGTTGGTGCAACCCACTGGCCCCTCAGCTTTGGCTCATCACTGTACCTTACCGGCAGCAGATCCTTGCGACTGGCCGGATAATTGTCCACCTCAGCCCTGGCAAGAGCACCGTAGAAGGTGCTGGAATAAATGGTATTATTGTCACGTGGGTCCACTGCATGTGAGCTGCCTTCAGCTCCAAGGGTATTTGTAAACTCCACCGGCTGTACCCTGTCACGTCCGCGTGAGAGATCCACACTGCCGTAGAAACTGTGATGATCCTGTATAGATCCGAAGACCCTGAACGGTTCGCTGAAATCATATGCAATGTTGTAGAACTGGGCAAGAGGAAGGACATCAATGGGGTACTTCCACGTGGCGCCTTTGTCATATGAAATGGTCAAACCTCCGTCCTGCACATTGAGCAGATAATTGGGATTCTGCGGATCAATCCAGAGTCCATGATGATCAGCATGCGGTCCTCTCAAAGGCTTGAAGGTGGCGCCCCCGTCGACCGACTGGTGGAGCTGAATGCCCAGTGAATACACAGTATTTTCATCCTTCGGATCGACCCTGATCTGCCCGAAGACCCATCCATATGTTCCCGAATGACGCTCCATATATACCTTTGTCTCTTCTGTGAGTCCGCTGACCTGCTTCCATGACGAACCTGCGTTGTCAGAACGGTAAACAGTAGCGCCTTTGATAACATCCTGTTTCTGCCTGCCATATGAATCAAGCTCGCCGGGCTGTGCCTTGTAGGCTATCTCATAGTTGTCAAGCAGGAGATAGAGCACATCAGGATTGGAGAGTGAAATATCAATGCCGATCCGACCGCGGTGCTGCGGAGCAGGAAGACCATCATTGATCTCCTTCCATGTTTTTCCTGCATCAGTCGACTTCCACACCCCGCAGTGACGTGTCTCCGGCCATGTGCGGGGGTCATTCCATTTCAGCCTTATGCGCTCCCATGTGGTTGCATAGATTGTATTTGGATCACGGGGATCCAGTACAACATCAACAACACCTGCATTCTGATTCACCGAAAGGATCCTGGTCCAGCTTTTGCCCCCGTCAATGGTTTTGTACAGACCCCTTTCCTCGTTAGGTGTCCACTCGTGTCCGGGTGATGCAACATAAACTATGTCAGTATTTTCAGGGCTTATCCTGATCCTGCCTATAGTATGAGTATTTTCAAGTCCCATAAGGCTCCAGCTCTGACCGCCGTCAGTGGTTTTAAATACACCGCATCCGGCGTTGGAGCTTCGGAAAATATTTGCTTCACCTGTGCCAACCCATACCACATCAGGATTCTTTGGGTCAATTGCGATGTCGCCAATGGACGCCGTTGGCATCTCATCAAAGACTGGCTCAAAGGTGGTTCCTTCATTAACCGATTTCCATACACCACCGGTGGCTGACCCTACCCATATTGCATACTGGCCGCCCCTTGGCGAAACAGCTTCTACATCAGTGCATCTGCCACTGATATTTGTGGGGCCGATATACTGCCAGTGCATATCTTTATAGGGGGATGCCTCCCGCATATCAGCCTGGGCGCTGAACATCTTCACACGCTCGGTGCCTTTGAGAACGGGTTGCTTTGACTGTGCTGATACCTTTGCAGGCAACAAAGCCAACAGGAACACTGATAAAAGTGCCAAATAAAAAATGGAAGTTATCCTGATCATTATTAGTTGATTAAGTCAGTATATAAGTATTCACACTTTCCCGTATGCATTCTGTTATATTTTTTTACTGCACTGCCTCGCAAACAGCTGCATACCGCCAGGCCTTCATGAAGAGCCGTATGATAACCAGTGTCTGCGTGGCAAGAAAGAAAAGAAACACCATAATGCCCTTGTCCGGTGTGGCAATGGAAGCAAACCAGAAAACTGCCGCGACAAATGCGGCATTGATAAGCAATACTGCAAGCACGGTGCCGTATGAAAGCCAGAATCTCTCCCTGAGCGCCCTGAAGCCTGCCCCCAGTGCCCTGAAGGTCTTGTGTGATCCTGTGGCTGCTACCCATCTGCGGGAGGCATCGGCAACAAAAAGCCAGACGGGCATTACAAGAACCCACAATACGTAAAGAATTTTCATAACAATCCCTGACGGGGTCTGCATGCCTGTTATGGCCATGGTGATAATTCCTGGCAGGCCGATCATAATGAAAGTGAGGACTCCGATGATAAGCATCATCAAAATTGCGATCCTGAGATAGGGCAAGAAATTGTTTGCCGATGCCCTGAGAAAATCGGATACCTTCTGTCGGCCCCATGCCATTGTGAACCGCCTGAAGAGACCACCGGCAAAGAATGTCATCAGGAAAAACCCTGCTATGGAAAGCAGAAAAGTTCCTGCAGAGGCTGAAGCCATCAGCGCCCCGAACGGCCTGCCAATGTCTCCGGCAACGCCAATGTCAAATCCGTCATTGAGTTTTTCAACAATCATACTGCTGTCGAAGATCATATTGAGAAAAGCTCTCAGCGGAAAGCCCACAGCAAGAACAAGAATCAGAGTGGTTACCCATATAAGAAGGATCTGCTTATATGACGAGACCGCTTTCACGGCTCCATTCTTCAATGTATTGAAAAGAGTCATACCGGTAAATTTAAAGAGTAAATATTGAAATCATCATCTGCACCAGGAACATGAACTTGTTCATCATCCGTCTGGTGGTCGCTCCAGAAGGATCCAGGGTGAATGAATTGTTCATCCGGTTGATATCAATGTCAATCTTGTCATAGGGATCAATCTTTGCCCACACAACCTGCCCGACCCCGGTATACTCATAGTCCTTGTAGGCACCGGTACCATCCCAATTTTCCAGAACCTCTTCGCCAGTATCAAACCCTATCAGCACCTCAACGGGAAGTATTACCTCGCCCAGCCGCTCAAGGCTTACCCTGGAGAGATACAGTGTATCACTGGACCGGTCACTTCGGGTATAGGTAACAGAATCACCGTTTACCACGCCGGAATAGCTTCTTATCCTGTTGCTGGTGATGCCTGACACCCTGTAATCGCATTCGCCCTGGCCATAAAGCACCTGGTTAAAGAACCAGTTCATGTCTTCGCCGAACCGGTTCCCGTGTTCGTTCTTCACCACATCATTGACAACAGCAATGAAATCCTGTCCCGAAGGATGCTTGAAAGCCCAGCGTCGATAATACTCCCTGAAAACATTGTCCATGGTTTCAGTGCCGATAATTCCCTCAAGTGTATGAAGCCATACTGCTGCTTTATTGTAGGACATCATGGAATAGGTGCCGTGAGGATACATCCACGAGGGCAGATCATTGGTAGCAATTGTGCGATTGGGTGATGTAACATAGCTGATCCTTCCCTGGTCAGCATCAGACATCTTGAGGAATGGAAGCCTCAGGAGCCCGTAGCCGTCGCCATAGTAATGGTCAACAATCCGTTGCTCCCAGTATGAATTTATGCCCTCGTCAACCCATGGTTCCTCAAACTCATTGCTTGCCAGCATTCCCATAAAATAGGAATGACCGAATTCATGTATTGTGACCATCTCCGCCATCTTCATGAATGAAGGGATAGCTCCGGCACCCATGGTTGTGAACAGGGTGGTATACTCCATCCCTCCTGCACCTGACCCGTTAAAAGGAGGATCTACAAAAGTAAGATGAGGCCATGGATAAGGCCCTACTCTCTCGTTCAGATACTCAAGCGCATAGATAACAGCCTCAAAATGATTGTCAGCCTTTGACAATCCAGTTTTACTGGTTAGCAGGGTAATATCAACATGATTCCACTTCCTGTCAAGAACCTCATAGCCCGGCCAAGCAGTCCACGCAAAATCAACAATATCCTCCGCCCTCCAGACAACCTTCTTGAGACCGTCGCCAAGGTCAATCTCCTCAATAAGCATCCCGCCCGAACCTGTAACAAATTCAGAGGGCAGGGTCACTGATACATTGTACACCGAATGATTTGAGTAAAATTCCGAATTGGGGTGAAACTGGTGGCAATTCCAACCGTCGGCCTCGCGCTGACGCATGCCGGCCGTCTCATAAACCCCGAATTTCGGGAACCACTGAGCCACGAAGTGGAAGTCTTCGTCATAGCCTGTCCTCCGTATCGGTGAGGGCAGCTTCGATATAAAATCCAGTTTCAATACAAGAGTGTCCCCGGGAGCAACAGGCTCCGGCAAAGCAATCCTTAATACCGTTTTGTCATGTTCATTGCCGTCATCGGGCGATACATAACCATACAAGCCGGTCAGGTCATTTCCTTTTCTGTCACTCATAGAACTGACCTTCACCCATCCCCATCCATCCTTGCCAGAGGCCGACCAGTTGCCTCTCGAAGCAAATGTGCTTTTATTGCTGCTGAAGGCATTGAGATACATGTGCATCATCGCCTCCCCTACCGGCATGGATGAGTTGTTTACCCACCAGGCAGTCATCATGCCGCTGACAATATGCTTTTCAGGATCAAGGGTCACATCTATATCATACCCTGTTAACCTGGCACTCAGTGGCTTGTCTAAAATAGCCTGTCCGGCTGCCACCAGGGGCAGCAGACACATGAATACCGAAAAAATCTTTCTCATTACTGTCCGATTAATGAATAAATCCTTAAAAATAAGCCATATTTTCAACCCTTTGCTAACTTTGCACATATTTCTTTTTTTGTGCAATGACAAAGAGGGGTACACGGGAGATGATTGTTGATGTGGCGGCAGGTCTGTTCGCCACAGTTGGTCTGCGAAGGACCACCATGGAGACAATAGCAGCGGCAGCCGGACGAGGCAGGCGTACTCTATACATGTATTTCAAAAACAAGGCTGAAATATATGATGCGGTGGTTGATATGGAGATTAAGAAAATTACCGGACCACTGAGCAACCTGGCCAGATCAGATGAACCACTCTCTGTCATCCTGGTTCTTTATGGCGAGGAGAGGGCAAGGAGGCTGAACGACCTTGCATCCAGAAATCCACTGCTGCTGAGGGATTTTGCACAGGGGCACAGCAGGATAGAACGGTTGAGGGAGAAACTGCACAGACTGGAGATAAAGATGCTTAAGCCACTGTTCAAGAGGAACGCTACCGGAAGCTCTGCCCCGGGCAATCCATCTCCTGAGGATTATGCTTCCCTCTATCTTAGCCTACTCAGGGGAAATGACAGGCTGCTTACAAAAACGGATGGTCTGCATGAAGCCATCCGTCTCTCCTCTCTCTCTGCCTGGTTACTGCTCAGGGCCCTTGAAACAGATTATCCCGGATCCGTACCGGAACCGGAATCCCACCCGCGTAAGACCGTCAGCTGAGCGAGCGGTACTTCTTCATAATATCCCCTGAATTCATCATAAAATCAATGTACTGTGCCCTTGTGTAGGGGAGTTTATTCTCTGACTTTTTCATTGACAGCTTCCCGCGATAACTGTTAATGTCAGCATAGCCATGACCATCCATCCATTTGCCGATCTCTTCGGTAAGCGACTTAACCACGTCAACACCGTTGCGGTAGAGTGTGCTTACTACCTGAACAGCATCTGCTCCGGCAAGGATCATCTTGATGGCATCATTGGCTGAGTAGATTCCGGTTGACGAACATACAGATGCCTTGACGTTTCCGAAAAGCATTCCCGTGAATCTCAGCGGGAGCCTGTTGTCCTCACTGCTGCTCAGATTATAGGGCATAGTATGTTTCTCTGTAAAAATGTCAATATCAGGTTGCAAAAGCCTGTTAAAGATTACAACTGCATCTGCTCCGGCCTTATCAAGCCCGCTTATGAATTTCAGTGTGTTGGTGTAATATGGCGTGAGCTTCACTGCAACAGGGATCTTCACCGCAGCCTTTACTTTGCTCAGCGTATCAATCTGCCGCTCCTCTATTGACTGTCTGTCAGTTCCTGATTCGTCAGGAAGTGAATAGAAATTAAGTTCGAGGCCGTCAATACCTGTCGCCGCTGCCTTTGCGGCATACTCAACCCATACCTCTTCTGAGATTGCATTGAGGCTGGCAAAAAGGGGCACAGAAACAGCCTCCCTGGCTTTCCTTAAATTAAGAAGATAGTCGTCAGGCGATTCCGGCACCGACTCTGAGTTGGGGAAGAGCGTCACCTGCTCCGCGTGACGGTGTTCATATTCGGTCTTACGCTCATAAAGCTCAAGATTTTCCAGTTGCACCTGCTCTTCAAAGAGCGATTTGTAGACTATGGCTGCCACACCCGCCTCCTCCAGCTGACGCAGCTTGTGGAGGTCAGTTGACATATTGCTTGCTCCTGCAATGATCGGGTTTTTCAGTTCAATACCCATGTAACGTGTTCTCAGATCTGCCATGACTTTTATTTTTTATGTATAACAACAAGTTAAACAAAAAGTTCTTTGCAGGCAGGTTTAAAACGTATCCGGCATCAGGAAAAGAAAAACGGCCGGGAATGCCGGCCGTCATTATAGTGGTTATCAGACTTTATTTTGCCTGGGTGACCTGCCCCTTCGTCACCCAGTGCACCACCTCGTCTGAAAGGGGCTTTACAGCAGGCTTCAGGAACCCAACCAGGTTGCCGTTCTCGTCAATCAGGTATTTCTGAAAATTCCATGACACCTCTGAGTCAAGCACGCCGTTGGCGCTCTTGCTCGTCAACCATCTGTAGAGCGGGTGCATGTCATCTCCCTTGACTGAGATCTTTGCCATCATGGGGAATGTCACCCCGTATTTGCTGTCGCAGAACTCCTTGATATCTTCATTGCTTCCGGGCTCCTGGTTCATGAAATTATTGGCAGGAAATCCAATAATCACCACTTTGTTCTTATAGGCCTTGTGCAACAGCTCCAGGTCCTTATACTGGGGTGTATGGCCGCATTTTGAAGCGGTATTCACTATCAGCACCTTTTTCCCTTTAAGCTCAGAAAAACTGAACTGCTCGCCGTCTATGGTCTCAACGGTAAAGTCGTAGAACGATTTCTGTGACAGTGCCGGAGCAACTACCATGGAGAAAACGGCTGCAATAATTATAACTCTCTTTTTCATCTGTTTCAGGTTTGTACGAAAATAATAACAAACCTGGTGCCAAAGAGTTTTCCCACTCTTTTAAAAAAAAGAGTTGCTTATTTATAATTTGTCTAAACAAGCCTGGAAATGAGCCGGGGCTGAGCAAGATGGAACTCAATCTGGCTTAAATCATCGCTCTGCTGCATGATATAGGCCGCTTTGAACAGTACAGGACCCATGGAACCTTCTCAGATCACAGGTCTGAGAACCATGCTTAAATGAACCTGAAGATTTCAGGTTAACAGATTGCTCAGACAAATTATAATTGTCAGAAAAAGAGCCGGGCAGCTCATAGGATCTCATAACTGCTCACAGGCATCGGGAAGTTCAGCCTGTTCAGTATACGTTCCAGGATTATCCCCTGATTCTGGTCATATGTATAACCCAGGGTTGCCCTTACTCCGTATGAAATGAAGTTAACAGCCCTGTCAAGGGCCACCGGCAGGCTGTCTCCCTGGAGCATGGCACCCGTCAGGACACTGGTGAAACAGTCGCCTGTGCCGGGAAAATCAGCCGGCACATAATCTATGGGCACTCTCCAGAACCGGTTGCCTCTCCTGTTATATGCCATAACTGAGAATCTCTTGCTCTCCCCCGTTTGCGGCACGCTGGTGATCACCACAACCCCCGGTCCTGCTTCAGAGAGCCGCAATAGCCACTCCTTCATCTTATTATCCCCTGTTTCTTCCGGGTAAGTCTCTCCCAGGAGCAGGGCCGCCTCCGTAAGGTTCGGAGTGATGATGTCAGCCTTCCTGACCAGCCTGCGCATCTCTGATACCATCTCCTTATTGACAGAGCTGTAAAGAATGCCATTGTCGCCCAGCACCGGATCTGTCACCACCATCGACTGATCACGGCAGAGAGTATCTATCACCTCTTCCACTATGCTGACCTGCCTTGGTGATCCGAGGAATCCGCTGTAGACGGCATCAAAGGCCATGCCGAGCTGCTTCCAGTGTTCTATGATGGGCTTCATCTGGTCTGTGAGATCGGTAAAATGAAACCCTTCATAACGGCTATGCGATGAGAGGACAGCAGTGGGAAGGGAACAGACCTTCACCCCCATGGTTGACAGAATCGGAATGACTACCGAGAGTGAGGTTCGTCCTACCCCTGACAGGTCATGCACTGCAGCCAGCTGCCTGACAGGGGATTGTGCTGACATTTCCATTGTACTTTTTATTTGGCAAAATAAACAAACTTATGTCGTGAGTGAACCTGACCATAGGCTTATTACCTCCTGAAACGCCTCATGTAATAGGTGTGGCTGCCATAAACAACCCTCCGGAGAAGCTCCTCTCCTATCATTATCTCCAGTGTCTCTTCACACTCATTGCTCCTGGCAAGCAGTTCGGTCACCGCATCTTCCCTCATCGGATGCACTGCCGTGATGGCGAGAATATCCTCCCTGAACCTGCCGGTTGAAGAGAACTCATTTCCCTCATAACCGGTCAGCAGTTCAACATTGTCCACCTGCTGTGCGAAGGCATGATAGGCCTCCAGCACCCGATCCTCATCGGCGGGCATGACGCCACTGAAGGCGGGAGGACGCGTAGGTATTGATATATAGGCAGTGTGCGGGTTGATCATGCGGACTATCCCGGCAGTATTATTAATCTCCGCAGGTGAATCATTGATATCCTTTACCAGCATCGTCTCAGTAACCAGTTTGCCCCAGTAAAGCCCTGAAAAGGTCATTATTCCATCCCTGATCTTATCTATGTCAAGGGTCCTGTGTGGAATATTGAGTCTCTTCCATGTCTCCCTGCTGAAAGCATCAGCCTTGATGGAAACATAATCAGCCTTCATCAGGTCGTCTCTTACCTCCTCCATATGCAGCAATGAGCTGTTTGTTATAACCGCCACCGGTACCTCCAGCGCCTTCAGCCTCTCTATCAGCACCCCGAGGTTTATGTCAAGCGTTGGCTCACCATCAGGAACAATTGTTACATAATCCGGAAAATCGGCCGTGCCCTGGGTTTTGTCAAGCAGCTCCCTGACTTCACCTGCAAGCATCTCAGGATCAAAGAATTCCTGTCTATCCGCCTGCATCCTGATTCCTTTTCCCAGCTGGCAATACCTGCATGAGTAGCTGCAGACCTTGAAAGGTATATTATTAACTCCCAGGCTCTTGCCCAGCCTTCGTGAAGGCACCGGCCCGAATACTCTGCGTTCTGTCTCTTCCATTGGTTATTCTCCTGTTCTGTTCGATTAATTTCCGGTTTCCTGTTGCTCTCTGCAGTGTCAATTGCCCTTGTATCTAATATCAATTCAGGCACAGACACCAGTACTTTACATCTTTTTTGAACTTGATGAGTTGAAATTCATGTTCATCGCGAACTCAACCATAAAATTATCATCATTAGATAACTCGATGTAGTTCGTCCTTAATGCTGTCTCTCCAGTCCACCCGGCAAACTGCTTCGATTTGAGGTACAGCAGGGCGCCTAT
>JAAZBN010000104.1 GCA_012513795.1 Bacteroidales bacterium | reverse complement strand
TCTTTATAATATTCGGTTATTATACTTCAGTTGAGGGCATTTTTTATCCGGAGAATCTTTTGACTGCCCTCCTTATTACCTCAGGTATTTTGCTTATCAGGTGGCTATTCTTCAGTTACGTGTTGCGCATAAGAAGCTCTTCCCTGATTCTTTTTGCCCCGCGGGGACTGATTACTATACTTCTCTTCCTGAGCATCCCGGCCGTGTATGTGCTTCCTGAGATAAACACCGAGGTTATAACCCTCGTGATACTGATGACCCTTCTGGCCATGATGCTGGGAAATATTATTTCTCCGCGAAAGGCCAAGCGGGCCGTTGCAGCTCCCAAAAAAGATGTTCCGGAATTAAAGGAGGATGAACCGGTTGTTTTTTGATTCCTTAGGTGAAGCAGGATGGCTGTTGGTTTGAAAGAGAGCCATTCAGAGAGTAACCCCCGTCATCTTATGGTCTGGCTGCAGTTGTCACAGCAGCAGAAGAGTCTCAGACTGAACGGTGACCGTTCGTCGTAAGAAAGATCAGTATCTGGCTTTCAGGGAAATATCTCCCAGCCCCTTCAGCTCACGCGACGAAGTGAAAAACACCCTTCCTTTTCTTGAGAAAACCTCCCACGCAACCAGTGAGGTGATATCTTCAATTATTCCCGGCTGTGATTCATCTTTGACGGGTTCAATTCTGTCATATGCCTTGACTGCCACAGGCTGAAAATAGTCATAGT
This sequence comes from Bacteroidales bacterium, assembly GCA_012513795.1. Taxonomy (GTDB): domain Bacteria; phylum Bacteroidota; class Bacteroidia; order Bacteroidales; family VadinHA17; genus SR-FBR-E99. Next base: position 2,705 of record JAAZBN010000104.1, on the reverse strand, counting down.
GGGTGATCAGCAATTCTCCCTTCCCGGCTTTGGCAGTGGTATAAATCTCCTGCAGGTCGGTTATTACCCTACCTGCCGGAACGGCCTCTCTCATCTCCTTCAATGCATCGGATGTGCGTAAGGAATGTTGCCCGATTACCAGGTTCCAGGCCTGGCTGGCAATATGATGCAACCCCACGTTGTTATAGTTGATTCTTGCAAAACCGGTGTAAATCTCCGGCCTGTCAGCAACCTGGACAAGACGGCTATAGTTGTCTTCGGTAGAGATAACCACACAATCAAGCCCTGTCATCTTCCAGACTTTCATGACAGCTTTGTCAACCTTATTGAGAAACTCTCTGACCATATTATCCACAGCTTCCGGATCGCTCAGTTTTTTCCGGTCAGTATGATAATGCACATTCTCCCCGAAGGGAAATTGTTCATTCTGAATCTCGCCGGTGATTTTGTCATTAATGGCATTATATAGCTGCACCCCGCTCTGGGAGAGAAGAAGAATCATATACTCCTCATTTCTTGCCAGGGCATAGATAAGGGGGCGCAGGGCGAAGTGGTCACTGACCATCACCCTGTCAGAGTGCGCCGGCCACGAAGACCTGACTATCTCGGTAGTCCTGCCTGAAAGAAAGAGGTGCAGGCTGTCAAGGCTCAGGCTGTAATCAATCTCCTCAGGGATGGCATCCAGTTTCCTCAGGACCGATGCCCCTTTCCTCTTCCCGAATTCATCAATAACCCTCTTTTCTGCCTCCCGGCAAAGGTTCTTTAATACAATACGGTCTTTCAGATAGTCTGGTTTGGTGCGGTGAGTGTTCAGGCTGATGGTGACACAGATGTTTCCTGTTTCAGCAGCCAGCTTTTCTATGATCTCTCTCTTCATTTTTCTTTTCTTTATTTATTTATTAAAGCAGCCGTATATTGCTGTGTTCATTCATGGTCAGGAATTGATTGACAGGTATCCCCGGCACAATGGTTCACTGTTAATATAGGTCAAAAAACCGGAACTGAAAATTATTTGTTTTATAAATAATTCGCCGGCACACTGACTGGTATTATTTTGCCCGCAGGTACTGCAGCGGCCATGGGATCTCTGCTCCCAGTTCTTTTGCGGCGTGCAGCGGGAGATAGGGATTTCGCAGAAGCTCTCTTCCCATGAGTATCAGGTCAGCGCTTCCCTCTGACAGTATTTTTTCCGCCTGTCCCGCCTCAGTTATTTGTCCCACAGCGCCAGTGAGTATTCCTGTTTGCTTTACTGCTGCAGCGAATGGCACCTGGTAGCCCGGTCCGGCTGGAATTTTTGCATTATAGACATTCCCTCCCGATGAACAGTCGATGAGGTCTGCACCGGCAGCGTGCAACAGCGGAGCCAGTCTTACGCTTTCTTCGGGTGTCCATCCTCCTTCGGTCCATTCGGTTGATGAGATGCGGACGAAGAGGGGCAGTTCTTCGGGCCATACTGATCTGACTGCCCCGGTGACCTGAAGCAGCAGTCTTGTGCGGTTTTCAAATGAACCGCCATGATCATCTGTGCGTTTGTTGCTGATTGGTGAGAGGAATTCCTGCAGCAGGTATCCGTGGGCGGCATGTATCTCCACCAGTTTAAATCCTGCCTTCAGTGCACGGACGGCGGCATCCCTGAATCCCTCAATTATCCTTTCCAGGCACACCCTGTCAGCCATTACGGGCGCTCTCTCTCCCGGGCTGAAGGGGATGGCTGACGGAGCCACCGTCTCCCATCCTCCCTTTTTCAGATCAAGCTGCTTTCCTCCTTCCCACGGTAAGCCGCATGATGCTTTACGCCCTGCGTGAGCCAGCTGAATGCCAGCCACTGCTCCCTGGCTGTGAATGAAGTCGGTTATTCTGCGCAGGCCGGGTATATGATCATCGCTCCACAGGCCCAGGTCGCCCGGCGTGATCCTTCCTTCCGGCCATACTGCCGTGGCCTCAACGATGATCAGTCCGGCTCCGCCTGTTGCCCTTGTCCCGTAATGCACCGGATGCCATTCGGCGACAAACCCGTTTATTGCCGAATACTGGCACATGGGTGACATGGCTATACGGTTCCTGATCTTAACTTCGCGGATGGTTGCTGGTGAAAAAAGGTTTGACATAACTTTGGTAGTATAATAGGAACAACAATTTATCAGCCCACTGGTTTCAGAACCTGTAAAAGAATCCGGCACTGACGGAGATGGGAAAGAGCTCGGTGATGTATCCTTCCGGAGGATTGGTGGTGCGGTGAACGGTGACCCCCAGCTCGGCATTAAGGCCGAACCTGCTGCTTCGGCCGTGGAAAAGAAAAGATCTGCCGAGCCTCGGATAAAGGAAACTCTGCTCAAAGGTGTCGTATCCCTTTCCGAACAGGGTAGTGCTTATCCCGCACATCACGTAAAACGGCCCTGCTGAGCCCGGAACACCCCTTCGCGGCAGCCGGTAAAAAAACTCCAGCCCGGTGGTATGCAGCTGGCTGACCAGATCCTGGCTCAGACCCACCTGGAATATCTGGCCGTACCTTGCCTTCAGGAATACTCCGTCAAAAAGCCCCGCTCCCGCGCTCACTTCAAGCCGGCTCTGTGCAGGAAGGGTACTGGTAAACAATAACGTGGTACAAACTAAAATCACTTTGATGACTCTGCGCCTCAACTCTTTCTTTTTTGGTAAGTCTGTTGAATATAAATGTAGTGAAATGAAAGTTTATATTAAAGCTG
>JAAZBN010000103.1 GCA_012513795.1 Bacteroidales bacterium | reverse complement strand
TGGGGTCTGATACGACCATTAGGACTTAAGGCCTAGTAGACCATCTAGTTCACCCCATTCTTTCTCATAAAAATAGAATAATAAACTTAGATGCTAATCTAAAGGTAGACCATAAAGAATTGTAGATGTACGATTTACGATTGCCGACAATGGCCGTAGGCCATTAAGAATTGTAGACCGTAACGTAGCACAGAATTCAATAGTCGTAGACCATAAAGAATTGTAGATGTACGATTTACGATTGCCGTCAATGGCCGTAGGCCATTAAGAATTGTAGATCAATGCCATAATAAAAATTGCTCGCAGCGTAATAAGAATCATATAACATATAGTGCAAAATTACCATGATAACCATCCGCAAAGCAACCCCCGATGATGTCCCGGCAATCATCTCCTTCCAGCAGGCCATGGCCAGGGAGACGGAGGGATTGGAACTGCCCTCAGAAGTGATTACCAATGGCGTGATGGCTGTGTTCCGTGATCCGAACAAGGGGCAGTACTATGTTGCCGAAGACCTTGGCAGGGTTGTGGCATCACTGATGATTACCTATGAGTGGAGCGACTGGCGCAATGCGAATATCTGGTGGTTCCAGTCGGTCTACGTAATCCCTGAATACCGCCGCATGGGTGTTTTCAGGATGATGTATGACCATGTGAAACAGGAAGGAATTGAGTGCGGGATAGCCGGACTACGGCTCTATGTGGAGTCGGCCAATGTACGTGCCCAGAAAACCTATGAGGCCATGGGCATGAACGGAAGTCATTACCGCACCTTCGAGTGGATGGTATAAAAGGAGACCCAGATGTGGTGGCTTGCTATTCCTGTAATAGTTTATTCTTTGGGACTGCTGGCGCTTTGGTTCATCCTTGTCCGGCATAGTAAGGGTACAAGCGCGGGAGATGAAGGTCTGGCAGAAGGCCGTACTGCTGCCGGCACACCTGTTGATGAGGGACTTTCAGAAGTCAGTGCTGTTGCCGATACACCTTTTGATGCGGCACTTCCTAAAGTGAGTGTTGTTGTGGCTGCGAGGAATGAGGAAAAGCATCTGCCTGCCCTTCTGGAAAGTCTTGTGCTTCAGGACTACCCGGCAGAGCTACTGGAGGTTATCATTGTCAACGACAATTCAACTGACCGCACACCGATAGTTGTGAGCGGGTTTATCTCCGGCCGCAGGGATCAGCCAGGACCTCTCATCAGACTCATTTACAACCCTTTTTCAGGCAAGAAAAAGGCAGTTCGTCATGGCATAGAGAAGGCCGCCGGTATGATAATTCTCACAACCGACGCCGACTGTAATGCTGGTCCAGAATGGGTGCGTTCACATGCAGAATGGTACCTGTCAGGGTTTTCCGGGCGGAGTGAGGCAGATTCAAGGTTGCAGGCAGAGGGTTCATCCTCCGGCGAAAAGCAGCGGAGGGCAACTTGCAGGGGCGGAGATCCTGACATGGTAATGGCATCTGTCTTCCAGGTGCCTATAAGGGGGTTCTGGTCACTATTCGATGTATATGAGTTCTCTGCACTGCAGGCTCTCACTGAGGCTACGGCGCTGGCCGGGCACCCCGTGATGTGCAATGCTGCGAACATGTCATTTCGGAGGGATGTTTACCTCCGTTATGCCGGGGAGTTACGTCCTGATCTGCCGTCGGGTGATGATATGTTCCTGCTGGAGGCCGTCATGCGTGGCGGCGGCGCCGTCAGGCATGACGGCCGCATGGCGGCGGCGGTGGAGACCGCGGGTGCGGTCACGGCTGCAGCGATGCTGCGCCAGCGTGCCCGCTGGGCATCCAAGGCCCTGCACCTCAGAGGCGCTCCCACGCTCATCCTCGCGGCAGCCACGGCGGCGTGCAACGCCGCCGTCACCGCTGCCGCAGTTACTGCATGTATATCAGTTGAATACATGCCGCTGGCAGCTGCAATATACGCGGTAAAAGCTGTGCCGGATTACCTTCTTATTGCGGGGGAGGTGATAAAAAGAGGCAACCGTATAAAAGCGGTTCCGTTCTTAGTATCAGAGATAATATACCCGTTCTGGTTTATGGTTGTGGCGTTGATGAGCCTGATTCCGGGATCAGGGGGGTTCAGGGGACGATGAGGAAAGCAGGGCAGGCTACAATGCCTGATGACCTGCAACCAATAATACCGATAATGGTCCTGTACTACAATGCTTTAATCACAGCCCGGTCTCCTGACTGCCAGCTGCAGATTGCTGACTGCTCTAATTTCCTTCTGCCAGAACCTTGATGCGGACCAGGCGGATCTCCTCCTCCTCAAACTCACCGGCAAGCTCATTGATTGCCTCACCCAGTGAACCGCTCTCAGCCTCCTCCATGAAGTAGGAGTAGATGTCCTGCTGCCGGTCGTCGTCGATGACCGCATTGACATAATAATCAATATTCAACTTTGTACCGCTTGCCACAATGGCTTCAATCTCAGACAACAACTCATCATATTCAATACCCTTGGCGTCAGCTATATCCTCAAAAGGCATCTTTCGGTCTATGCTCTGTATAATGTATACCTTCAGTCCCGACTTGTTCACTACTGACCTGACCACCATATCCTGCGGTCTGATGATCTCCTTTTCGGCCACATAGCTGGCTATCACCTCCACCACCTCTTTCCCGTAGCGCTGTGCCTTGCCAGCCCCAATTCCCGTGATATTCTGCAGCTCCTCCAAAGTGATGGGATACTGAATAGCCATCTCCTCCAGCGAAGGGTCCTGGAAGATATTGTAAGGCGGCTGGCCCGCCTGCTTTGAAATCTTTTTCCGCAAATCCTTGAGTATGCTCAGCAGCTCCTCGTCGGCGGCTGCCGTACGTGCTCCGAAGGAGGTCTCCTCATCTTCGGCCTCGGTATAGTCATGATCTTCATTGAGCATGAAACTCACTGGCTTCTCAAGGAACTCATGCCCTTTAGGGGTGAGCCCCAATAGTCCGTAATTCTCTATGTCCTTGGTTAACAGCTTATTAATGAGCGCCTGTCGTATCACCATATTCCAGAACCGTTCATCCTTCTCCTCGTCTATTCCGAAGGTCTCAAGTTTATGGTGCTTGTACGACTTGATGGCGGAATTCATTGTTCCGGCCAGTATCTTGGCTATATGGTCAGCCTTGTGTTTTTCTTTAACTGCCAGAACTGTCTCAAGCATGCTGACCACGTAATCCTGTCCTTCAAACTGTGTTTTGGGATGGAGGCAGTTGTCACATGCTTCACAGTTTTCCTGCTTATATTCTTCCCCGAAATAATGCAGCAGGATCCTCCGCCGGCAGGTTGAGGATTCAGCATAAGAGACCGTTTCCAGGAGCAGTTGTTTGCCTATTTCCTGTTCGGCAATCGGTTTGCCCTGCATAAATTTTTCAAGCTTTACGATGTCATCATAGCTGTAGTAGGCTATGCATCGTCCCTCGCCTCCGTCACGTCCGGCGCGGCCAGTCTCCTGGTAATATCCTTCGAGGCTCTTGGGCATGTCATAGTGAATGACATACCGTACGTCAGGCTTATCTATGCCCATGCCAAAAGCTATTGTAGCCACTATAACGTCCACGTCCTCCATCAGGAACTTGTCCTGGTTCGCTGTGCGCGTCACCGAGTCCATCCCGGCATGGTATGCCAGGGCCTTTATATCATTGACCTTAAGTGTCTCGGCCAGCTCCTCCACTTTTTTCCGGCTGAGGCAATAAATGATGCCTGACTTGCCCTGATTGTTCTTTATGTATTTGATAATCTCCCGGGTGGCGTCCTGCTTTGCCTTAACCTCATAGTAAAGGTTGGGTCTGTTGAAAGACGATTTAAATACATTGGCGTCTGAGATACCCAGGTTTTTAAGAATATCATGCTGCACCTTCGGGGTGGCGGTGGCTGTAAGAGCAATGATCGGCGCCCTTGAGATAGTGTCAATTATTGGTCTTATTCTGCGGTACTCGGGCCTGAAGTCGTGTCCCCATTCCGATATGCAGTGTGCCTCATCCACGGCGTAAAAGGAGACCCGTACATTCTTGAGAAAATCAATGTTATCCTCCTTGGTAAGCGATTCAGGAGCCACATAGAGAAGTTTTGTATTCCCATGCATCACATCCTGCTTGACCTTGGCCATGGCATTTTTGGTCAGTGATGAATTGAGGAAATGGGCCACGTCATCGGTGGTATTGAAGTTACGCATTGCGTCAACCTGGTTCTTCATCAGGGCTATCAGCGGGGAGATAACCACAGCCGTTCCCTCCATCATCACTGCGGGCAGCTGGTAGCAGAGCGACTTCCCGCCGCCGGTTGGCATAAGCACAAACGTGTCATTTCCTCCCAGGATACTCTTTATAATAGGTCCCTGGTTCCCCTTAAAAGTGTCAAACCCAAAATATCTCTTCAGATATTCATGTATGGAAGCATCAGTATACATAATGATAATTCCTCCCCCCCTGTTAAACGGATTTTTTTCTATAACAATTTACGTAAACTTATACCAACATATTACCCTTATCTCAAATTTAACTCAAATAAAAATATATATCAAATCTTTTTATCAGCTCAAGAAAAAGCTTCACATGATTTTCCGTCTCTGCCGTTTCAGGATCAATATTACTAAAGGTGTCATTCACGGTCAATTCAGTCGGATTTTCATATGACTGCACAAAATCGGGTGATTTTATGTAAGTTTACACGCTTAAAACTGGATGCCGGTCATGGCTCTCAAGAGCAAAACGAAAAGCAGGAATGATGATGGTGAGATGACATTTCTCCAGCACCTTGAGGAGTTGAGATGGCATATCATCCGGGCGCTTATGGCGGTTGTAGCCGGCGCTGTACTGGCATTTGTCTTCAAGAACATCATCTTTGACAGTATCATTCTGGCACCCAATGATCCGGATTTTATCACGAACAGGCTTCTCTGCCGGCTTGCCGACCTGGTGAATGCGCCTGTTCTCTGCATCAATCAGAACCCTGTTGAGCTGATAAGCATCAAGATGGCCGGTCAGTTCACCACCCACATCACCATTTCACTGGTGGCGGGACTGATCATTGCCTTCCCCTATGTTTTCTGGGAGTTCTGGTCATTCTTCCGTCCTGCCCTTTATGAAAAGGAGCGCCAGTATGCGAGAGGTGCAGTCTCGCTGGCCTCTCTGCTCTTTCTTGCGGGTGTTGCCTTCGGTTACTTCATCATCACCCCTCTCTCCATCAACTTCCTCGGGTCATACAGAGTGAGTGACGTTGTGACCAACCAGATCAACATCACATCCTATATTGGGTCTGTTACCTCTGTGGCGTTGTCGGCGGGGATAACATTCGAATTGCCCATTGTGGTCTTTTTCCTTGCCAGGATTGGCATCATCACTCCGGAGTTTATGCGCAAATACCGGAGGCATTCAATTGTGATAGTACTCATGCTTGCGGCCGTGATAACTCCTCCTGACGTTTTCAGCCTGATTCTTGTAACCATACCCTTGATCCTGCTGTATGAAGTGAGTATCTTTATTGCTGCCAGGGTTATCAGGAAGAGGGCCGAGAGTGATGCTGCGGAAGAAGCGGCCACGGCAGAGGCAGAAGAGGCGGCAGCAGCACAGTCAGCGAACAAGGCAGACGAAGCAGCGAAACAAACGGCTGAGGACAAGGCAGTGGATCAGGCGGCAGCAGATCCCGGCGACGATAAACAATGACGACATGAAACTCCATACAACCAACCTTGTCAAGCGTTACAAGACACGGACTGTGGTCAACCAGGTCTCGGTAGAGGTTGAGCAGGGTGAGATAGTGGGTCTTCTCGGACCTAACGGCGCCGGCAAAACCACCACCTTTTACATGATCGTAGGGTTGATCAGGCCCAACGGCGGGCAGATATGGCTTGACAACGCCGAGATCACTGATTTTCCCATGTACCGCAGGTCACGCCTGGGAATAGGTTACCTTGCCCAGGAAGCGTCTGTCTTCCGCAAGCTGAGCGTTGAGGATAACCTTATGGCGGTGATGGAGCTGTCAGACATGACCAAACAGGAGCGCAAAGAGAGGCAGGAGTCACTCCTCGAGGAGTTCGGCCTGACACGCATACGCAAGAGCCTTGGCATACAACTATCGGGTGGGGAGCGCCGCCGTACGGAGATCGCCCGTGCGCTGGCACTGAAACCCAACTTTATCCTGCTTGACGAGCCCTTTGCAGGTGTTGACCCAATTGCGGTGGAAGATATTCAAATGATCGTTTCACACCTGAAAGACAAGAATATAGGCATACTTATAACAGACCATAACGTTCATGAGACACTCTCCATCACTGACAGGGCGTACCTCCTCTTTGAGGGAAAGATCCTCAAGCAGGGCACTGCGTCACAGCTGGCTGACGATGAGCAGGTAAGAAACGTATACCTCGGTAAGAACTTCGAACTCAGGAGGTAAATTAGCCCCGCGTGCTTTGGCAACTTCGTAATTTTTACTAATTTTGCACCACTTTTTGCGGATGTGTCGTAATTGGTAGCCGAGCAAGACTTAGGATCTTGTGCCTCAGGGCGTGGGGGTTCGAGTCCCTTCATCCGCAC
>JAAZBN010000102.1 GCA_012513795.1 Bacteroidales bacterium | reverse complement strand
CAGGTATCAATCAGACCCGGCTTATCCACAGGGACATCACTGAGGTTATAGACAGTTTCGTCAAAGCTGGTGTAGGCGTTGATGTTGCGACCAAAAGCCACCCCGTGTTTCTCCAGGGTGCTCAGCAGGGTCATGCCGGGGAAGTGTTTTGTGCCGTTGAAAGCCATATGCTCCAGGAAGTGTGCCAGGCCGTTCTGGTTGTCCTTTTCGAGGATGGCGCCCACATTCTGGATGATGTAGTAGCTGGCCCTGCCGGCAGGCTCCGTGTTGTGACGGATGTAATAGGTAAGGCCGTTGTCAAGTTTGCCGATCCGGTAATCCGGATCAACCGGAACCTGTTCACCCTGAGGGGGTGCAGCTTTGATAAGCAATGCTGAAAGAACAAGCAATGAAGCGAGAATGATTTTTTTCATCAGACAGATTTTTTTGTTTAGAGAATTATTCCTGTTGTAAGAGTGAATCCGGAACTGTTTAAGAATGAGCCTGCTGCCAGGCTGGCGAGATAGTTATACCGGAGATCAATGAAGATCGAATAATTTTCAGAGACTCTGTATTCCAGCCCTCCTCCGGCAGTAAAACCCGGTTGTATCTTCTTTACAAATGCAGAATAATCAGAAACGGGAATTACGGGAGTATCGTCAAGGGATTCCTGGCGGAGCTCCAGATCAGTCATTATGTTGTATGCAAAGACAAGCCCTCCGTTTACATAAGGCCTGTACCGGGGAGCAGGATGGGTATATCTCAGCATGAGGGGCATCTTCAGTGAATTGATTGTGCCGTTTAGGTCATATTTTATCTCATCAGTGCTGGCTGAGTATGAATAACTGCTTCGACTGTATACTAGCTCTACCTGGACGGAATAATCACTCAGCAGCACCGGCATATTTACAAAGAGGCCGGCGGCTGGTGCGAATTGATACCTGTAGTCAAAATAACTCAGGGGCCTGTCACTGTTATTCCCCGATAGCACAGGCTTGATGACCCCTGCTCCCAGGATCAGGCCGTACCTTGACTGTGGTAAGACCATTGCAGTGCAGGTATTGTATGATTCAACAAACCTGGTTAGATAAAGCCTGTTGTATTTCACTGACCCGGCCGCCTCTCTCACAGCACTACAGTCGGCTGAGATCTCTTCAAGGAAATCAGACAGATGTGTGTCACCCTTGTTGCTGTCATTCGGGATCACAGACAGGGTTGTGCCTTCTTTTTCAATGAAATAGAGGCTGTTCTGGCTGTCGCCGTAATAGTACAGTGAGGCTTTACCTTTTAAAATCTGTTCAAGGAAAACCCGGCGTGTGGATCCCTGCAGCTCTATGTCTCTTGCAAAGTATTCAGTTCCGTTTGCCAGTCCGTATTGCCTGACCTGGTACGGGGTGTATTCAGTGGTTTTTCCCTCATGGTAGACCCGGCATTTCCGGAAATAATCATGATACCTGCCTTCAATGATCCTTGCACCGGAGGTGAAGGACGTATCAGTCTGAAAGTAGCTGTTCTGTCCGGCTACTGTCAGGACAGTGAGGATAAGTACAAACAAAAGGGCAATTCGTTTCATTTAGTCAACAAATATTCAGAATGATCACAGACCGTTATCAAAGATAAACAGAAAAATAATATTTAGGATTATCAGAAAGATTTTTACAGTGCCGGGGATCAGAAAAGACCGTGCAGCTCGGCATTTATCCTGTCAATAACCTCACTCAGGTGTTCCTTATTCTCAGGGAAGTCATAATAATCAGCTTCAAGGATAAGGAGCTTGCCGAGCTTGTATGATTCAATCCAGGCCTCGTAGCGCTCATTAAGCCTCTTGAGGTAATCAAGCCTGATGGAGCTCTCATATTCGCGTCCCCTTTTCTGTATCTGGTTTACCAGGGTGGGCACGGAAGCCCTGAGGTAAAGAAGCAGGTCGGGCGGTTCAATCAGTGAGCTCATCAGTTTGAAGAGGGAGAAGTAGTTCTCAAAGTCACGGGTTGACATCAGCCCCATGGCGTGGAGGTTGGGAGCAAAGATATAGGCGTCTTCGTAGATGGTGCGGTCCTGTACTATTGTGTTCTCTGCCTTCTTGATCTCGAGCACCTGGCTGAAGCGGGAATTGAGAAAGTATATCTGGAGATTGAAAGACCACCGCTGCATGTCCTCATAAAAATCATTCAGGTAAGGATTATCATCAACGTCCTCGTAATGAGCCTGCCAGCCGTAATGTTTGGAGAGCAGTCCGGCCAGAGTTGTTTTACCTGACCCGATGTTACCTGCTATGGCTATATGCATAAAAAATAACTGTTTGTTTCCGAGCCTAAATATAGGAAAAAGGGGAGGAGAAGAGTCTGCTGTTGAAAAAAAGATTTCAGATGCCGGCTGTTTTCAATACACTCTCAACGAATTCCCTGTTGTTGGAGAGACGGGGCATCTTATTCTGGCCGCCCAGCTTGTCTCTCTCCCTGAACCATTTGTAGAATGTGCCCCGGGGAACGATCCTGACAATCGGGCGTTCCAGTGTCAGATCCTTGTACCGTTTGGCTTCATAGTCAGAATTGAGTGACTTGAGGGTGGTATCAAGAATCTCCACAAAATGCCCGGCATCATCGGGAGCTCTGTCAAATTCTATCACCCACTCATGTGCACCCCGGCCCTCGTCTCCCATGTAGACAGGTCCTGCCGTGTATTCAATAATAGTGGCATTGGTGCCTGAGCATGCTTTTTCAAGGGCCTTTTCCGCGTTATCAATAATGACCTCTTCGCCGAAGGCGTTGATAAAGAACCTGGTGCGCCCGGTGATCCTGATCTTGTGGGGGAAGAAGCTGGTAAACTCAACAGTGTCACCGATCATATATCTCCACAGACCGCAGTCCGTTGAGATGACAACGGCATAGTTAACCCCCTTTTCAACCTCCCCGATGGTCAGGGTACGGGGATTGGCATCTCCGGCTTCTCCGGCAGGAATGAATTCATAAAAGATGCCATAATCGAGCATCAGGAGCATTGAGCTGTCGGCAAGGTCATCCTGGATAGCAAAGAAACCTTCGGAAGCGTTGTATGTCTCCATGTAGTGCATCTTCGGATCCGGGAGCAGCTTTTTGTACTGTTCACGGTACGGGGCGAAGCTGACACCTCCGTGGAAGAAGATCTCAAGATTGGGCCATACCTGGTGGAGGTCTGACTTGCCGGTGGTTTTGAGAATATGCCGGATCAGTACCAGATACCAGGATGGCACCCCGGAGATACTGGTGATATTCATTTCTGCAGTTGTCTCAGTAATCATCCTCATCTTTTCCTCAAAATCTTCAATTAGTGCTATGCGGGCAGGAGGAGTGCGGATGAGCTCAGCATATCCCGGTGCATTTTCAATCAGGATGGCCGAAAGATCACCAAAAAGAGAATTATTGCTGAAGCTGTTAACCTGGTGACTGCCTCCAAGGGTGAGCCCTTTACCGAGAAAGATTTTCGTGGCGGGATTGCATGCGGTGTACAACACCAGGCAGTCCTTTGCGCCCCGGTAATGGGTATCTTCCAGTGACTCACGCGTAATAGGTATGAACTTGCTCTTTGTGCTGGTAGTGCCGGACGACTTGGCAAACCACTTCACCTCTCCCGGCCACAGCAGATTCTTTTCGCCGGCCCTCAGCCTCTCCACCCAGGGTACCATATCCTCATAGGTCTGAAGCGGCACGTTTTCGCAATACTTCCTGTAACCGTCAATTGACCGGTAGCCATGATCCCGTCCCCACAGGGTATCCCTGCTCCTGGATATCAGCCGCTGCAGAACCTCACGCTGCGTCTCTTCAGGGTATTTTCTGAAGAGCTCAATCTGGGATAGGCGTTTGGTATTAATCCATTTGATGACGGAAGGGATGAATGGCATCTGTTAAGTTTTGTTCAAAGATAGCTAAAGAGTAACTATTTTATTTGAAAATATCTTTAAGGACCTGAAGTGACCGTATCTCCCTGATACCTGCAAGATGAAGGCTGTAGTACCTGAGCAGACCGGTCAGCAGCAGGGTGCGCTCATCGCCGGAAAGCTTAAGGGAGGAAATATCATCTGCAGCCATCTGCAGCAGGAGGTTCAGTACCCGGGCTCCGGCATGGTCAAGAAAATCGGGATGCACCGGCTGCTGCCGGGTGAATTGACCGGTGAGCATGTCAAAATAACAACTTCTCATGGAGGTGTGTGTCGGACCTATACCCACATAGTCAGTAAAGGCTACAAGGAACCAGAGATGAAAATTGCTTATGCCGGAGGTCATCTCATCAAGTGACATAACAGATGATTCAATAAAATCAAACAGAAGCCTGTTCACATCCTCCTCCCTGATGACGCTGTGAAGGATCTCACTGATGAACATGGCCACGGAAGTGCGGTTGATATCGCCGTAAATCCTTTTTGGAATGAAAGCAAGGGTCATCTCCTTCAGATTCTGGACCTCTCTTTTATCACTGTAATATAGCTCAAGGTAAAAGATACTTAGTGGCTGGAAATAGCTGAACCTGGTATTGCCTCGCCTTGAGGATATGCCCCTCACCATCACTGCCAGGCGTCCGTACTCCTGTGTGTAGAAATGCGCAATGAGAGAGCTGTCAGAATATCTCACATGGTGAAGCAATATGGCTTTTGTCCTCGTCTGCATCGTCAGATCTGTCACCTCAAATGTATTAAAGTTTCATCACAGCATACTGCGAAGCCGTCTGCGGAGTTTATAAGTTAGTACAATTACTTCGGGTTAAGAAAGATGGAATCATCATCCAGAGATCAGCTTCTTAAGAGAATAGCAAGGCTTGTCCGCCAGAACAAGGAGCTTGAGGAGCAGGTGAAAAAACTTGAGAGGGAGAAGGAGAGGCTGCTGGAAACAACGGATAAGTACAGGATTCTTGCTGAGGGCAATGAACTCAGAGGGCTGAAGGTGTCAAAGGAAGATAATGCCCTGAAGTTCAACATGGTTACGGTTCTCTTTGCTGACATCCGCAGCTTTGCCGGCATCTCTGATGAGATGGACTCCGGAGCGGTGATGGATGAACTGGATGAGATTTTCTTTGAATTTGACCGGATTATCAGCAGGTACCATGTTGAAAAAATAAGAACAATAGGTGATACTTACATGTGCGCCGGCGGGATACCTGAAAAGAATATTACCAACCCCGTGGAAGTGGTTATGGCTGCAGTGGAACTGAGGAGGTTCATCAGGGAGTATGAGGCTGCACGCAGGGGCAGTGAGCGGATATGGAATCTCAAGATAGGGATACATACCGGGCCCGTGTCCGCAACCATATCAGGCAAGAGCAAGGTATCATATGATATCAAGGGGCGTGCAGTCAACACTGCGAACCGGATACAAGGGGTTTCTGACAGGGATGCGATACTGATATCGGTGATGACCTACGAGCTGGTAAAGCAGTTCTTCAACTGTGAATATTTCGGTAAGCTGCCGGTAAAATATACCGGGAACATACAAATGTACCAGGTTAAGGGTCTGTTGCCCGGACTCTGTGTTGACGGCAACACAGCTCTTCCCAATGACGCCTTCAGGGTTAAGTTCGGACTCATACAGTTCACCGATATGCAGGAGGTCATTCTTGACAAGCTGGAGAAGGAGCTTCCAGACTTCCTCTTCTATCACAACGTCAAGCATACTGTTGACGTGGTTACAGAGGTGGAACTTATAGGGTGGGCGGAAGGATGCAGTGACGAGGAGATACTCCTTCTAAAGACGGCTGCGCTGTTCCATGACGTTGGCCATACGGTCTCATATGATGACCACGAATACCAGGGAACACTCCTGGCACGCAGAATGCTGCCCGAATACGGGTATACTGATGAGCAGATTGAACGTATCTGCAAAATCATAATGTCAACAAAACTTCCACCCAGGCCCTCAGACCTTCTTGAGCAGATAATATGCGATTCTGACCTTGACTACCTGGGCAGAAGTGATTTCATTCCGGTATCAAACACTCTCTACGAGGAATTGAAGGCACAGGACAAGATTACCAGCCTTAACGACTGGAACAGGCTGCAGGTTAAGTTCATCTCCGGCCATCAGTATTTTACCGCCACGGCGCGCCGGCTGAGGGAGGTAAACAAAAAGCTGCAGATAGAGAGGATCCAGAGCCTGATCACTGAGGGCTGATTATCTAATCACAAGCATCTTGGTCACTCCGGCAAGGCTGCCGTCATCACTGGTGCACAGGACAAGGTAGACGCCCGTTGCCACCCTCTGTGACCGGTAGTTGCGCAGATCCCATGTTGCCTGGCCTCCAAGGGAGGTGGTCTCATAAACAAGATTACCACTGACATCAGTGATCTTCACCGAGGAATTTTCTACCAGCCCCGTCACAGTGACCACACCTTCATAATCTTCCCTGACGGGATTTGGGAAAACATACATCCCGGAGTAGTCTTCCGTGCCTGTAGTGGCTTCGCCACGAAAAGATACAATACCTTCAGAGGTGCCGAACCACACCTCGCCGGTGATGCCGTTGACAGCTATCTTCACCACATTGTCTGACATTATGGGACTGTTGGCGGTGGTGAAGTGGGCCAGCTCCTTCCTGCCATCTTCTGACATGAGAATAGCACCTGAACTGAGTGTCCCGAACCACTTCCTGTTTGCCCCGTCAATGGCTATGGAGGTTATCGTTTCGGTGCCCAGGAGGTAATCGGCCAGTCCTGACCCGTCATTGCGCGGTATCTTGATGCGTGATGCCTTCATCTCAGCGGAGAAGGCCTTTGAGGGATTGTAAAAGACGGCAGGACCCATGTCAGTGCCTACCCATATGTTCCCGTCAAGGTCTGTGGCTATGGAAAAGAGGTTGTTCATGGTATGTCCTTCGGTGTCCTGTACCTGCATTCTGATGTACCTGTCATCAGAGGTGCTGGCCGGTGTGCCCGCCGGGTCATAGACCAGCAGTCCGTTGCCACGTGGCAGTACCACCCAGATATACTGGTTGCGGTCTATGACCATATCTCCTGCCTCTGTCACACCCAGGTTCACCGGTGTTGTTATCCAGCTGCCGTCAGGGGTGAGGGCCTTAAGATTACCGGGCGCTCCCGTCTGTGACATCCAGAGGTTGCCTGACCGGTCAAGGGCAAGACCGCATATCCGGGTGAAGTTTTCTCCGGCAATAATGCTTTCAAGAGGAGAGTTATACTGATTATAGTTGTTAATGAGCTCTCCATCTGAGAATTCATAGAGTCCGTTTCCCCATGAAGAAACAAAGAAATGTTTTTCATCCGAGGGATCGGCCACGACCCGCATGGCATCGCGGTCAGCCTCGCCGTAAAGGATATGGCTCTGCCACGAATCTCCGCTGCCGGTGAAGATCTGCAGCGGCCTGTAGACATTGCCCCAGGCATTGTTGACGGTGCCTCCGGTAATATAGAAATTGTTGCCGGAGAAGTGTATGTCTGCAACATTGGCAGTATATGGTCCAGGCAGTGTGTGATTTCTGAACCTGCTGTAATCGGCCGTTGATACAAGCCCTGCGGTTGCATCCGCTATCCATAGATGTTCATCCGATATAAGCGCATCCACGGGATTTGCTTCGGCCCATCCATAACCGGGGATAACCCTGGTTACTTCGCCCTGCGCAGAGAGGATGCGTACGGAAGAGGAGAGAGAGGCGATAACCTGGCCGCCCGCACTTTTCAGTGATCTGATAGTCCCGGCAGCTTCAGTGGCAATCAGCGCGGCTGTCTGCCCGGGGATGATCATGTAGAGCGAGTCGGATGACACGGGTGGCAGTGAAGATCCCGGCCTTGTCACCAACAGCGCCTGGCCTGTAACGGCTATCTGGATGTATTCCGCCCCGGGTGATGGAAGCTCTTCCAGCCGTTCCCAGTTGCCGAAATAGGAGAGTCCCTGACGGTCTGCCGGCGAGGAGAAGACGCCCCTGGCGGTGGCGGCATAAACCCTGTCATTCATTATCACAGACTGCCATACACTGTTTGTTTCACCATCAGGCGCCGGCCTCCAGGTATCAGCTATATAGCGGCCGCTGACATCGAGCACAACAATGCCGAAGCTTGCTGAGAGCAACACGCGGCTGCCGTGAACGGTAGCACTGTTAATCTCCTTAAGACCTGGAATATACTTGTTCCTGATGTCCGGGATGTGAGTAACAATCCCCTTCCTTACTATGTCTATCCCGGTACTGCGGTAAACTATTACAAGTGATTCCTCTGCCTCACACCAAACGACCAGGGCAACTGAGGCCTCTGTCAGGCCCTGTACCCTTGACAGGGGGGCACTTACGCCGCTATGTATGTCATGCACAAGGATGGATGAGCCGGTGGATGACCAGATCTTCCCGCCACCTGCAGCCAGGCTAAGTGACCTGCCGTAAGGAAGATGATCATCCCATGATCCCACAGCGCCCTGTCCTGAAAGCATTATTGCCTGCAGCAGCAACCAGATGACTGTGATGATATTTTTCATTGAAAATCGGTCGGTTTTTTCCTCATTCGGCTCCCCGGCTCTGCTCATCCAGGAAAGTAATGAGCTGCCTCATGGCCCTGGCCCTGTGTGAGATACTGTTCTTCTCCCGGAGGGGGATCTCGGCAAACGTCCTGTCATAACCCCTGGCAATGAAGACCGGGTCATAACCGAATCCGCCATCTCCCCGCCTCTCACTGATTATCTCTCCTTCTATTATCCCTTCGAAAAGATATTCCTTACCATCAAGTATCAGGGCAATCACTGTCCTGAAACGTGCGCTTCTGTCTTCTTTGCCCTGTAGTTCAGCAAGCAGCTTGTCAATGTTGTCATCAAAGCTTTTGCTCTCACCTGCATACCTGGCGGAATATACTCCCGGCGCTCCGCCGAGGGCTGTAACCTCAAGCCCGGTATCGTCAGCGAAGACGTTCATGCCGGTCCTGTCATGGACATACCTGGCCTTATAGAGAGCATTTTCCTCAAGCGTCTCTGCCTCTTCCGGAATATCCCCGGTGATATTGAAATCAGATAGGCCGAGTATCTTGACATCATCTCCCAGGAGATCACTTATCTCTCTGATCTTATGTTTGTTGTTTGTAGCAAATACCAGTATCATTTTATGCATGGGTAAAAGACAAAAATAACAATTGGATCGTGATGGTGCCGATACCGCATACCAAAAGAGCAAAATATTAGTTTATTTTTGTATAGATCACACTTATGTAATCCTCTATGGTTATCAACCATTTCCGCCGGCTGCTCAGTGTCACAGCCGTGCTGTGCGCCACTGCTGCCCTGCCCTGGGCTGCTGCCGGTTCCGGCCAGGGAAGAGTCACGGAGGATCCCGGTAAGCTTACAGGGGTTTTTCTCTACCGCTCCGGGGAGAGGATTGATAATGAAATAAATACGCCGGTTTTGAAATTTCGCGAAGGCGTAGTCTTTACTCTGGAAGATGATCCTGCCCTGGAGTATTCATATTTCATGTCCGGCCCCGATCTTGACTGGACCACATGGTCTGATCGTGCATATAAGGAGTATACTGATCTGGGCAGGGGCAGATACAGGTTCATGTACAGGTACCGGATAGCTGAAAGCCAGGAAACAGGAGAAGGATCATTCAGCTTCAGGGTTAAGGCGCCGTGGTACTTCTCACCGCTGGCATGGATCATCTATCCGTTGCTTCTGATCTTTGGGGGAGTGATGCTCAGACGACGTACACACAAACTCTACATGGAAAGGCAGAAGAGGCTTGAGCAGCTTATCGCAGAGCGAACGGAAGAGCTGCAGCATGAAAAGGAAAAGTCTGACAACCTGCTGGCAAACATGCTGCCCAAAGGCACTGCGGAAGAGATAATGTCAAAAGGCAAGGCAGACAAGCGAAAGTATAATTTTGTTACAGTCCTCTTTTCTGATATACAGGGCTTTACAAAAATAGCCGAGGAAATGAACCCGGAGGTGCTGATTGATGAGCTTGACCGGTTCTTCTTTCACTTTGATTCTGTTGCCGAAAAGTACCGGATAGAGAAGATCAAGACCATAGGCGACGCCTATATGTGCGCCGGGGGGATACCGGAGAGAAACAGGACCAACCCTGTTGAGGTGGTGCTGGCCGCCCTTGAGATGCAGCAGTACATGAAACGGATGAAGAAGGATCCGGCAATACCTGCTGCACGATTCTGGGACATAAGGATCGGGATCCATACCGGCACCGTAATAGCGGGTGTGGTAGGTCACAAGAAGATCACCTATGACATCTGGGGTGATACGGTCAATACTGCAAGCAGGATGGAATCGTCCGGGGAAGCAGGAAAAATAAATATCTCAGGTACAACCTATGAGTTTGTTAAGGAGTATTTCACCTGCGACTACCGTGGCAGGATGCCTGTCAAGTATAAGGGAGACCTTGACATGTATTTTGTTACCGGAATCAGACCGGAGCTTCGCGAGCCTGATGGTTCGCCCAACGCCAGGTTTATGACAAAGATTGAGATGATCAGGGTGCTGGATGTAGAGGAACATGTATTCAGCAAATATTCCGGGATAGCATCGCCTGATCTCTTTTTCCACAGCACGGACCATATACGGAGTGTGGCCCTGCAGGCAGACCTGCTGGCGAGAGCCGAAAATCTGTCTGACCAGGAATATGTCCATCTGAGACTGGCCTCAGTCTTTATTTACTTCGGCTATGCCTTCGACTATAATGACCCTGAGACAGCAGCACTGAAGAGGGCTGAAGAGATACTCACAGTCTATGGTTTCGGACCGCAGACGCTTGATGCAGTGAAGAGACTGGTGACCTCGGCAGCTTCGCCGGAACAGGATAGCTCTGCCGGCAGGGTTTTGCATGATGCCATCTACGATTTTACGGGCAGGGTTGATTTCATTGCCATGACTGACAGGTTATACAGGGAGCAAAAGGCATACGGAAAGATAGAAGACGAGAAAGAATGGTTCAGGGAGTTGTCAGCTGAAATTGGCAGGAATAAGTTCCTTACAGCCACGGCCAGCAGGCTGCGATCTGTACCTGCTGACGAGCAGCTCAAGGCGTTGCGGGTGTTCGCCGGCGACAAGCTCAACAATTAGTAAAATCATTTGGAACTTTGGTTTTAAACTGTACATTTGAAAAAACCAAAATCTTGCATCATGATCAATCTTGACTGGAATAATCTCCCCTTTGGCTATATCAAAGCTGATTTTAACGTAAGGTGTTACTACAGGAATGGCGAGTGGAGCAAGCCTGAAATATCAGATTCCGAATATATAAGTATTCATATTGCGGCCACCGGTCTGCATTATGGCCAGGAAGCCTTTGAAGGGATGAAGGCTTATCGCGGCCGTGACGGCAAGGTGAGACTGTTCAGGTGGGAGGAGAACGCCCAAAGACTGATCTCCTCAGCTAAGGGAGTGCATATGGCTCCGGTGCCAATGGAGCTGTTTAGAGAGGCTGTCTTCACGGCGGTAAGACTGAATGAAAAATTTGTCCCGCCACACGGCTCCGGGGCGTCACTGTATATCAGACCACTGCTTTATGGCAGCGGTGCAGAGGTAGGCGTAAAACCAGCATCAGAATATACATTCATTGTGTTCGTCACCCCTGTGGGCCCCTATTTCAAGGGCGGAGTGAAACCTGTCAACATGATGATCTGCCGTGACGTTGACCGGGCCGCTCCCCTGGGTACGGGAAATATCAAGGTGGGAGGCAACTATGCCGCCAGCCTCAGGGCAATAGTAAAGGCTCATCAGGAGGGATTTGGCAATGCCCTCTTCCTCGATGCCAGGGAAAAGAAATATATTGATGAATGCGGACCCGCTAACTTCTTCGGTATAAAAAACAATACATACGTAACCCCCAAATCTGAATCCATCCTTCCTTCAATAACCAACAAGAGTCTTATAGCCCTGGCTGAAAGCATGGGATTGAAGACGGAAAGGCGGAGGATTCCGATTGAGGAACTGGCAGAATTTGAAGAGACAGGCGCATGCGGTACCGCCGCTGTGATCAGCCCGATTGCTAAAATTGTCGACCCGGACACCGGTAAGATATATGAATATTGCAGGGACGGCAAACCGGGACCGGTATCCATGAAGCTCTTCAATAAGCTAGTGGGAATACAGTATGCCGATGAGCCCGATGAGTTTGGCTGGATGACCGTGGTGGAAGCCTGATAATCTTATTCACCTATTACCTTCTTGTTTCTGTCATCACCAGTGATCAGGAGGGATGCCGTTATGCCGCTGTTATCCGCTACTCCTTAAAAAAGTGCCCGGTTATTGAAGGATTTGGCGGTTTGTGTGCTATTTTTGACGCAAAGTTTTAGTAGTGGCAAAATCTACGGGAGGAATATCCAGGTACAGACTCGGCAGTTCATATGTCACATTGATTGTGAGTGTTTCACTTGTGCTGTTTCTTTTGGGCATTCTGGGTATGGTGCTTATAAATGCCCGGCAGCTATCTGACTATTTCAGGGAAAGCCTCTCATTTACCATCATGCTTAAAGAAGATGCCCGCGAAGCTGATATCAGGATGTTACAGAAGGAGCTTGACGCGAAACAATATGTTAAACGGACTGAATATGTGTCGAAGGATGAAGCTGCAGTAAAACTTCGTGAAGACCTGGGCGAAGACTTCCTGGATTTCCTTGGGTACAATCCGCTGATGCCCACCATTGACGTATACCTGCTGGCTGACTATACCCACCCTGACAGCGTGATAAAACTCGAGAAGATCATTACTGAATACCCCGTTGTAGATGAGGTTTACTACCAGGAATCAATTCTTAACCTGATAAACGACAATGTCCGGAAAATAAGTGTCTTTCTGCTTATAATCAGTTTGTTGCTGTTCCTGACAGCATTAACCATCATCAATAACACCATAAGACTCTCCATCTATTCGAAACGGTTTCTCATCAACACTATGCAGCTGATAGGTGCAAACAGGTCATTCATCAGAAAACCGTTCCTGTTGAGAAGTCTCTTCTTCGGTTTTCTGGCTGCACTGATTGCCATCGGGTTGTTGATGGGACTGATGTACCTGATAGAAAAAGAGTTTTTTACGTTATTTACATATGAGAATATCAATCTCTTCCTGCTGCTATGCCTAGCGCTGGTGGCTGCAGGGGTGATAATAAACGGTATCTCGACATTCTTTGCCGTGAACAGGTATCTCGGCATACATGAGGATAAATTGTATTATTGAAAAGATATGGTCGCTAAAAAAGAAGTAGAAAAAAAGACAGGATTTGCCCTGGGGAGGGAGAATTACAAGCTTATGGCCATAGGCTTTGCCGTCATTATTGTCGGCTTTATACTAATGGCCGGCGGAAGGTCTGATGATCCGAATGTGTTTTCTGAGGATATCTTCAGTTTTCGCAGGGTCACCCTCGCTCCGCTGATCGTGCTGGCCGGATTTATTTTTGAGATTTATGCCATAATGAAGAGGCCCAGGGAATAGTATTTAAGGTCTTGCTTAATCTGATTGTTGATAATGAATTGGTATGAAGCCCTGATCTTTGGACTGGTACAGGGATTGACTGAGTTTTTACCGGTCAGCAGTGACGGGCACCTTGAGATTGTGAAATATCTGTTCGGAGGAATTGAGGAGAGTTTCCTCTTTTCCGTGGTTGTGCATGGGGCTACAGTGCTCAGTATACTGGTTGTATTCTGGAAGGAGATAGTGAAACTGATGAAGGGCGTCTTCCGGTTTACAATGAATGAGGAGATGGTTTATGCGCTGAAGATTATTGTTTCAATGATTCCCGTGGCAATAGTCGGGTTTACTATGAGAGACAAGGTGGAGGCTCTTTTCGTTGCGGACATGGACATTACCGGCTCATTCCTGCTGGTTACCGCACTTTTTTTGCTTGTGGGCCATTTTGTGCCGAAAAGAGACAAACCTGTCACATACGGCGGTGCCTTTTTGATGGGGATAGCACAGGCTCTGGCAGTACTGCCGGGAGTCTCCCGTTCGGGGTCAACCATCTCTACAGGCCTTATGCTCGGTAACAGCAAGAATGAGCTTGCACGATTCTCGTTCCTGATGGTAATAGTACCAATAATGGGAGCCAATTTCATGCAGGTCATCTCCACCGAGCCCCAGGCTGTAAACGGCGTTCTGTTCCCGTTGATAATAGCATTTGTTGCAGCTTTTGTTTCGGGTTATGCCGCCTGCCGCTGGATGATAAACATAGTAAGAAAGGGTAAACTTGGCTGGTTCGCCCTCTATTGTATTCTTGTTGGATTGACATTGATAATATTTGCATGACAGTGGTAAAGAACTGCTCTGACTTCGGGGATGGTGAGGTACTGCTGCTGCACAAGCCGCTCTACTGGACCTCCTTTGACCTTGTCAACAAGGTGAAGCATGCAATTCGCCATCACTGCGGGCTGAAAAAACTGAAGGTGGGGCATGCCGGGACACTTGATCCGCTGGCAACAGGACTGATGATCATCTGTACCGGGAAAGCAACCAAAAGGGTTGAGGAGTTCAGGGACCTGGACAAGGAGTATACTGCCGTGATACGGTTCGGACAGACCACCCCCTCATTTGACCTCGAAAGCGAGGTGGACGGTGAATATCCTGCCGGACACATTTCTGACGGAATGATAAAAGAGAAGCTGAAGGATTTTTTGGGTGAACAGGAGCAGGAACCACCTCTCTTCTCTGCCAAGTTCGTTGACGGAAAGAGGGCTTATGAGCTTGCCAGGAAGAAAATAGACAGGAAGCTCGACAAGGTGAAGGTCGTCTTTAGCGATCTTGAGCTGCTTGACTACAGTGGCACCGACGCAAAAATTAGGATTGTATGCAGCAAGGGCACTTACGTCAGGGCTTTTGCCCGTGACCTTGGAGTGGCACTGGGCAGCGGAGCTCACCTGAGGAGCCTCATGCGCAACGCAATCGGTGATTTTCGCCTTGAAAAGGCCATTACTGTAGAAGAATTGATTTTTTTTCTTGAAAATATGAAACAAAGCAGGAATTCATTCGTATAAATATTCTTGCACTAACGGATTTTGATTATGAAACTATCTCAATTCAAGTACAGTTTGCCCCCGGAATTAATTGCCCTCTATCCCGCAAAAAACAGGGATGAGTCGCGATTAATGGTAGTGCACAGGGATACCGGGGAGGTTGAACATAAAATGTTTAAAGACATTGTCGGTTACTTCAGGGAGCACGATGTGCTTGTTTTCAACAACACCAAGGTTTTTCCCGCAAGGTTGTACGGCAACAAGGAGAAGACCGGAGCTGAGATAGAGGTCTTTCTTCTTCGCGAACTGAACCGGGAGCAGAGACTCTGGGATGTGCTGGTTGACCCTGCAAGGAAGATACGGATTGGAAATAAACTTTATTTTGGTGAAGATGATCTGCTGGTTGCAGAGGTGATAGACAATACTACATCCAGGGGCAGAACCCTCCGGTTCCTGTTTGACGGCACCTATGAAGAGTTCAAACAGACCCTCTTCTCCCTTGGCGAAACTCCCCTTCCAAAATTCATTAACAGGCCTGTTGAGCCTGAAGATAATGAGCGTTATCAGACCATCTTTGCAAAACATGAGGGCGCTGTTGCTGCTCCCACGGCAGGTCTTCATTTCAGCCGTGAGCTGCTGAAAAGGCTTGAGATAGTGGGAGTGGAGTTTGCAGAAATAACACTGCATGTCGGGCTTGGGAATTTCCGCAATGTGGATGTGGAGGATCTGACCAAGCATAAGGTTGATTCGGAGAGGATCGTCATCTCCGAAGAGGCATCGGTAATGATCAACAGAGCCAAGGAAAGGAAAAACAGGGTCTGCGCTGTCGGGACCACGGTGGTCAGGACCCTCGAAAGCTCCGTTTCCACATCGGGACTGGTCAAACCATTCAACGGCTGGACAAACAAATTCATCTTCCCTCCATACGAATTTAAGGTGCCGGATATGCTTGTCAGTAACTTCCACCTGCCTTATTCAACCCTTCTGATGATGGTTTCGGCATTTGCAGGCTACAATCTGCTGTTTGATACCTACCGCACCGCAGTAAAAGAAAAATACAGGTTCGGAACCTATGGCGATGCCATGCTAATACTCTAGTATTCAGGCCATACCGGCTTTGACAAACACCAGGAATTATTGATAAAACATGCCGGCACAGGTGGCCGGCATATTTTTTTTCATTGATATTCACCCTTTAAGAGATAAAATGTTCTGCAATGAAGTAACCATTTTTCCGTTAGATCAGTATAAGTAACGGACAGTACTTGAAGGGACAACAAATTTTACCTGTAGAATGTTAAAGCAACGAACGGCGGTTTTTGCATTGCTGGCAACGGTTTTAATTCTTTTTTTAGAAACACCTGTTTCCGCACAGTGCGGTTCAGGGAAAACTCCTTTTGAGGTTCAGGGGTATGCTTCTATCCTGATAGATGATCATGCTTATGGCGGCTCTACCGGATCAAATGCACTTGGAGTCCCTGATGGGAACGCTGCATACTTCAGCAATAACGGACAGTATATTATTGTTGACCTTTCTGATACTGTGTGGGCCGGACAAACCTACTCTTTTTTCTGGAGACAACACCAGAGCATGTTCGGATCAGCAATAATATGGTGGTCTGAATCTTTAGATGGTACAACCTTTTTTAATCATCCCCAGAGTGGAATACTGTCAACATCCACCAAGTCTTTTTTTAGCACACAGATAACTGCCGCAACTGATACAAG
This sequence comes from Bacteroidales bacterium, assembly GCA_012513795.1. Taxonomy (GTDB): domain Bacteria; phylum Bacteroidota; class Bacteroidia; order Bacteroidales; family VadinHA17; genus SR-FBR-E99. Next base: position 1,738 of record JAAZBN010000102.1, on the reverse strand, counting down.
ATATCTTAGAATATACATGGGATCCGGCACAAATGATTTCTTTATTGACGCCATTTTATACAATACAACAAAATGCTATTCAAATACCTGCGGCACCGGCTATACAGCCAGGATACTTTCTGGAAATGCATTACCCCTGAGTGCTTCTGATCAGAATGGCGTCATTGATTATGCGAATATTTCCGGATCACCTGACGGGAGGTATGCCCGCTTTGAGAATAGCGGAGCCTGGGCAATCCTGAATTTGCCTTTTACAATCCCGGCGGGTCAGCAGTATGGCCTGGTATGGAGACCGGTTGATGATACAGGGGTTGCCAGTACCACCATGTCAGTGGAAGAGTCAGACGGCACTTCCTGGGGCCCTGCGAAACCGCTTGCTCCATACTTTGGTGAGTCACCGGTCTTTATTACTGAAACGGTTACGGCTTCTCAAAACACTAACAGAATCAGGGTCAGACTGCAAGCCGGGTCTGATCATTTCCATCTTGACGGGCTGGTATTCAATGCGCTTACCTGCCTGCCTCCCCCTCCTGTCTTAAGCGTATCCGGTAATTATGAATACTGTGGCTCACAGACACTCATTGCTCCGGAACTGACAGTTACTGATCCTGCCGACCAGATTATTGATGCCGCATATGTTCAGATTGGAACGGGATTTCAGGCAGACCAGGATATCCTGGAAATTACCCCGGCATCTGGCATCTCACAGACATACATCCCGGCATTTGGACTGCTGATTCTCAAAGGTCCTGCTACTGCATCCCAGTTTCAAAGTGTTCTGAGAACACTTACTTACAGTAACAGCAATCCGAATCCTGTTACCGGTAACAGAGAAATAATCGTATCATTTGAGAGGTATTATCCTTCCACAGGCCATTATTACAGGTATGTGCCAACAACCAGACTCAGGTGGCATGAGGCGAGGCTGAACGCTGACAGGGCTCATCTCTTCGGTATGCAGGGCTATCTGGTCACTATAGGTTCGGCAGGTGAAAATGAGTTCCTTCGTTCACAGATGGCCGGAGGAGCTGTATGGATTGGGGCCAGCGATTTCTATTCTGCAGAGGGCGACTGGAAATGGGTGACGGGACCCGAAGCAGGAACCTCATTTTGGCTGGGTGACGAGAATGGAACGCTGCTGCCATCTGCATATGCTAATTGGGATGATGGTGAACCTAATAACGACAACGATCAGGATTTTTGTCACTTTCTGACTGATGGAACCTGGGATGACAATGGTTATGGTATTGGGTCTGGCATCTGGAGGCCTGATGGATTCTATGTCGAATTCGGTGGCATGCCGGGAGACCCGCTGCTGAATATTCACGGTACAGTAAATATTAATGTCATTACAGGACAACCGCCCTCGCCAGTCATCACCGGGCCGGCTACTGTTTGTCCGGGAGCTACTGGTGTTGAATACTCTACACCGAATGTTCCGGGGCACAATTATTTCTGGGAAGTCACCGGCGGAACCATTACTTCAGGTCAGGGAACCAATTCTATAACGGTTGACTGGGGAATTACCAGTCCGGGAATTGTAAGAGTTACTGAAAGCATAGGAGGATCATGCCAGGTTAATGCTGCTGACTATACTGTATTTATTGGAGACACTACGCCGCCTGTTATCACCGGAGTTATCCCGGCCACGACGCTGGAGGGCTGTGATGTCAGCGCTGCTCCTGCAGCTGTCACCACTGTATCTGCACTGGAGGCTCTGGGGGTCAGTGTGAGTGAT
>JAAZBN010000101.1 GCA_012513795.1 Bacteroidales bacterium | reverse complement strand
TTTACAAGGGTGGGGGCATCGGATAACCTCTCCCTGGGGGAGTCAACCTTTATGGTTGAGATGAACGAGGCTGCCAGCATACTCAATAACCTGTCAGACAGGAGCCTGGTGCTGCTTGATGAGATAGGCAGGGGCACAAGCACCTATGACGGCATCTCCATCGCCTGGGCCATGGTGGAGTATATCCACGAGTGCAGGCACAGGGCCAAGACGCTCTTCGCCACCCATTACCACGAGCTCAATGAGATGGAGAGCACCTTCAAAAGAGTGAGGAACTTCAATGTCTCCATAAGGGAGCTTGATAACAGGGTTATCTTCCTGCGCAAGCTGAAGAGGGGAGGGAGCGAGCACAGCTTCGGGATACATGTGGCACGTATGGCCGGCATGCCCAGGAGCGTTGTGGGGCGCGCTGATGAGATACTGAAGATGCTTGAGGAGGGCAGGGGCGGCACCAACCTGGGCAAGCCGGTGGAGGAGCTAGCCACCCACCGCGAAGGCTACCAGCTCAGCATCTACCAGCTTGATGACCCGGTGCTGAAACAGATACGGGATGAACTGATGGGCCTTGATCTGGATAACCTCACACCCATGGAGGCCCTGAACAAATTGTACAATATCCGGAAATTATTGAGATGATTGATCTGCATTTTATATGCCCACCCGGCATATTATTGCATGCACATATCAGGTGAGATTTAGGTATTGTAATTGAAAAAAAAGTGTTATTTTTGCAGTCACAATTGCGGGAATAGCTCAGTTGGTAGAGCACGACCTTGCCAAGGTCGGGGCCGCGAGTTCGAGTCTCGTTTCCCGCTCAAAAGTAAGATGGCGCCTCAGATACGGGACGCCATCAGTGATTATAAGAGGTGCCTTTAACAGGGACCTCTCCTGAAGATGAGAAACGCCCTTTACGGGCGTTCCTGGTATTATTCCTGCGGACCCTTCAGGGTGCCGGTATATATAATTATGCAAGCAGCTATTTCACCGGACCCCAGTCGACCAGCACCCCGTCCCTGAAATATAGATATTTCTGTGAATAGATCCACTCTTCCTCCACGCTGCGGTCAACATACATACGGTTTATCTGTATTGGTTTGCCCCAGCTGTCACGCGCCATATCGGAGCTGATGCCTTTCCATACCTTATGCTGATAAATAGGTTTGGCCAGGTTAAGGCCGTACTTTTCTGCCAGGGTCTGGAACCTGTCTGTAGGCACCTGCCTTACCTGCACATCAGGCTCCGGCCGTACCGGCGCTGCTTCCTGCACGGGCTGCGCCACTGGCTGGGAGGTTGTCACCACCGGCAGTGCTGCAGTAAGCCTGTCAGATTTAACATAACCCTCAATATCTTCCCAACGTATAAGGGTAAAGAGAGTGTCTGCACTGACAGCTTCAACAATGGTTGCGTCCGGGATTATCTGTAACACCGAGGTAAGGTCATCCTTGTCGGCGAAAAGCCTTACGGCGCCTTTGGTTGCCAGTTTCTGCAGGTCCTGTGCCGTCAGCGAAAGGGCAGCAAATAACACAAATACAAAAAGTATAGCCTTTTTCATTTTCCTGGAATTTATCAGGTGATGCTCAAAAACCGTACCACCATTATTTTTTGTCATTATCAGGACATCACGAAGCGCCGGGACAGTTTTACCAGCCGTTGGTTCATGCGGAGCTGAGCTACTTTTTTCTTATTATCATCAGACCGTCCCTGAGGGGCAGAACTATTTTTTCCACCCTGTGGTCACTGCGGACCTTTTCATTGAACATCACCACACCCCTTGTCTGGGGATCCTTCAGCGCCTCCTCGCCTTCAATCTTTCCTCCCCAGAGCACGTTGTCAGCAATGATGAATCCACCCTGCCGCACCCTGTCGAAGACAATGTCATAATACTCACAGTATTCACGCTTGTCTCCGTCCATGAAGACAAGGTCGAAGGAGTAGTCCAGTGACGGGATGACCTCCTGTGCCCTGCCCGTATGAAGTGTCACCCTGTCGGCCACGCCGGCAAGGGCGAAGTAGTGGGTGCTCATCGCGTTGAGCTCGTCATTCATCTCTATGGTATGCAATTGTCCGCCGCTCTTCAGCCCGCGTGCCAGGCAGATGGCGGAGTAGCCCGTATAGGTGCCTATCTCCAGTATCTGTGTGGGATTTATCATGTATGAGAGCATCTCCAGGAACTTCCCCTGGATATGTCCTGAGACCATGTTAGGATTAACCACGTAGAGATGTGTCTGGCGGTAGAGTTCCTCCAGCACCTTATCCTCGGGGGTGCTGTGCTCCCTGATATATTTGTCAAGATCTTTCTCCATTCTGCTTGTATATTAAGGTTGAAAGGGAGGATCTGTCAAAGATGGCTTCTGCCGTGTCCGTCAGCTCCGTGGCGGTAACAGCATCTATCTTACGGAAGGTCTCTTCCATTGTATCAATACGATCAAAGATCAGGAGGCTTTTTCCGAGGCTGAGCATGAGGCTCTCGTGGTTCTCGTAAGCCCTGGCCAGGTATCCCTTTATCTGGCTCTTCGCCCGTGACAGCTGTAGTACTCCCAGCGGCTGGTTTCGTAGCCTGTTGAGCTCGTCATGAATGAGCGCTATGCTCTTGCCCAGGTTGCGGCTGTCGGTGCCGAAATAGATTGTCACCAGCCCGGTGTCAGTATAAGGATTGTATACCGATTCAACATTGTATGCATATCCGCGCTTTTCGCGAAGCGATAGGTTCAGACGCGAGTTCATCCCCTGCCCACCGAGGATATTGTTCAGCATGAATAGACCCATCCTCCGTTTGTCATGCAGGTCGTATGCGATATTACCTATGATGCAGTGGTTCTGCCACGTATCAGTTTTCTTTTCCGTGCTGACCGGTCTGTAGTAGTATTCTGACCTTTTTCTGCGTGTGTCATTTCCGGCAGGCACCCGGCTGAAAAATTTGTCAAACAGGGCAATGATCCGTTTCGGGCTGATGGCTCCCACGGAGCAGAAGACCATCTGGGAAGGTGAGTAGTTGCGTGCCATGAAGCGCCTGATGGAATCGCCGGTGATTGCCCGCACTGTGGCAGGCATGCCAAGAATACTTCTTCCTATA
>JAAZBN010000100.1 GCA_012513795.1 Bacteroidales bacterium | reverse complement strand
CACGATATGTTCTGAGGCCCAGGGGCACATAGACAACACTGTCAGTCTGCAGTGGCAGGGCATTGACTGACAGTTTCTGGCCGCCGGAAAGGAGAGAGAAGAGGTTGGTCACCATCATGTCCGTGTTGTATAGTTTCAGGGCATCGAGGTCTTTGTCAAAGGCTGGATCTGCCTGATCATCAAAATAGACCACCATCGGGTCTGCCGAGAGCTCATCATCAGTGAATGCTGCACTCATCCTGATCAGGAACCGGTCAGTGGTCTCTGCTGATTTAAAGAACAGCTGAGCCTGGTCATTTATCCGGACGCTGTTGGTTGCCGCCAGGGTTCCTGTCACCGGCCAGCTGCCATCAGACACGTGCACAAAGAAGCCCTGCATGGATGGAATTATGCTGTCCGCCACACCGTCGCTTGAGATACCGTTGACATAACTGCTGTAGGTGCCCCCGTACTCATCAGTGGTGCTTGCACTGAAGAAGTAGATGGCATTGTCAATATTGGTTTTTGTCCATCCGGGCGCATTCCAGTTCACAGGAGAGGGATATGGATTCCCGACAAGGTTAAAGCCTTTGGTATATGTGTTATTGTTATTGTAAAGGGTGACAGTCACATTTCCGTTGGTGACCTCGCCTGTGGCATCAACCGTATAGGGATCAGACAGAGAACCGAAGTTGACGGCATAACCCTCCATCTGATTGAGAGGCGCCGTACCGGTAGTATAGGAGACCCACCCTGACGAGGTACGGCTCTCATCATAACGGTAAAACATGGGGAAGGAGGAGGCAAGATCCATATCATCAGCAAACTCACTGACTGTTGAGGCGGAGAACGGGGAACTGAAATACCTGTACCCGAATCTCGAGGGGAGGTATCTCTGCATGGTGACAAGACCGGTTACATTGCCCGTGCCTGACCCGTCGATAAGGGCTGTACGTGTGGCATCGGAAGCCAGGGTAAGATGACCATCTGAAGCCAGCTCTCCACTCTGAACAAGGAGTACTCCCGTGACATTGAGCGGACCGCTAAGGGTGACCCCGGCAGCGTTGTTAACTGTCAGGTTCCTGACCCTGTCAGATGCAAACAGGTTCGCTGCCACTGTCTGTGGCGCGCTGCCGCAAAACTCTGCCGTACCGCCAGAACCATCAATGACACCGTCACCCGAGGCATCTCCGAAAATACGCAATATGCCATCTGTAAGGGTGAGTGATGATCCTGCATCAATTACCATATCACCGGCCTCTGCAGTCACACCTGACGAGATGACCGGTTTGACAGCCACATCAGGAATCATCACATCTGTTATACTTTGAGGCACGAATCCGCACGACCAGTTGGCCGGATTATCCCAGGCAGAACCTGTGGAACCGGTCCATATTTCTCCTGCAACTGTTACCGTTGCAGTGGCGGTCATACCTCCGCAGACAGAGGCATCCAGGGTGTTGGTTACTGTATATGTGCCTGAACGGCTCTCTGACAGATCTATCTGACCTGTTGAGGTATCAATGAATACCAGTCCCGGAGCAGAAGAGAATGATCCGGCAACAGCTCCCTGATCAAGTACCGGTACAGGGTCCATGCCATTCTGGCAATAAGGTGAACCGGAATACGCGAACGAGGCTGTGCGTATGATAATATCTACTGTCCTTGCCGGGCTGACGCCACATGCATTGGCAGCCGTCACGCTCAGGGTGCCGCCTGTTGCCTCAGAGCTGAAGTCAACGGTGACGGTGTTGCCTGTACCATTGATTGTATGGCCGGTACCGGAGTAAGACCAGTCATAGGTAACACCGGAAACGAGTGGCACCGAGTAAACATAACCTGACCCGCCCCTGCAAACATATTGTTCATAATCAGTGAATTCCCCGGGCTGCGATGCCACTACCGGGAATGATATGACAACATCATCTGATGATGAACATGGTCCGTTGCTGATGGTCCATCGCAACGTGTAGCTTACACCAAGGACGCCATTGAAGACAGTATTGTACTGTACGCTGTTATCAAATGATCCGCCCTCTCCGCTGACCACCGTCCAGAGACCTGCAAACGGTCCGGGATCATTGCCGGCAAGGGTTGTTGTGGAGACCCCGCAGAGCGACTGGTCAGTGCCGGCATCGGATTGAGTGGGAAGTTCATAAACGGTAACTGTGTTGGCGTCAACCACTCCCGTGCCTGCCCCGCTGTTGAATCTGAACCCTGTGAGACGATAGACTCCAGGGTCTGTTGCGGGCAGGACGAATGGCAGTGATGTGACTGTCACATCAGGCTGGGCCGTGCCATCAATGGTGTAGCTGAGAGTATAGGTGAGGCTTATCGGGGCAAAAGAGATAAAGCTGACAGGTATGCCTCCCGAGCCGCAGATGGGATCAAAAGAGGAGAATGAGGCCCTGGCAAGCGTACCGGAAATGCTTGCAGTGGTAAAATCAGACGGGGTTGATGAAATAGCAACACTTCCTGTTGTTTCCACCTGGCCATTGTTATTGTTTCCTGATGCTGATGAAGCAAGCTCCCTCCATAACCCGGAACTGTAACCGGCCACTCTCATGTCAGCCAGCCCGTTCTCTGTTACCAGAGGAGTGAGATCGCTCTGCGGATCCCAGCCTATCTTTATCCTGGCAGAAGCCGGTGAGGGAGATGAGACACTCCAGTATTCCAGCGTGTTGGTCACCTCCAGTGGTGGTGCTATGGATGTGGCGGTAACGTTCGGCGAAAAGTATTCAGCCGTGAACAGCCTTGTCCCGCCTGTGGTTGAGACAACAGTGAACCGATGGCCTCTTATCTCTCCCCTGCCAAGCGGGAAGAGGAAACCATCACCGTTGACAATATTCTTTGTGAGCGGACCACTGACCCATGACGCCGCGCTACCACCTGCAGGTACCACTGCTGCCGGTGAGGTGCTTAGAAGAGCCAGTCGGCCCGATGCCGGGACACTCACCACGCCATTTGTAAGAATAAGCTGGTTACCGATCTCCACATCTCCTCCGTCAGCAATGACAAGACCGGCCGGATTGTTTACCTCGAAATTCCAGAACCTGTTGGTGCCGGTGAAATCACCTGTGGAACCTCCCAGGGTTTGGACTGCTGATCCGGAAAATGAGACCGTGGCGGCGGGAGATGACCCGGTGCCGCTCCTGAAGGCGCCCGAGTTGTATCTTTCGAATGTGCCAAGGATTGTTAGCTTCCTGTTGTTCAGGCTGTTATCCAGTAACGGGCCGTCAATTACCAGTCTTTTGCAAATAGTCAGATCTGTATTGGGAAGTATCCTGGTGCCGGTCCCTGAAAATATTAGATTGGGAACCGAGGAGTAAGGCCCTGATACGATGATATATGATCCGCTGCCGCCATACTCTATGGTACCGTCACCTGAACAGTCTGTAAAATCAGTATAAGTACCGCCGGGAAGGTTGCCGCCTTCAAGGTATATCTTTCCATCACCCGTCACATTGCCCAGGTTGTGCCCGTAAGTTGGTGCAACCACCCTCAGTTCATTATTTATTGCGGCGTTAAGTACAGAGATGAAATCAATGTCAGTTGTCACTACATGATCAATAATAACATTGCATCCCCTCGGTCCTCCGGCAGGACAAGGAGGTGAAGCGCCCACGGGCGTCCAGATACCCGGATCAGACCAGCTGCCGTTGCTGTTGGTAATGTATTCAGGCACCTCGGGAGGGATAGCCGCATCAGCGCCTGCTGTATAGTCACCGTTCATGTTGTTGCTGCCGGAATAATAAAAAACAGCTGTATGGACTGCTTCATCCACATTGTCAGTTGCCGGTCCGGGTATAGCCTTGTCCCAGACACCATCCGGAAGAATCAGCCTCGCAGCAACATAATCCGCCTCATTTCCTGAAACATCTTCGTCAAGATAGCTGAAGAGCATACTTGCATCCAGCCCCGTTATCCCCGAACTCTCAACCTGCCAGTAAAAATTCAGAGAGTTAAGTGGATCCGTGATGGTGGGGTGAAAATCGTTTACGGGATTTATTCTGACTGACCCCACGGCTGCACTAGCTGTGACGGTGAACAGCGCCGGAGTGTATTTTCCGGCAACACCTGCCGGGAAGGTAAATGTCTGCGCTCCGGCAGGAAAAAATTTAAGGACTCCCCTGCTGCTGCCAACACCGTCAGACCTGATCATTCTGGAGGTCCCGAAATCACTTCCCGAGATAAGACTGTTCTGGCTGAGGGTGAGCTGGTACCTGTTAATGTCAAGCACCCCGTTATTCATAACGAGGTCATGCTGAATGGCAATACTGTTGTTCAGCTTTGCTCCTGCATTATTGTCCAGCACCATCCTTGCGAAGGAGCCTGTACCGGAAATATACTGCATGGTTGTGCCGGCAAGATTCAATCCTCCCGTGGTGTTATCATCAGTATATGCGCCGTTGTTGGCTATATTCCCGATAAGTGTAAGAAGCCCGGATCCGAGAACAAGATTTCCGGATATAATATCAAGGTCATGATAAACCGTGAAGTTACCGTTAGCTGTCAGCGATGTCAGGGAAGAGACCTCAAGATCATAGAAGTCTGTCACTGACGATCCGGTAATTAACTGAACCCCGCCATCAAAGATTGTCCGGCCGGTGCCATAGCCATATGTCCCGCTGTTGTTCAGGTGACCCCTTATAGTGACATTGCGGCTTCCGGCAGCAAACAGGCTCCGGTCATTTGAAAGGGTCAGTGAGCCGTTCAGCACCAGCGGACTGACCATCAGTGACAGTTCTGCCTCGCGATTTGTGCCTGATGTTTTTCCTGTAATTGTGAGGTTGT
>JAAZBN010000099.1 GCA_012513795.1 Bacteroidales bacterium | reverse complement strand
CTTGAGCCACTGAACACCCTGCGGGACCATCCCGGGCTCTGGCTGACACGAATGCCGCAGGCATACCAGGTGTGCAAGGCGGTGAACAGCCCGGCAGTAAAGATAGTTGATGACCTCTATCACCAGCAGATAACTGAGGGAAACCTTATACCCAACATTGAAGCATGCTGGGATGAAATAGCAGCATTCCATGTGGGAGATAATCCCGGGCGAAATGAGCCGACGACCGGGGAGATCAATTTTAAGAATATCTTCAAATACCTGCTCTCACGTGATTATTCAGGGGTTATTTGCATGGAACATGGCAGGAGTGTCAGGGGAGCAGCCGGCGCCCGAAAGGTGATAGAAGCATACCGTGAGTGTGATCCTTTCTGAAATATCCGTTTAAACAAAAGACCTCTATTTGAGCAGGGAGAGGAAGGCCATAAGCGAGAAATGGATCAGGGCATCCATTATCGGAACCATATGGGCAGCTGCAGAGATCGTCCTCGGCAGCTTCCTGCATAACCTGCGTGTTCCCTTCAGCGGTAATATGCTTACAGCAATAGCACTGGTGATCCTCATTGCCGTCAGCTATCGCTGGAAACAACATGGCCTTTATTGGAGGGCCGGAGTGATATGCGCCCTGATGAAGGCCATGTCACCGAGCGCGATTATCTTCGGGCCGATGCTGGCCATCATTGCCGAGTCAGTACTGCTGGAGGTATCAGTAAGACTCCTCGGCCGCACCTATGCAGGATTTATTGTGGGTTCAATGCTCGCAATGTCATGGAACCTGTTCCAGAAGATCTTTAACATGGTCATCTTCTATGGGGGAAATCTTGTGGAGATATATTCGAGCATCACTGACTGGGCAGAGAAACAGCTTAACCTGCAGTTTGATGCATTCTGGGCCCCGATCTTGCTCCTTCTTTCAATTTACGCGCTCTTTGGTGCAGTAACAGCTGTGGCGGGCATTGTCACCGGACGGAGGATTGCCTCCCTTCCTCCCGAGGAAAACCTGCCGGAACCGGCAGTAATCCGTACCCCTGAGAGAAAGAACACTCAATCATTCAACTACTCGCTTCCATGGCTGGTTGCTGATATACTTATGGTAGCAGGCATGCTGATAGTGGTGAGCTTGCTTAACTGGGTTTGGTGGGTCATTGTTGTCATTCCCGTGGTTGCTGTCCTGGCAACGCGGTACAGGCGTGCAATGAGACAGCTCTCAAAGCCAGGGTTCTGGATTTCCTTCGTGGTCATAACAATGCTCTCGGCACTCTCCTTCTCCGCCTTGCGGCCAGAGGAAAACAGCCTGAAGGATGCCATACTCATCGGCATACAGATGAACTTCCGTGCCGTAATCATAATCGTCGGATTTTCCGCCCTGGGAACTGAACTTTATAACCCCGCCATCCGTAATCTCTTCAGCCGGACCCGGTTGAGGCAGTTGCCGCTGGCCCTCGAACTCTCAGCTGCCAGCCTGCCCACTATGATTGCGGATATGCCTGACCTGAAGACGGCAATGAAGCAGCCGGTGTCTATCCTTAACCGGATGATAACCCGTGTGGAAAAACGATTGAATGAGTTCAGGAATGAGCAGCAATCCGGTAGAAAAGTGTTTGTAGTCACCGGCGATACGGGTGAAGGGAAGACCGCCTGGCTTGTCAGGCTGACAGGACTCCTGAAAGAGAAGGGTGTAAGGGTGGGAGGCATACTTGCCTTACGGAATATGGAGGAAGAAAGGACAACCGGCTATGATATAAATGACCTCAGAACAGGCAGCAGGTCGCCCTTCCTGAGGCATACAGGTGATGCCACAATAGGGGTTGAGAGGTTTACGGTTGATGAAGACGGATATAGAGCCGGCCTCAAGGCTCTCGATCCAGCAGTTAACCACCACAGTGACGTGATCATCATTGATGAAGTGGGTCCTCTCGAGCTGAAGAACCAGGGATGGCACAGCCGGATCAGTGAACTCCTTGACGAACCGGGGGCAACAATAATCCTGGCCGTACGCAGAAGCCTTACCCGGGAGGTAATTGAAAAGTACAACCTGCCCGGAGCTGTTTTGCTGGATGTTGCCGCCGGAGATGTGGTAAAGTGCGCCGCTGAGATAGCAGCCTTAACCTTAAAGCATCAAGAGAATGAAAGGCATTAATGAAAAGGTACGACGTGAGCTGAGAGAAGCCTCGGATGAAAAGACCAGGGAACAGGGGCTTAGATATTTCAGGGAGGAGGTGAACCTCTACGGTATAAGGTCGAAAACTGTCTCTGAAATTGCCAGGGCTAATTATGCCCTGATCAGGAACTCCGGCAAGGACGAAATCCTTGCCATCTGCGATTCCCTCTGGAAGTCAGGCATGATGGAGGAGTCATTCGTTGCCTCAATGTGGACAGAGAAGCTGGCTCAGGTTTTTATTCCTGCTGATTTCACCATTCTTGAAAAGTGGGTTCACAATTATGTTACCAACTGGGCATCATGTGACACACTGTGTAACCATACTGTGGGCGATTTCATCCAGAAATACCCTGAATACATCGCGGAGCTGAAAAAATGGGCGAAATCAGAGAACCGGTGGGTAAAGAGGGCGGCAGCTGTCTCGCTGATTATTCCTGCCCGCAGGGGCAAGTTTCTGGCAGATATCTTTGAAATAGCAGATATCCTGCTCCTTGACCGTGATGACATGGTACAGAAGGGTTACGGCTGGATGCTGAAGGAAGCAAGTAAGCCTTACCAGAAAGAGGTTTTTGATTATGTCATGCATCATAAGGCTGTCATGCCCCGTACAGCTCTCAGATATGCTATTGAGAAGATGCCACCTTCACTCAGGGCAGAGGCAATGGAGAAATAGAATGACGGCAATTGGTTTCAGGGCTGGCAGATAAATTGATGGTCATCCGGTTTTTCAGGTTGACCGGTGATCAACAAAGTCAATATTCCTTCGGATCTTTTCAAAACCTGTCCGTCTTATGGGTGAGGATTTAAATATCTTCCTGAACTCTTCAGGGGTCATGCCAAGCCACTCTTTTCTGGTCAGAGAGGTGATTTTAAACTCCGGCTCAAGCTCTGTGTCAGTGTACTGAACAGCCTTCCTGTTGTAGGGGCACACCTCCTGGCAGCGGTCACAACCAAAAATCATCCTTTCTGTTTTTCCGCTGAACTCTTCAGGGATATTCCCGTCATGTTCTATAGTGAGGTATGATATGCATCGGCGTGCGTCAATAGTGCGGTCACTGCATATAGCCCCTGTCGGGCACGCTTCCACGCAGAGGTTACAGTCGGCGCACCTGTCGCGTGCAGATGCGTTATCAACAAGAAACTCTGCCGTGGTGACTATCACGCCCAGGAAAAAGAATGAGCCGATATCCTTGTTTATTACAAGGCTGTGTTTGCCACGCCATCCCAGGCCGGCGCGTATAGCCCATGCTTTTTCGGTAACGGGACCGGCATCACAGAAGACCCGGCATGCGGCATCCGGCACCTCTTTTTTAATGATCTTCTGAACACGTGTCAGCTTTTCTTCTATTACCTGGTGGTAATCTTTTGCACGGGCATATCGGCTGACGAAATAATTTTCCTCACCGGCAGAGGGGTCATTGCTGTAATAACGCAGCCCGGCCACTATCACTGACCTGGCTCCTTCAACCAGGGAGGTGATATCTCCTCTTTTTTCAAGGTTTCTCTCAAAGAATCCCATGGTGCCGTTTTTCCCGGCTGCAATCCACTCAGCTATGTGGCTGCTGT
>JAAZBN010000098.1 GCA_012513795.1 Bacteroidales bacterium | reverse complement strand
GATATTTATTCAGGGGTTTTGCAACAGACAAGATAAACAATATGAGCACAGCACAGAAAAAGGCAATCTGCCTTTATTTCCAGGTTCATCAGCCCTTCAGGCTCAGGCGTTACCGCTTCTTTGAGATGGGCCATGAACATTATTATTATGATGATTTCATGAATGAGTCAATCCTGCGCAAGATAGCCAGTAACTGCTACCTTCCTGCCAACGCGATTTTACTCGAACTCATCCGCAAGCACAAGGGCAAGTTCCGTGTCACCTTCTCACTCACAGGTATAGTCATTGATCAGTTCAGGCTCTATGCGCCAGAGGTGCTGGACTCCTTCAGAGAACTGGCAGAGACGGGATGTGTTGAATTCCTGGCTGAGACCAATTCGCACTCTCTCGCATCTCTGATGAGCAGGGAGAGGTATGAGTTGCAGGTCAGGGTCCACAGGGACAAGATGGTTGAATTCATCGGGTATGAACCCACATCAATCAGAAACACTGAGCTTATCTACTCCGATGAGATTGGAAGCTGGATGGCGGAGATGGGTTACAAGGCGGTTGTCACCGAAGGAGCAAAGCACATCCTCGGCTGGAAATCACCCAACTTCCTCTACTGCAATGCCATCAACCCGAGGCTGAAGGTGCTGTTGCGCAATTACACCCTAAGTGATGATATAGCTTTTCGTTTCTCTGACAAACAATGGTCAAGCTATCCGCTTACGGCAGAGAAATATGCCTCATGGATAAAGGGTCTGGCTTCTTCTTCAGAGCTGGTCAATATTTTCATGGATTATGAGACCTTCGGGGAGCATCAGAAAAAGGATACGGGAATATTCGATTTCCTAAGACATTTTCCTGATCTCATAATAAGAAAGACCCCATTCAATTTCATGACCGTATCAGAGGTGGCTGATCATTACCAGCCTGTATCGCTTCTTCATGTGCCTTCACCTATCTCATGGGCTGATGAGGAGAGAGATATCACCGCCTGGATGGGTAATGAGCTGCAGACAGCCGCAGTAAACAAGCTCTACAGCCTCTCAGACAGGGTTGGCAGATGCAATAATGAGCAGCTGATACGTGACTGGGTCTACCTGCAATCGAGTGACCATTTCTATTATATGTCAACGAAATTCTTCTCTGACGGAGCCGTTCATGCTTATTTCAACCCATACGAGAATCCATACCAGGCATTCATGAATTACATGAACGTGCTGAGTGATTTCGAAATACGGCTGAATTCGGTCTGCCCGCTGAACCTTCATGATGAGGAGGTCAACAGGCTTTCAACAGCCATCGGGGACAAGGAGAGAACGATCAGGGATCTGCAGGACAGACTGGCCAGGCTGGAGAAGGTGGCAGCACGTGCTGCGAAAAAGAAGGCTCCGGCCGCTGCTGCCAAAAGCACTACGGCAGGAAAGAAGGCATCAGCCGCTGCTGCCAAAAGCACTACGGCAGGAAAGAAAGCATCGGCCGCTGCCGGTAAAACAGCCGGAAAACTATCCGGCACCAGGGTGGCAACTGCGAAGAAGGTCACCGCCACAAAAACAAAAACGGTAAAAAAGAAAACCGGAACAAGATAATTGCCGGGATTCATAGCTATGTGTAACTTATCTGCGCCTCGTGCGTATTAATTGATTATTAACTAAATGGAGATGAAAGCTGATTTTTTATTTGAGACAAGCTGGGAAGTATGCAATAAAGTAGGCGGTATATATACGGTTATTTCAACCAAAGCACTGAATGCAAAAAATGAGTTCGGCGAAAATTTTGTACTTATAGGCCCTGATGTCTGGAGGGACGATGCCTCCAACCCCGAGTTCACACCTGATGAGGATATGTTTCTTCCCTGGAAGGCTGTGGCCAGTCAGGAGGGGCTGATAGTCAAGACCGGACGATGGAACATCAAGGGTAATCCCCGCGTGATGCTTGTTGATTTCACACCTTATTTCGGTCAGCAGAATGAGATCTTTGCACGTTTCTGGGAGACATACAAGCTTGACAGTATATCAGGCCAGTGGGATTATATTGAGCCTGCGCTCTTCGGGTACGCAGCAGGCAGGGTAATAGAAAGCTTTACAAACTTCTACAGGGAGTATGCCAGGGTAATTGCTCATTTTCATGAGTGGATGACAGGCATGGGGGTGCTCTACCTTGAAAAGCAGGTTCCATGGATCACCACGGCGTTCACCACCCATGCCACCGTACTGGGCCGTAGCATTGCAGGGAACAACAGGCAGTTGTACAGCCGCCTGAAGGAGTTCAACCCGGTGCAGATCGCGCATGAGTTCAATGTAACCTCCAAACAGTCACTTGAAAAGACCAGCGCCCAGGAGGCTGATGTTTTTACCACTGTAAGTGAGATAACAGGCAGGGAGTGTGAGGCATTCCTGGGTAAGAAGCCGGATGTTGTAACACCAAACGGATTCGAGGACTCCTTTGTGCCGTCTGCGGAGGAATTTGACCAGGCCAGGCAGAACGCGAGGCAAAAGCTGCTGGCAGTGGCCAGTGCGCTGCTCGGGCATGATCTTTCTGATGACACCCTCCTCGTTTCCACCAGCGGGAGGTATGAATACCGCAACAAGGGAATTGACCTCTTCCTCTCTGCCCTGGGAGCAATAAACAGGAACAGGGATTCAGACCGCCAGTGCGTGGCATTTATTCTCGTGCCGGCATATCACAAGGGCCCCCGCCATGACCTGGCAGAGGCAGTGGCTAACGGCACTGCCATCAGCGGAGAGGACAGATATCTCACACACGGCCTTCACTACGTGAATGATGACCCTGTGATGAACCAGCTCAGGCGCGAGGAGATTCACAATTCTCCGGATGAAAAGGTAAAGGTGATCTTTGTTCCGTCATACCTGAACGGTAATGACGGAATATTCAATATGGCATACTATGACCTGCTCATCGGGTTTGACCTGACACTCTATCCTTCATATTATGAACCATGGGGATATACTCCTCTTGAGAGTCTCATGTTCCGTGTGCCTACCGTGACCACCAACCTGGCAGGCTTCGGGATGTGGGTAGACACCTATTTTGAGAATCCCGGTAACGGATGCCTGGTGGTCAATCGCACTGACCACAACGAGAATGAGGTTATTACAGCTATGGAGGAGTTCATCAGGAGGTTTATCAGGATGAACGCCGGGGAAGCTGCTGCAGCCCGGGAGAAGGCATGGGAGATATCGCGTATAGCCAACTGGAACACGCTGTTCAAATACTACACTGAAGCTTATACACTGGCACTTGAAGGCAGCGAAGAGAGAAGGGATCAGCCACGCGAATATGCGCGTATCCTGGAGGCCACAGAGGTGCAGGTCAGAAAACCGTTCCAGGTACCGGTGTGGAAGGATATTTACGTGCAGTCAGAACTCCCCGAGCGCATTGCTTTCCTTAAGGAGCTGTCAGCAAACCTGTGGTGGTCATGGAACAGCGATGCTGAATTTCTCTTCCGCCGCATGGACCCAACCCTCTGGGAAGAGGTTGGCCATAATCCCAAAAGACTTCTTGAATCAATAGACTACAAGAGACTGGTGGTGCTGTCTGATGATGAGGTCTTTCTTGATGATGCTGACAGGATACACAGGGAGTTTACCGAGTATCTTGCCAGGCCTGAAAATCCCGAGATACCCTCAATAGCATATTTCAGCATGGAATTCGGGATACACCCCAGTCTGAAGATCTATTCCGGAGGTCTGGGTGTGCTTGCGGGCGACTACCTCAAGGAGGCGAGTGATTCAAATGTGAATATCACAGCCATTGGCCTGCTGTACAGGTATGGCTACTTCAGGCAGAAGCTGGGACCCAGGGGCGAACAGCAGGCTATCTACGAGGCTGAAGATTTCTCCCAGCTGCCTGTTGAACCGGTATTAAACGATGAAGGCAACCAGCTGACCATTCAGCTTACCTGGCCCGGGCGTACTGTTAAGGCCCGCCTGTGGCTGGCCCCGGTGGGCAAAGTGAAGCTCTACCTGCTGGACACCGATTTTGAAGAGAACATACACGAAGACCGGGCAATCACGCATTACCTGTATGGAGGAGACTCTGAGAACAGGCTTAAGCAGGAGCTCATTCTGGGAATAGGCGGCATGCGTGCTCTGATTGCTCTGGGCATAAGACCGGATGTTTATCACAGTAATGAGGGCCATTCGGCATTCATTGGATTTGAGAGAATGCGTCACCTGATTGAAGATGATCATCTTACCTTTGATGAGGCGCTGGAGATAGTCAGGGCATCAACTCTGTTTACCACCCATACACCTGTCCCGGCAGGGCATGATGCCTTTGAGGAGGATCTGCTCAGAAAATACATCTCACATTATCATAGCAGGCTCAATATTACCTGGGATCAGCTGATGGCTCTCGGCCGGTGCCAGAATGAGCATGAACGTAAGTTCAACATGAGCTATCTGGCCACCCGCCTGTCACAGGAGATGAACGGTGTCAGCCAGTTGCACGGCCACGTGTCGCGCGGACTCTTCTCCAAGCTCTGGCCCGGTTACCTTCGTGACGAACTATATATCGGACATGTTACCAATGGGGTACACTATTCCACATGGGTAGCCCCTGAGTGGGAACAGATATATGAGAAACTGACGGGCAATCACCATTTTGACCAGTGTGACCGTGACCAGTGGTCAAAGATATACCAGGTTGAAGATGAGAAGGTTTTTGAGACCAAGATGAAGCTCAAGAAGCGTCTCTTTGACAACATACGCAAGCGCCTGCAGTCTGATATGCTCGAGAGGCATGTCAGTCCCCGCACGCTCATGAACATCAGCTCGCATCTTAATGAAAAGGCACTGACCATAGGTTTCGCCAGGAGGTTTGCAACCTACAAGAGGGCAAGTCTTCTCTTCCGTGATCTTGACCGGCTGGAGAAGATTGTCAACAATCCCGAGCGACCGGTTCAGTTCATCTACGCCGGCAAGGCCCATCCCAATGACGGCGGGGGTCAGGAGCTCATCCGCAGGATCAATGAGATATCCCAGATGCCCCAGTTTGCCGGCAAGGTGCTGTTCCTGGAGAATTATGACATGGAACTGGCGAGGTTTCTGGTGAGGGGCGTAGACATATGGATGAATACTCCCACCAGACCTCTTGAGGCATCCGGCACCAGCGGCGAAAAGGCCGTCATGAACGGCACCATTCACTTCAGCGTGCTTGACGGATGGTGGGTAGAGGGTTATCATGCCTTTGCCGGATGGGCTCTTCCTAAAAAGCGCACCTTTGGAAACCAGGATCTGCAGGATGACATCGATGCCGAGACAATCTACAACATGCTGGAATATGAGATTATTCCGGCATATTATTCCAGGGATGAGAACGGAATACCGAGAGAGTGGACTAGCTATATCAAGAACACCATGGTCAAGGTTGCCCCGGAGTTTACTTCGCGCCGCATGCTGAACGACTACATGGAACGTTACTACACTCGTCTGTGGGAGAGAAGCAAGCGGATGAGCGCTGACAACTATGCACTGGCAAGGGAGCTGGCAGGGTGGAAGAGTTATATCACCAGGGTTTGGGATGAAATAGAGATTGTCAAGTTCGATCTCAAGAACCTGGCCAAGAATGTATTCCGTTCCGGGCACAATTATACAACCGAGATCATCCTTGATATCAAGGATATACCGGTTGAGAATGTAGGGGTGGAGCTTGTCGTTACCAGGCAGATGAAGAACGGTGAGTTTACCTTCTTTACATCCCGTGAATTCAAGTATGTCAGCAGAAAGAAGGGGAGGGTTATTTACAGTGTTGATTTCCAGCCTGAGATGGCCGGCACCTTCTACTATGGCATACGCATATACGCGAAGAATGACGCGCTGCCTCACAGACAGGATTTCTGCCTCTTGCGGTGGGTGGATTGAAATGCTAAAGGTCCATAATCGTCTTTACCTTCTCCTGCAGGAGTACTATGGCTGTTCTTGCCGGGAGGTAAAGTTTCAGGTGATGAGGGGCTGTCACCCCGTAGCGTCCCTGGTCAGGTATTGAGAAGTATTGCTGCATGTGATCTATCCTGCCCTGACCTCCAAAGAGAGGATCGTCAGTATCAAGGACGATCCTGAACTTCCCTTTTACCGGGATGCCGTAATCGGTGAATGAGGTGGCAGGGTTGAAATTCATGACTGTGATGAGGCTGCCCCGCCTGAAGGCAAGGATCTTATCCTCATTATTGACTGCCAGAGACTCCGTCATCTGCAATTGCGGCAGACCATATCTCTTTCCTGTCTCAATCATTGCTCTGTCAAACTCATCCAGGTGGCGGTACCGCAGCAGCTCATTGTCTGCCAGGCTCCACTGCCGCCGGGCATACTTATAGCTCCAGTTATTGCCTTCCCTGGGAAAATCGATCCATTCAGGATGACCGAACTCATTACCCATAAAAGTCAGGTAACCTCCTCCCGCGCACATGAATGTAAAGAGTCTTATCATTTTGTGAAGAGCCACAGCACGGTCAATCACCAGGCTTGGTGTCAGAATGCTCATTGAGGTGTACATCTCCTTGTCGGCAAGCCTGAAAATGAGTGTTTTATCGCCAACCAGCGCCTGGTCGTGCGATTCACAGTAGGCGACCACCCGTTCTTCAGCGCGGTGCTGCGTCAGTTCATGCAACAGATAACCCAGGTCCCACTGCTCATCGGGGATCTCCTTTACCATCTTGATCCAGATATCCGGCACGCCCATGGCCAGGCGATAGTCAAACCCTATTCCCCCTGTTTCCACCGGGGCTGCAAGCCCCGGCATACCGCTCATCTCCTCGGCAACAGTGGTGGCATTATCATTGAACTCATGGATCAGTTTGTTGGCCAGTGTCAGGTAGACGATAGCATCGGTGTCCTGGTTGCCGTCAAAATATTGTTTGTATGAAACGAAGTTGGAGCCAAGTCCATGATCATAATAGAGCATACTGGTAATCCCGTCAAACCGGTAGCCGTCAAACCTGAACTCTTCAATCCAATACTTGCAGTTTGAAAGCAGGAAGTGGTTCACCTCCGGTTTACCGTAATCATAGCAGAGCGAATCCCATGCAACATGCTTCCTGCGTGATCCGGTGTGGAAATAGAGCCCGGGATCGCCGTCAAGAAGACCCAATCCCTCCAGTGTGTTGGCCACGGCATGTGAATGAACGAGGTCCATGATAACCCTCAGCCCCATGCCGTGTGCCGTATCAATGAGTTCCTTAAGGTCATCAGGGGTGCCAAAACGGGAAGAGGGAGCGAAAAGGCTTGACACATGGTATCCAAAGGAGCCGTAATAAGGGTGCTCCTGTATAGCCATCAGCTGAATGGTGTTGTATCCCAGCCTTCTTACACGGGGCAGCACATCCCTGGTAAACTCGCGGTATGAGCCTGTACGTTCTTCCTCCGTAGCCATGCCCACATGCGCCTCATAGACAAGCAGTGACGGTGGTGGTGGTGGAGAGGGATGTTTCATCCGGTAGCCGTTCACGGGATGCCATACCTGCGCGGAGAATATTTTGGTTTCATCATCCTGTACCGTCCGGGTGGCATAGGCAGGTATACGTTCACCATGACTGCCCTTCCATCTGACAATCATCTTATACAGATCGCCATGTGAAATCATCTTTTCATCAAACTCTCCAGTCCAGTCGCCATCCCCCGTTTTTCGGAGGGCATACCTCTCATCTTCCTTCCAGTTGCTGAATGTACCGGTAAGGGTTATTGATGTGGCATTCGGAGCATGTTCCCTGAAAACCCATCCCGCTTCGGTGCGATGAAGGCCGTACCAGTGATGGCCATTGGCATAATCAGTAAGGGTACGCCCTTCGGTAAAACGATGCTCGCGCTCCCTGAGGTAGGTCAGGCGTGCCTCAATAACATCCCTGTAGGGATCAAGCCAGGGATCAGCCTGGTAAAATCTCTTTGCCATAACCGGATACTTGCTGTTGCACTCTCTATAAAGATAGATATTTTCAGGCCATCTCAGAGGATACCGGGTTCAATTGTCCGGGAATAAAATCTGATTGAACCATCCTTTCCTGTAATTGCCAGGTTAAGGATCAGGGTTTTTTTGTAGTCGGGAGCAGGCATGTTGAAGGTCAGGTCCGTGTCACTGACGGAGATGGTGGAAGGAGCCCATAGCAATGTGTTGCCGAATCGGGGCATGTGCCCGGAGGGATCGCCTGTAAAAGGTCTGAACCTTATTTCAGGGTTGGTGAACAGATATCTGATTCTGAGGGCATGGGAAGGCAGAGACTGCAACCGATAGTCACCGTCGCTGGTAACCAGGTGCACTATCGGAGGCAGCAGCAATCCGCCCAGGCGGAAACTGCCAAAACAGACGTCAATGTACCGGGTGATGTACGGGGAGAGCATGGCAACCGTTCCTGCATCGGTTGTGCAGGTGCCGTCAATGAACATCAAGGGGGCGGTTTTTATCGGAGTGGTTGACACAGGATCAGTGAGTCTGAATTCATATCCTGACCGCGTCCTGATGAGATCCCATCCGGGGATCAGCT
Source organism: Bacteroidales bacterium (assembly GCA_012513795.1). GTDB lineage: Bacteria > Bacteroidota > Bacteroidia > Bacteroidales > VadinHA17 > SR-FBR-E99. Next base: position 8,959 of record JAAZBN010000098.1, on the reverse strand, counting down.
CAAAGAAGAACTCCTCCATTTCGGGGAGGGCAACATAATCAGCCAGCATCAGGCGCTGGCCGGGCGAGCCGTAAAAATGACTGCCGGTGAGGGTATCAGAAAGCGCCGGCAGTGTGTCAGTATCACTGATCTGGTAAATCTTCATCACCTGGCTGTTTAGACTCATCCTGTTGACAAAGGCATCGGCCACCGAATTTATGTCTGCCTTGTTACCTGCCAGCGGTATGGCCCCGGGGAAGAAAGGAGAGAGAGTTTTTATTATCAGGTTTCTTGTTGTATCTGCCGGATAAACCACTATCTCTCCCCATCCTGTGCGTTCAGGCACAATGAACGTCAGCCTGCCTTCATGATTGGTGACCGCGTACTGTAAGAAGCACTCCTTCCCGGGCAGGTTGATGAAGAGCATCTCATCCTTTACAGGACCGAGTCCGTCTGGTGACGTCACCATACAGTCAACGGCGAGTCCCTGCGTCTCCGCCTCCACTGGCAAAAGAGCAGCGTGATCAACATGCTGGTATCTGTCGCGCAGGGTCACCAGCAGATCATCAGTAATCTCCTTTTTACCGGTGAGGAAGGGCTGCATGAAGGGATCGGCAAGGGTGCCTGCAGTCACCCATTCAGCAAGCATGGCGTAGTTTTCATGCCAGGCATGGCGACCATTCTCCGAGATGGCAGCCGATGCCGTCAGGTACAATGAGTTTTCCGGAAGAGAGACATGGAGCTTACCCTCTCCGGCCGTAATGGCCACTTCCGTGCCTTCCGCAAGTGCGTCTTCAGGGCTGTTGTTCATGAACAACCGTGAAGAGAGCAGCCTGCCATAGTGGTCATAGAGCAGACACTGGTTGATGCCGGAGACAAGATCCTTCCGAGGGATATTGAAGGCCACCTCTTCCGTTCCCTGCCTGAACCTCCTCAGAAAGGCCACGCCCTCACTGTTTATGACAGTCAGGGCAAGGAGCATCTCCGAATTAATATCATGCAGTGGATCATGATGCACTGTAATTCCAACGTCTCCATCATGTGTACGGGCAAGTCTCAGCGAGTATCCGGCAGAACTGTTGCCGTCAATCATTCCGGTGACAATTGCAGAATCAATGCATGCAACTGCTTGTATACGCCCGGCGTCAGCCGGCACCATCACAGAACCGAGGCCGTTGCCTCCGGTTACCACGGTATCAGGCGTCTGACCGTTGCTGTAACTGATGACCGTGGTGGCGGCTATGCCTTTTCTGTCAGTGCCGCTGGTTCTGATTACCATGGTTGACGGCTTGCCTCTGATGAGAGCGCCCCCCTCAGGAAAGAGCTCCACTGCCGGTCCTTCCTGGCAGTGTGGTGGCCTGATCATGGTATATTCAGTGCTGAGTGTGTATGGATTGAAGACTCTGATTATCCCTGAAAAGAAGTGCTCCGGCCCGTACGTTGTCATTGCCCTGGTGTATCCTCTGATGAGGTAGTCACCTGATGAGAGCGAATCAGGAAGAGCCAGTACGCCGTTACCTGTCCCTTTATCCGACAGGCGGATGCGGCATTGTGCCACTGGCATGCCGGAGATGTTCATTATCTCTGCATAACCGGCCATGCCGGATGGGATATTCCTTCTGCCTGAGGTCCGGACATACATTGAGAACCACACGTTCTCTCCCGCAATATAAGTGCCGCGGTCAGTAACCATAAATACTGACTCACGTCCGTCAACCATTGGGTGGTTCCTGATCTGCTGCAATGTGTCATTATCAGGTATCCCGGCTTTCACCGGCCACGGTGAAGCACCTGCTGACATTGCAGTGCAGAGAGACACCAGCCACAGAAGGCGTGGCAGCGTCTTTATCCGGTGCCTACTTCCTGAATCCTTCATCCCAGTAATCAGGTTTGACATTTGAAGCAAAGTAGGAACAGTCAGAGCAGGCTATGTTCGATGTGATCACCCATGTAAATACTCCGGGGAAGGGCTCCAGTTCAATAATAGCCCAGACATACAGACCCAGACCCGGGTAATTAGGATTGGCCGGGATAGTATCTTCAGCACATATCTCAGCATATGTGTCTGATATGATCAATGGTCTTTTGATAAAAATCCGGTCTGTGCTCACCCCCGAGACGCTGAAATAACCCAGTACTCTTTCGTCCGGGTCACTGGTGCATCTCACGTTTCCGGGCACAGCAGCGGGGATAACATCATAAAGTCCACCCGTGTTCTCTGAAACCTTTTTTACATTATCCCAGAACTCATACTCATCAAAGTTGATGGCATACTGGTTGACGAGCATACTGTACCGGTGCTGCATCCTATCGGTGGAGTTGTCAATCACCGCCAGGGTGTAGTCGGTTACCCGGTCCTCAGACAGGGCTTCAGTGTTGGCTATCAATATTGAGTGAGATGATTCGGAGCTCCAGCAGACTCGCTTTTCGTAACTCAGCATAGTGAATGGCAGCTGAACCTCCCATGTCTCCATGAATGTCCACCTGAAATAACTGTTATCCTTTTCAGGGTCATATGAACTGAGTGATATCCTTACCACATCTTCCGTTTTGCCTGACGCATCTACTTCCCTCTCCTGTATTTCCCATTCTATGGTGTCAATATCTGAACCAGGCCTGAGCATGCACGGGTCTGATTCGTACTGTCTGCCGTCATGCTCAATGCGAAGGGTATAAACATACCCCGGGATACCTGTAAAGAGAGTTGAATCGCTGAGGTAAACTCCCCGCTCTTCCTCAGTAAAAGTCCAGTTATTGCCATGGTCATCAGTCACAGAGACAAGGGCATTTGTTGCCGGCACCACTGCAGCTGTCTCATCAAGGGGTCTGGAGAGGCTCAGCCTGATCTCATAGCGCCTGTTGGCATCGGAAATAAGACCATTGACCGTAAGATAACTTCCCTGTGTTTCGATCTCAGGGGTAAAGGGGCTGATGCATGACACAGCCATAAGGCAGAGAGTTGCAGATATGAGGGGTATAATCTTCATTGCATTGTTCAGAAATCAATTCTGTAAGAGACAGTAGGGATAGTTCGGCCAAAAATTGACAGGGTATAGCCCTGGACCTTCCCGTTCTCAATCCGGAAAAAGGCGGAATAGATGTTTTCCCTTCCTGTAACGTTGTACAGTGAAATATTCCAGGAAGGTCTGAATAACCGGGAAGCTTTCAGGTTACTGTAGATGTTCATTGATACGTCCCACCTGAAATAGTCGGGAAGCCTGTACTGGTTGCGGTCAGAATAGTAGATCACCGGGATGCCGTCATGATCATACCAGGTTACCGGGTAAGTCACCGGCCGGCCGGTAGAGTATACAAGGTTCATGCTCATGTTCAACCTTCTTGAATAGAGCCAGTTGAACTGCAGGCTGAAGTCGTGGGGCCTGTCATAGGCTGCCGGATAAAAATCTCCGTCATTGATCACTTCTGTGGGAAGCTGGCTGGTGCTTCGAAGCCTTACATTTGACCAGGTATAATTAAGGGTTGATTTGAGCTTGCCCCTGTTCTTCCTGAACATTATCTCAATACCGTATGAGCGTCCTTCTGCCGGTATGATATCCTGCTCAATCATTTTGTTCATAGTCAGTCTTGCCCCTCCCTTGTAGTCAATCAGGTCATGCAGCCACTTGTAGTATCCGTCCACGGAGAGCTCGTAATCATTGTCAGAGAGATCAAAAAAGAATCCTGCAGCTACCTGGTCACCCTTCTGAGGTCTGGTGTGATAGTCGCTCATCTTCCAGGTATCTGTGGGAGAGATTGCCGTAGTGTTGGTCATAAGGTGGAGATACTGGCAGGTACGGTTATAATTCACTTTAAGTGATGCCTCTCCTGACAGAAGGTAGTTGATTGACAGTCTTATCTCCGGTGCGGCATAGGTCCTGATGACGCTTCCTGCCCCGTGTTTTACGGAATCAATAATGGTATTTTGCTCTTTTGAGAACAGAGGATTATAAAGATAGACAGTTGACGGCCCCAGCACCATCAATGAAGAGAAGCGTACTCCTGCACGGGCTGTCAGTCTTGATCCGAAATCAGCCTTGTAGTCAGCATAGAGGGCTGATTCAATCCCCGTCTCGCGTTCAAGAGTTCTCGGTTTGGCAACCGACAGCGGGGATAGGGGAGTAATTGTTCCGGGATCGATTAGGTGCAGGTTAGCTTCACCCCCGACTTTCATCTCATGTCCTGAGTGCAGATACCACGTGAAGCCGCCTCTGGCAGTGGTGGTGTTTACCACATGTTCCATTGCTGATGCGTATTCAGCTATCCGGGTGTTGCTTACATTATAGCGGTAATGGCTGTTGCTAAAGCTGAAGATGGCAAGGAGTGATGGAGAGAAGGAGTGTCTCAGTCGTGCTGCGGCAATGACATTGTCATAGGCATAGAGGGTATCATAATTGAATTTAAAGTCATCATGGCTGTAATATGCAGACAGCTCAAGCAGGGTATTACGCCCTATATCCGTTACCAGGTGTCCGTTGATGTCATGAAATCCGGCACGGCTGTTACGAACGGAAGCATCAGGCAGGAGGTCCAGCACCCAGTTTGAATATGTGCCCCGGGCAGCTACCAGGAAAGAAGAGTGATCCTTCTTCAGCGGACCTTCAAGGGTGATATGGGCCGCCAACATGCTAATGCCGGCATTGCCCGCAAACTCCTTCCTGTTGCCGTCCTTCTCGGTTATCTCCATAATTGAGGAGACCCTTCCTCCGTACTGTGCGGGTATCCCTCCCTTGTACAGAGAAACGTCACTGATAATCTCGGAATTGACGGCACTGAAGAATCCGAAGAAGTGAGATGAGTTATACATCGGTGCGCCATACAGAAGGATAAGGTTCTGGTCGGCGGATCCGCCTCTGACATTGAATCCGGCAGAACCCTCGCCAACTGATTGTACCCCGGGGGTAAGGAGGACACTCTTTATGATGTCAGCTTCTCCCATAGATGATGGTGAGAGTCTTATTGTCATGATATTCATCCTGGTCATGCCGCTCTCCAGCCTGTCAAGCTTTTCACGCCGGCTTGCGGTGACAATTGCTTCACGGATGGGTATTATGCGTTCATCCATTGCAATATTGACCCTTCCGCCCGAGTAGAGGTTAACGTTTCTGTAGGTGTCATGTGATCCCAGTGACCGGTAATCTACACGGTATGAGCCCCGGGGTGCAGTAATGAGGTAATATCCCTCCTGGTTGGTCATGACACCTGTGCCCAGTTCCCTTATTTGTACCGAAGCTCCTGCGATAGGTTCGCCGGTGGCGCTGTTGGTGATGAATCCTGACAACATAACCCGGCCTTCCAGGCTGAGATCAGCCTGATTGCCAAGGGTGATCACCTCACTCTCAAGCATGCTCTGCATGGTTGTCCTGACAGTGTCAGACATCATCATGACAGCTGTGTCTCCCGCCTCTCTCAAGAAGCTTTGCCTGATAGTGTAATGGCGGGTGATTATAAGATTCCCTTCTCCATCTTCTGCGCAAAATAGCCCGAAGGGAGCGGTGACCGATTGGATAACATCCAGTGGGAGAGCATCTTCCCACTGGCCGGAAACTCTTATATCTTCTGTCCAGGCGGGAATAAAAAAGATCCGTATACCAGTTGCCCGCTCTACTGCGGCTGCAAAGGTCTCAAACGGTTGATCCGTGCATCGCCCGGTGAAGGTCCTGGCTCCTGTCTGCGAGTGAAGCATTACAGTGGCTGTCAGCAACGCCGTTATGATAACCAGTCTCCTCAATTTTATTCCTCCTCCATAACAGTAAGCTGATCATAGCAGGCTGCTGCCTGTCCGTACCCTTCAGGTGAAAATTTGCTCACGTTCAGATGATTCTGACGGATAAACCGTTTTACATCATCCTCATATTCTCCAAGCATGCGGAGAAATGATCTCCTGTTGCGTATCAACCGGCACTCCTGGCCAGAGATGAACCAGTACCGGGTTTTCTCCTTGTACTGGGCATAGGAGGAGAGTGAACTGTTTTTTGCGATTGTTTTGGTGTGCCTGGCAACAACCATGCTTTTTCCCCGGTGGATAATCTCAACGTAGCCTGTCAGTTCCCGGTAATGATCACGCAGGTTTATGAATTTTTTTCCCGGGATCATTGAGGCATTACCTGCACCTATTGTAAATCCATCCACTGCGGCTCTTTCAAGAACTACCGGCTGAACATCGTTCCACAGTACAATGAGTTCATCACTGTAGATATCATACTTTATTTTCAGTTCCTCAAATCTGAATCCCGCAACGGTAACCTGGCCGTCGAAATAATCTGCCGACAGAAAAAATTCATGCCCTGTCACCGGAATCATCCGTGGCTGCCACACTGATCCCTTAAAAATCAGCTGATCAAGCCAATCAGGATCAGCGTCCCTGTAACCCGGTGAATAGTGCTGTCCCTGCATTGCATAATGGATAAACAGCAACAACACCAGGTGAATGAGAAATCTGTTCATGTAGGGACAGGTCCGAGAATTCAAAATTAGCAATAATATGTAACAGATGATTAATCCGGTTCAATAATATAGATGTCTTCATATTGTCAATAAGATTGTATCTTTCTTATTTTTGAGGTCTCAATCAGGATATGGAGGTTCACTACGACTATAAGGATACTTCATTCAATAACCCGGTAATTACGATGGGTGTTTTTGACGGGGTTCACCTGGGCCACCGGATGCTTCTCCGCAGGGTGACGGACGAGGCGCGGGCCGAGGGAGCTGACTCTGTGGCGGTCACTTTTGATCCCCATCCGCGCATTGTGCTGACAGGTGACCCGGGTCATCTCAGCTTTCTTTCTGACATTGATGAAAGGATAGAGCACCTGACCACTACAGGTATAGGCCACCTGGTGATCATTCCTTTCACCATTGAGCTGAGCCGTATGACTGCATGCGATTTTGTAGAATCGATTCTCTTCCGCCACCTTGGGGTGCAACACCTCATTACCGGTTATAACCACCATTTTGGGAGCAGGCACCAGGGAAACAGCAGTACAATCATTGACTGTTCCTCGAAAATGGGTTTCAGGGTATCCCGGGAGGAGGCATTTACTGTTGACGACGAGCCCGTCAGTTCATCAGCCATCAGAAAGGCCCTTGGCGATGGACAGGTTGAAAAGGCAGCCTCAATGCTGGGATATGATTATTACATCCGTGGCAGGGTTGTCTCCGGTCGAAAGATTGGACGCAAAATGGGATTTCCCACTGCAAACATAGCCCCGCTCTTCATTCACAAGCTTATCCCCCGTGCCGGTGTTTATGCAGCTGAGGTGCTCATTGAAGGAGATTCAGTATGGCATGCATCAATGCTGAATATAGGGCTCAGGCCAACGATAAGTGACGCTGACGGCAGGCAGACCATCGAGGTTCATGTAATTGATTTCGATGCCGATCTTTATGAAAAGGTTGTCACCGTCAGGTTTCGCCACCGGCTGCGTGATGAGATGAGATTTGAAAACGTTGATGCCCTTGCAGCCCAGCTGATTAAGGACCGGGAGAAGACCATCTCTCTGCTTGGACACTGAACAAAAGTTAGAAAAAAAGAGTTATCTTTGCAACCTTAAAAAAATAACGCACATGTCATTCATAAACCACGAACTTCCATACAGGGTAAAGGACATTTCACTTGCTGAATTCGGCCGCAGGGAAATGGAGATTGCCGAGAAGGAGATGCCGGGATTGCTCTCCATACGTCACAAGTATTCCTCTGCAAAGCCCCTTAAGGGAGCACGGATCACGGGCTCGCTGCACATGACCATCCAGACTGCCGTGCTGATAGAGACTCTCCGGGAGCTTGGCGCGGATGTACGGTGGGCAAGCTGCAACATCTTTTCAACCCAGGATCATGCCGCAGCTGCCGTTGCTGCTGCCGGCGTACCCGTTTTTGCATGGAAGGGTGAGACACTGGAGGAGTACTGGTGGTGTACTGCCCAGGCTCTCTCATTCCCCGGTGGCAAGGGACCTAACCTTATCGTGGATGATGGTGGTGATGCCTCGCTGCTCGTTCACATGGGCTATAAGGCCGAGAACGACCGGTCGATGCTTGATGCCAGCCCCTCATCCAGGGAGGAGAGGATAGTGCTGGACACCCTCAGGAAGATACTTGAAGAAGATCCTGACAAGTGGCACAGGGCAGTGAAAGAGATGAAGGGCATTTCTGAAGAGACCACCACAGGAGTGCACCGTCTCTACCAGATGATGGAAGTTGGCGAACTGCTAGTCCCGGCTATCAATGTCAATGATTCTGTAACCAAGAGCAAGTTTGACAACCTGTATGGTTGCCGGGAGTCGCTGGCGGATGGCATCAAAAGGGCTACTGATGTGATGATCGCGGGCAAGGTGGTTGTGGTATGCGGCTATGGTGATGTAGGTAAGGGCTCGGCCAGGTCAATGAGAGCATACGGCGCCAGGGTCATTGTGACGGAGATTGACCCGATCTGTGCACTCCAGGCAGCGATGGAGGGCTTTGAGGTCAAGACGGTTGAGGAAGCACTGCCGGAGGGTAACATTTATGTTACTGCTACCGGCAACCGCGACGTCATTACCATAGAGCATATGCAGAAGATGAAGGATCAGGCCATAGTCTGCAATATAGGACATTTTGACAACGAGATACAGGTTGATGCTCTTAATGAATACCCGGGTATCACCCGGATCAATATCAAACCCCAGGTTGATAAATATCTTTTCCCTGACGGGCATGCAATATTCATACTTGCCGAGGGCCGTCTGGTGAACCTGGGATGTGCCACGGGCCATCCCTCATTCGTGATGAGCAACTCATTCAGCAACCAGACCCTGGCGCAGATAGATTTATGGAACAAGGGATATGAGATTGGCGTCTACAGGCTCCCCAAATACCTTGATGAGGAAGTGGCGCGTCTGCATCTTGCCCAGCTCGGGGTGAACCTCACCAATATGACCAAATCCCAGGCTGATTATATAGGCGTCCCTGCCGAGGGCCCGTACAAGCCGGAACATTACAGGTATT
>JAAZBN010000097.1 GCA_012513795.1 Bacteroidales bacterium | reverse complement strand
AGATGGTCGTAGACCATCAAGAATTGTAGAAAAATGACCAGAATCACCCGCATATTGATAGCCAACCGCGGCGAGATAGCCGTCAGAATAATGCGCACAGCCCGCAGTATGGGAATTAACTGCGTGGCCATTCGCACTGCAGCCGAACCGGATGCGTTGTATCTCTCCATGGCTGACATTATCCACAGTGAGGAAGATGAACTGGCAGAGATCCCCGTATTCCTCGATGTTGAGAAGTTGATTGGCATTGCTCTGACGACGGAATGTAACGCCATCCATCCGGGATACGGCTTTTTGTCAGAGAACGCGTACTTTGCAGAAAAATGCCGTGACAACGGGATTATCTTCATCGGACCCTCACCCGATGCCATCTACAAAATGGGCAATAAACCCGTAGCCAGGCAGATAGCCCTGAAGCACAGGATACCGATGGCAATGGGTTCAACAGGCAGTGTGGCCAACGAGGAGGAAGCCCTCTCCCAGGCTGCAAGGATAGGATATCCCGTGATCATCAAGGCGGCATCGGGTGGAGGAGGCCGGGGCATGCGTGTCGTGCGCCAGGAGTCAGACATGGAAAGGATGTTCATCCTTGCCAGCCGCGAGGCTGAGAAAGCCTTTAATGACCCCGGGGTCTTCATTGAAAAATACATAGAGAACCCCAAGCACATAGAGTTCCAGATCCTGGGTGACACTCACGGCAACATTATTCACCTCGGTGAAAGAGAATGTTCCATCCAACGCAAACATCAGAAGCTGCTGGAAGAGGCTCCCTCTCCAGCCCTCAATGAAGAGCTAAGAAGGCGAATGGGAGAAACAGCTGTAAGAATAGCCAGGGCTGTGGGCTACTATTCTGCCGGTACCGTGGAATTCCTGCTCGACTCAGACCATAATTTCTATTTCATGGAGATGAATACCCGCATACAGGTAGAACATCCGGTAACGGAAATGATCACGGGCATAGACCTGATTGAACAACAGATACGTATTGCCTCCGGCGAGAAACTGACTATCATGCAGGAAGATATCAGGCTGACCGGCTGGGCCATAGAGTGCCGTATCAATGCAGAGGACGTGCAGGCTGGATTTGCCCCGGCCCCGGGAAAAATTGAAAAGATCAGTTTTCCTGACGAGCCAGGCGTACGCATTGATACGGGTGTCAGGGCAGGATCCTCAATAGTTGCCTCGTATGACTCCATGATAGCCAAACTGATAGTCACCGGCAAAGACCGCCATGAAGCCATTATCAATACCAAGCAGGCTCTTGACAAGGTATGGATCAAGGGAACGAAGACAACTGTGCCGTTCTTCAGGATGCTTATGCGCAATCCCATCTTCCAGGCCGGCACATTCACCACCGCTTTCATTGAGAAGGACCTTGAAAAATTCCATCAGTGCAGTGAATACGAAGAGTCAATAGCTGCATGGATAGCAACAAAGCTTTTTGTGGAAGAGAACCTGACAGACAAGAGTGCAGGCATTAGTTTCGAACAGGGACGCGAGCTCACGCCCTGGCTGCTCAGGAAGAGACTGTCACAGTTTTAAAATATATCTTATGACTCCGGAAAAACCAGTAATAAAGAAATTATATGCCATCCCGAACGAGGGACGCAGATTTGTCTTCACCCTCCCGCTGAAGAATATCATCAGGGTGAACGGCAGGGACTATAAGGTTGAGCTGCGGGAGGACGACAGGTACGGTGTTCACGTACTCTGGAAAAACAGACGCTACCCTGTTGAGATAGTCCGCACCAGGCAGAACAGGTACGAGATTCTCTTCAATGACATAGGCCACACCTTCACCATTGAGACACCTGTGTCGCTCCAGCGCAAAAAAGTGCTGGGGAACAGGAACAGGAAGAATACTGCTCTTGTGGTAAGAGCACCTATGCCTGGAAAGATCACCGATGTCCTTGTGCGTGAAGGTTCTGCGGTTACCCGCGGAGAGGCCCTGGTGATTCTTGAGGCAATGAAAATGCAGAATGAAATTCAATCGGTAGTCAGCGGCACAATAACCAGAATAGGCGTAAAAGCGGGTCAGAATGTGATGAAAGATGATATCTTAGCAGAGATAACTGTAAAATAGCTCTGTCATGACACTTAATGGAAGCCTCTTCCTGAAACCGGCGGCTGCCATGGCAGTCATTTTGCTCATTGCATCATGCACCCGTTTTTCAGGCAACGGGTATTCTTCCGCCTGGGAAAAGTATCCCGACAGCAGGTGGGTTGGACCTGACCTGTGGGCAAACAGGCTGGCTGACTGGGAGGTACGTGACGGCAGACTGGTATGTATTGGCAGTCAGCCTCTGCGTACTGTCCATCTCATGACCCGCAGGATAGCCCCGGGCGATGGCAACCTGATGACCATAGTCAATATCCGGCGAGAGAAGGTCACAGGCATTGCCAGTGAAGAAGCAGCAGGAATCCTCGTTGGGGCAGGCCCTGCACTTGATTACCTCTCGGCAAGCCTTATCTTTCATTCATGGGGAGAGGGTGCCGGGCTTTTCATTGGCATTGACGGTGACGGTAAACTATTCATGCGTGACCTGGAGAAGGAGAATGAGTTCCCTGCATATGCCACAAGAGGCGAAAAGAACTGGACAGAGGCAATAATCAAAATCACTGCCGAGAGAGAGGGCCTTGGCATGACAAGGATTAATGCCATGGCGGTGGATCCGGTTACACGGAGGGTTATTTCAGAGATAAAGAATATAACTGTTGATGCGGAACGACTGACCGGCAATATCGCCCTGGTTGCTCACCATGGCAGGCAGACCATTGACGGCAGCACTTATTCCTTCGGCCACTGGCGTGTAAGAGGCTCACGAACACATAGTTTCAGGGAGAGGAATACAGGACCCATTGTAACTGCACAATACACCCTCAGCAGAGGCATACTAAAGATGACTGCCCAGCTGATGCCGGTAACAGGAGATTTGTGTGATTCCGTTGAACTGCACTTCACCGATGAGGGCCGATGGCAGAAGGTAGCTGTGGCGGCCGTTGATACACCATCATATACTGCACGCTTCAGACTGCAGGGAATTACCGGCAGCCAGGACAGGCCTTACCGTCTGGTGGCCCGGTATAAATTCGGCAACAGGGCAGTAAACACCCTTACCGGAACAATCAGGCATGATCCTGTGGAGAAAGATAAGATTAAAGTGCTTGCCCTGTCATGCATTGAACAGGTGATCAAGCCTGATCCGACACGCTGGATGGGCATTGACGCCGGCTATTTCCCCTTTGACCGGTACATTCTCTACCCCCATTCACGCATGACAGGCAACCTGAAGAAACAAAAGCCTGACCTCCTGTTTTTTGCCGGGGACCAGGTCTATGAGGGAGCCTCACCAACTGCTGCCGTCTATGGCAACGGAGCCATGGAAGACTACCTCTATAAATGGTACCTCTGGTGCTTTACCTATCGTGACCTGACATTGAACATTCCCGCTGTTACCATTCCTGATGATCATGACGTATACCAGGGTAACCTGTGGGGAGCAGGCGGCCGCCCTGTTCCTGAGGGCCTTAATGGTCCAGCCGCACAGGATGCGGGAGGTTACCTCATGCCCCCTGAGTTTGTTAATATGGTCCAGAAAACACAAACCAGCCACCTCCCCGACGCCGCTGACCCCGCACCGGCTGAACAGGGAATATCTGTGTACTTCACTGACTGCAACGTAGGAGGTGTAAACTTTGCAATAGTGGAAGACCGCAAGTTCAAATCGGCTCCCTCACCACTTCTGCCTGAAGCCATGATAGTTAACGGATGGGCTCAGAACAGGCGCTGGAGGCCTGACTGGCAGCCAGAAACCGAAGGGGCTTCCCTCCTCGGTGAACGACAGCATGCCTTTCTCGAAAAGTGGGTTGCTGACTGGTCCGGGGACACATGGATGAAAGCAGTCCTGTCCCAGACACTCTGGTCATGCCTGGCAACTCTCCCTGACTCGGCAACGAGTGACGCAATCGTACCATTCCTGGAAATACCCGATTCAGGGACCTATGTAAGGGGTGACAGGATTATTGCGGACTACGATTCTGACGGATGGCCGCAAAGCGAACGTGATCGTGCCATAAAGACAATAAGAAAGGCATTTGCAGTCCACATTTGCGGTGATCAGCACCTGCCTTCAACAATCCATTACGGCACTGACGCCTGGAATGATGCTGGTTATGCCATTGTTGCGCCAGCCACAGGCAACATTTTTCCCCGACGGTGGTTCCCGCCTGAACCGGGAAGAAACAGGGCTGAAAATTCGCCTGAATATACAGGCGAGTTCAGGGACGGATTCGGGAACAGGATGACGGTCCTGGCAGTGGCCAATCCTCACCGTAGCATGGCAGAGCCAACAAGGCAGAATGAGCTCGTAACAGGCTACAGTGCAGTTACCTTCAGCAGAAATGACCGTACAATTGAGATGGCCAACTGGCCTGGTTATGCTGACCCTGCAAAAGACAAACCATTCCCCGGATGGCCGGTGACAGTTTCACAGGCTGACAACTACGGACGGAAAATTACCGGGTGGCTGCCTGAAGTAGTGACACAGGGACTCAGTAATCCTGTTATTAGAATCATCAGCGAACACAACGGAGAGCTGGTGTACAACCTCAGGATCAAGGGCAACAGTTATCAGCCGGGGGTCTTCTCCTATGGGGCTTATACTATTGAGGCAGGAGACCCTGATCGGGATCTATGGAAAGAAATTGAGGGGATCCAGGCATGGACATCCCCTCAACGTGAACCTGTTATAATGGTATTCTGAACCTGTTCAGCAAACCCGATTACGCTTTCGGAGCATTTTTCAGCGTGGCAACCAGGAAGTTCCAGAACTTACCAACCGATTCAATCTCAACCTTCTCATCCGGGCTGTGCGGATAGCGGATTGTCGGACCGAAGCTGATAGCATCAAGCTTAGGGTATACGCCCATAATGATGCCACACTCCAGTCCGGCATGAATGGCTTTTATCTCGGGCACCCTGCCGTACAGCTTGTTATAGGTACTCTTCATTGTCTCCAGTATGGCGCTGTCCATATTTGGCTTCCAGCCGGGATAGTTGCCTGACAACTCCACCTCACAGCCTGCAAGATGAAATCCGGCGGCTATCTTCCACGCCGTCGCTTCCTTGGCCGTTTCTACAGAACTTCTTGTAAGGCAGAAAGCTTCAAATTTGCCCTTGCCGATCCTTACTATAGAGAGATTGTTTGATGTCTCCACCACTCCAGGCATGCTCGGGCTCATCCTCTGTACCCCATTGGGACAGACATAGACGCCCCTGATGATACGGTACTGGTCAGCCTCATTCATTACCCTGTCAGGTGCTTCGGTCACCTTGAAGATAAGTTTGATGTCAGGATCAACCTCTTTAAACTCGGACCTGTACATCTTCTCATAGCCCTTCATGAACTTCTCAAACTGTGCCTTCTTTATGGTTGGTACCACGATGGTTGCAAATGCTTCACGCGGTATAGCATTGCGAAGATCACCGCCGGAATAATCGGTAATACGCATTCCAAAGTCATGCTCTGCCTGCTGAAAAAACCTGAACATAAGCTTATTGGCATTGGCTTTGCCCAGGTGGATATCAAGTCCTGAATGACCTCCCCTGAGTCCTTTGAGACTCAGTTTGTATGCAGTCACTCCCGCGGGAGTTTTCTCCTGCTTGTAGGTGCGGGTAGCTCCCACATCAATGCCGCCGGCACATCCCACATATAGTTCGCCCTCATCCTCGGAGTCCATATTGACAAGGATCTCTCCCTTCAGAATGCCCTTTTTAAGATTCTTGGCACCTGTCATGCCTGTCTCCTCATCAATGGTGAAGAGTCCCTCAATTGGCCCATGAACCAGCTTGGGATCAGTCAGGACTGCCATGGCAGCTGCCACTCCCATTCCGTTATCAGCTCCCAGGGTTGTGCCTTTGGCTTTTACCCATCCCTGATCAATCCAGGTCTCAATCGGATCCTTCTCGAAATCAAACTTCTTGTCTGAGTTTTTCTGGGGCACCATGTCGAGGTGAGCCTGAAGGATTATACCCTTGCGATTCTCCATGCCCTTGGTTGCGGGCTTGCGGATGACCACGTTCCCGGTTTTGTCAACGATGGTCTCAAGACCATGATCATTGCCAAACTTTTTCATAAACTCCGTCATCCTGTGTTCCTTCTTGGAAGGACGCGGTATCTGTGTTATTTCATAGAAATACTGCCACAGAAGCTTTGGTTCAAGTTTTTTAATCTCACTCATAGTTATCTGTTATTTACTGTTTTTCTTCAATATTAGGCATCTCCAGACCATAGCCCTTTCTTTTGTTCTCAGCCTTCAGCAGGAAACCGAAAACGATAGCCAGTACGCCAAAGGCAGTAAAGATCATCATGGGTAATGTATAGTCATAACTGGGCACCTCCACTCCTTCTATCAGGCGGGTACCTGTAATGCAGTATTTGTCCAGGACCCATCCAATGAGGTAAGGTACTCCCATGAGTCCCCAGTTCTGGACCCAGAAGATCAGAGCGTATGCGGTACCAAGTTTCTGATAGGGAATAATTTTGGGTACTGAAGGCCACATTGCTGAAGGTACAAGAGAGAATCCTATACCCAGTATAACAATCAGGAAGAATGCCATCCATGGTTTGTTAACAGCCGGGATAGAAAACATTGCATGAACGAAGATGAGGAGAAGGGCGCCTATTATCATTATGGTAGCGCCCTTGCCCTTGCGGTCATACAGGTTGCCGAAAAGGGGTGTCAGGAGGATGGTGCCAAACGGCATCACTGAAGGTATCAGTCCGGCTGTTGCCGGGTCCATTCCAAACTTGTTCACCATCAGGTCTGAGGCATATTTAAGGAACGGGAATACCGCAGAATAGAAGAGGACGCACAGTATGGCAATGTACCACCATCCTCTGTTCCTGATTATAAACAATATATCTGATAGTCTGAAGCTCTCCTCCTCTTCCTGCGGCAGGCCCTCTTTCGATTGGGCTATGGAAGCTTCAAGCTTCTTGTCCATTCCGCAGTAGATAAAGAAGGCGATCAGGCCGATGCAGAGAAGGATAAGTGCAACAAAGATCGGCATTGATACATGTCCCATGGCTTTTGCCAGTGGAGCTGAGCCTGCAAGTGCAAGCCCGGTACCCATCCTTGCCGTTGCCATCTCAAGACCCATTGCAAGGGCAAGTTCTTTGCCCTTAAACCACTTAACAATGATTTTTGAAACAGTAATACCGGCAGTCTCAACCCCGACTCCGAATATTGCATAACCGAGTCCTGCAACAAATACCTGCGGATTTGCATCCCAGAAGAGGAAATGCCATGTCTGGTCTGCAAAAATATCGGTAGAGAGAGCCCAGTACTTAAGTGCAGTACCTGCTACCATAAGTATAGCAGCCATTTTTCCGGTGAACCTCACACCCATCTTATCAAGAATGATTCCTCCGATAATCAGCATGATAAGGAACACATTGAACCATCCGTATGCGCTGGTGAACAGTCCGTATTCTTCACTGCTCCATGACAGCTGCTGCTCAAGCAGCGGTTTTAGAGGAGCCATGGCATCGGTCAGGAAATAACCGCACAACATGGTAAAAGCTACAACTGCAAGGGCAGTCCATCTGGCTGCCTTTGAGTCGGCAAGGGTCTGTCTAATCTTTTCCATTTTCAGATTTCGAGTTTATAAAGAATAACATGGTGCGTAAATGTATAAAAAAATCATTCCAATAAAAGAGTCAAAAAACATCAGTGATGAACTTTGTGGCATAATTTTGGTTATTGAACTGATTCACTATTTTTGTGCACTTATTTATTGAAGATTTAAACTACTCAAATCATTGAATGAAATGAAGAGACTGATAATTATACTTATACTTGCCGTCCCTGCGCTTTTTGTCTCTGCCCAGGGCACTGCCGTGAAATGGTACTCCATTGAGGAGGCCGTTGCGCTGGCAAAAACCAGTCCGAGGCCCATATTTGTGGATGCCTATACTGACTGGTGCGGATGGTGCAAGAAACTGGACAAGGATACATTTTCGCACCCCATTATTGCTGAAATACTCAACACTCAATACTACGCCGTCAAATTTGATGCAGAAGGCAGGGAACCAGTCACTTTTCAGGGCAGGAAATTTGTCAATGACGGAAGCCTGGGAAGAACGCACCAGTTAGCATATGCCCTTCTGCAGGGAAAGCTTGGTTACCCCACAGTGGTATTTCTGACAGCCAGCAGCGAACTGATAACACCTGTCTCCGGCTACAAAACACCTGCCCAGATAGAACCTATGCTGCAGTACTTTGCAGGCACAAGCTGGCAGCGACAGAGTTATGAGGATTTCATGAAAACATTCACCTCCAGGGTGAAGCAGTGACCTCCCCGAAGCAAGGGATTGAGTAAACAGGATCCAAACAAGTGCACAACAGATGATACCAGAACTGGCCCAGTCTCCATACCAGGTAACCCCACAGCTTGAGGATGCTATGGGCACAACTGTCAAGTACCTCACCCGCAAGGTAAAACCACACTCCAAAATTCTGGATGTAGGGCAGAAGAATCCGTTGACCGAATTACTTTCAGAAGGGGAAATGAAGTTAAGTATTGACAACACTGAGGGTGATTTGGACGTGTTTACCATTACTGATGACACAAAGTACGATTATATCCTTTACAGCCATACCATTGAGCATCAGTTTAACCCGCTTCATACCCTTCTGGAACTGAAGAAGGTGATGACAGAAAACACGCTGATGTTCATAATCCTGCCTCGCAGAGGCAAGCTTCTCTGGTGCAGGGGACATTTTCATGAGATTGATGATTACAGGATGAGATTATTGCTTGACCGTGCAGGCCTTGACATCGTAACCCTGGAATTGCACAAGGCATGGAGACCATGGTACTTCTACCTGACAGGCTTCAAGCCGATCCTCAGATTGTTCCTTGAGTACAACGCTTACTATGAAGTCAGGCTAACACGGTGACCCGAACCGGATGAAGGGAAAAATACTATATATATACCCTGACTGCTCAACATTTATTCAAAAAGATATTGCCTTCCTTTCACGGCAATACGAGGTGGTAACACCCGGTCATACGTGGAGCAACAAGAACAGGACACCATTAAATTTTTTCATCCAGCTTCTCTTCCTCTCCAGGCATATGCTGTCATGCAGGGCAGTATTCGTAATGTTTGGCGGATACTGGTCATTTCTCCCCGCCCTTCTCGGGAAGATTTCAAATAAACCTGTCTATATCATTCCCGGCGGAACAGATTGTGTCTCATTTCCATCACTGAACTATGGCAGTCTCCGCAAACCGGTCATGAGAGCCTTTATCAAATGGTCTTTCAGCCTCTGCACCAGGCTCCTGCCTGTTGATGAGTCACTGGTGGAGTCAGAATATCACTGGCTTGAAAAACCTGACTATCCAAAGCAGGGATTCAAATATTTTTTTCCCCACCTTAAAACTCCGTACCAGGTAATTCACAACGGCTTTGACCCAGAGTTCTTTAAATGTGATCCTTCGGCCAAGAGGACTGACAGTTTTATAGCTCTGGCTCCGGTATCCAATATGATACGCGTCCGTGTCAAAGGCGTTGACCTCATGATTGATCTCGCAAAGAGATTCAGCCACTGTTCCTTCACTTTGGTTGGCATATCAGAATCTGTGGCAGCACAACTGGCTCCATTGCCGCCAAACCTGCGACTCTGTAATCTGATGCCAAAGGAGGAGTTCATAAGCCTGCTTGCAGAGAGCCAGTTTGTGCTTCAGTTGTCAGTCTCAGAAGGCTTTCCCAATGCCCTCTGCGAAGCCATGCTTTGCCATTGTATCCCGGTGGGCTCTCCTGTGGGAGCCATTCCTGCCATTATCGGTGAGACAGGATTCATCTTAAGCAGTCCGGAACGGAATTGCCTGTACGCACGGTTTGAAGAGATATTGAAGGGCGGGCCTGAGACCAGGCTCCAGCTGGGGCTGAGAGCAAGGGAAAGGATAGCCATGACGTACCACATTGAAAAAAGGGAGGCAGCATTCGCCGAACTACTTGAAAAGCAAAGCGCCAATAATGAGTGACGCTAGGGCAACATATTTACTTTCCTATAATGAAATTTGAAGGCAGGGCTACCCTGTTGCCCAACTGGTAAACCAGCTTCCGGGCTGAGCAGAGCTTTTCGTCTCCGATCATAACTGTTATTTCAGCCACATCCGGCACCCTGTAGTAAAGCCTGTCCCTGGCAACCAGCTCCTTCTGCGAATTGACAGGCCTTACCACCAGTTCAAGCTCCCGGGTCTTGCCTGATGGCTTGATCTCCATCTCAACAGGCGTTGCCTCGCTACCCGGATCAGTATTTACCCCGCCGCCTTCGGAAAAGAAAAAGATTGCGGTCCTGGTTCCTGCCATGGAGAGGTCAGGCGTTACCCAGATGCGGAAACGCTTCGGTTCGGTCCATGTCTTGCCTGCAAAAAGTGCTGTATACTCACTCTCAAGCCTGTTTATCTCATCAATAGCAGCACCGTCCTGCGGGAAGATGTTCGTCTCTCCCGTGAGTATCATGTGTCTGCCCTCACGGAGCTCAAATAACCTGTCAGCTGCCTCACGGGCCTCCTGTTCCAGTGTCATCCCCTGCTTTCTCTGGACAAGGTAGGGCACCCTGATGAATGCCGTATCCACCTTTACAAGCCTGTATGCGGTATCAGTGGCAGTGGAGACATAGTCATACGCTCCCCTGTCAGTGAATAGTGGTCCGGCATGATCTGTTCCGCCCTGACGGTCAATATGAAGAGCATGGTCATACACCTCTGGATTGATGTCTAGAATAAGCCCGCTCTTCCGCAGGGCAAACATGTTTGTCTGCATCAGGGAGGTCCCCTGGATTATGTAATACTGTGACGGATCCAGTTCCTCCAGCGTGTTAAGCCGGACCTCAGCCAGGCTCCAGGATTCTCTCTTCTCCATTATTACATTTTCCAATCCTGTCATCTCCCTGGAATATTGCGCATAGGGACCCGGTATCTCAACCCTTTTTTCAGCAATAATATCAAACTCAAACACGGTAAGGGGAAGAGCATAAACCATGCACCCCTCAGTCACACGGGTCTCACCTCCAAGGGGAAGCACAACCATGTCGGTATTAGGCTTTGTAGCCGTACAGCCGACGGCCATTATAAATACAACGGTTAGTAAAAGTGCAGTTCTTCTTCTCATTGAAATAATTATAGATAGACACTTAGATTGGTAAAATGTGTTTCACGGAATGCACGCCCTATATTCATAAGAATATCTCCTGCAATAATCGATTCTTCTGAATGGATACGCAGCGCTATATCTCCTGACAGTCCGTGAAGATATACTCCGGCGATGGCTGCATCGGCAGGTTCATAACCTTGTGCAAGCAGTGCGGTGATCATTCCTGTAAGCACGTCGCCGCTGCCTCCTGTTGCCATTCCGGGGTTACCGGTACTATTGAAGTAAACATTGCCGTCAGGCAGGGCTACCGAGGTGTGAGCACCTTTGAGAACAACCACGCAGTTATATTTGGAGGCGAAGGCTCTTTCTTCCTCCATCAACTGAAAATCAGTACTATCTGTTCCGGTGAGCCTCCGGAATTCTCCGGGATGAGGTGTCAGAATCATGCGCGGTGAGAGGAGGTCAAGCCATTCCCTGTTAACGGAAAGAATATTCAGTGCATCGGCATCAAGTACCATGGGCACCGTGGAGGTCTCAATCAACTCCTTCAGTACTGCTCCGCTGTCAGGGTCAGTACCCAGTCCCGGTCCAACCCCTACGGCATCAAAAGGCGCCAGGTCAGGCATAACTGTGACATGGCTGTTGCCGGGATCAGGTGAAACCATTGCCTCCGGCAGTGCTGACTGCAGTGCCAGCACTGACGAAGCCGGCGTGTGGACCGTTACCAGGCCGGCGCCCGCACGCAGGGCGGCTCCGGCAGAGAGGGTTGCAGCACCTGTCTTGCCGTAACTCCCTGCTATTAGCAGTGCATGGCCAAAGGTGCCCTTGTGGTCAAATTTATCACGGGTTCTGAGAAGAGGCCGCACTGTCTCACGCTGGATATAGTGAAACGGAGTTGCCATAGAGGAGATGGCATCAGCATGCAACCCTATGTCAACAACCTCCCAGGCACCTGTGTACCTGCTGTTGCCTGAAAACATGAATGCCAGTTTCGGGAACTGGAACGTGATGGTACGGGAGGCCATCACAACAGAATCACCTTCAGACCTCTGGTTGTCATCACAGAAGAGTCCGGAGGGTATATCCACTGAGATGACAAATGCACCGGCCAGGTTTATGCGTCTTATTACTTCAGCCGCCATGCCGGCAGGCGGCCTGCGAAGACCGGTGCCAAAGATGGCATCAATGATTACCTCATCCCTCCCGATTGCCGGGAACTGTTCAGGGTCAGCAAGAAGCACAGCGATGACACCGCTTCTCTCAAGACGGTCGGCATTAAGACGGAATTCACCACTCTGGGTTGATCCGGTCTCAACGAGGAAGACCCTTACGAACCATCCCTCTTCATGCATCAGCCTGGCCAGGACCAGGCCGTCTCCTCCGTTGTTGCCGGGCCCGGCAAAAATATTAACCTTTCTGTCAGGAGCAACAATGTCCTTGATTCGCTGAAACAGGGTGGTGGCTGCACGTTCCATCAGCCCGGCAGGTGTGACAGGCTCGAGACGGATAGTGGCAGCATCCAGCTCCCGTATGTCAGCGGCTTTGAAAATCTTCATAATCTTCAGCTTGTCCCGTGGTTACAAATGTAGAAAAATAGAAGTGCAAAATTATTTCAGCGAAGATATAATGCATATCTGCAAATAAAAAAGATTAATATATTTGTCACCGTCAGAACAAAATTAACCAACTAATACAGAAAACTATGCTTAAAAATCATCCAAAGGGGTTACTGGTTGCCTTCTTTGCCAACATGGGAGAGCGCTTCGGCTTCTACACAATGATGGCTATACTGGTGCTCTTTCTACAGGCCAGGTATGGGTTAGCCGCAGACAAGGCTGGTGAAATTTACAGCTGGTTCTATTTTGCCATCTATGCCCTTGCCCTCGTTGGCGGTATTCTGGCTGATTCAACCAGGAAATACAAGACAGTTATACTGTTTGGTATCATCATCATGTTTGCCGGTTACATACTTATGGCAGTGCCAGGCATGTCGCTTACCTTCGTGGTCATCGCCCTTTTCACCATAGCCTTCGGTAATGGCCTCTTCAAGGGCAACCTGCAGGCTGTCGTGGGACAGATGTATGACAACCCGCAGTACTCAAAGTGGAGGGACACAGCTTACATGATATTCTACATGGGTATCAACGTGGGCGCCTTCTTTGCTCCATATGCTGCCAACGGCATCAGAAACTGGTGGCTGAAAACAAACGGATTCATGCATGACGCAAGCATACCTGCTTTGTGCCATCAGTTCACCGGAGGCCAGATTACTGACCCTGCCAAGCTACAGGAATTCCAGACCCTGGCTGACAAGGTAAATATGGCAGGACCGGTGACTGACCTGGGAGCCTTTGCAGACAGCTACCTTAATGTGTTCTCCAGAGGATACAACTATGCATTCGGAATTGCTGCCGTGGCAATGGTTATCTCTCTCCTTGTCTACGTGTTCTTCAACAAGCTGTTGCCCAACAAGGAGAAACCGGTCAAAGCTACCGCCGAATCAGCAAATACCCTAGAATTTGAGATAATGCCTCTCATCTACGCAGCCATCGCCATGGGCATCTTTGCCTTTGGCCTCCAGTTTATTGTCGGATGGGCGTCAGGGCTCGCATTTGGTCTGTTTGCCGGGTTCATAACCTGGATCCTTACAACCGCGAAGAAGGATGAGTATGCACGGGTCTCGTCTCTTATACTGGTATTCATTGTGGTAGTCTTCTTCTGGATGTCATTCCACCAGAACGGCCTTACACTCACCCTGTTTGCAAGGGATTATACAGTCAAGCAGGTAGGTCCGTTTACCAGTCTGTTTTTCAATCTGTGGTCTATGCTGGCCGTTATCGGCTCAATAGCCGGTCTAGTCATGCTGATAAGGAAAAACATGGAGCCGGTCGCAAGGATCATCGGTGGAGCCCTCTTCGTGCTGGCATTTGTTGCCGCATATATCTTTGTGGCCAGGGCTGACACCATGAATTCCATTGAACCTGAAGTGTTCCAGTCGTTCAACCCCCTCTTCATAGTGGCTCTCACTTTCCCGGTGATGGGAGTGTTTGCATGGCTCAACAAAAAGAACATCGAGCCCTCAACACCCAAGAAGATAGGTATCGGGATGCTGATTGCAGCAGTGGGTTTTATAGTGGTCCTGCTATCATCCGTCAAGCTGCCTTCACCGGCATCCCTTGAAGGGTCACCAGTGGCCGAAATTTTCAGAGTAAGTCCTTATTGGCTGATCAGCAGTTATCTTATCCTTACTGTTGCCGAGCTCTTCCTGAGCCCGATGGGGCTCTCCTTTGTTTCCAAGGTGGCTCCCTCACGCTTCCAGGGCCTCATGCAGGCCGGATGGCTCCTGGCTACTGCCGTGGGTAACAAATTACTGTTCGTGGGAACAAAACTATGGGATAAGGTTGAGTTGTGGCAGCTCTGGACAGTATTCATCGTCTGCTGCCTCCTTGCAGCTGCATTTATCTTCTCAATTATGAAGAGACTGGAAAACGCAACAAAATAGCCCGATATCACACATTATCAGAAGAGAGCCGCACACGCGGCTCTCTTTTTTTCCCAATAAAGCCTTTAGTCAGCTACAAAAAAGGATATAAATAATATATTTGTCGGATTAACCATATAACGATGAACAACAACAGGATGTACGACAAGATCTTCGCCATATTCGGGACAATTATGGTTTTCTTCTATTTTGGCCTGGCGATCTTTATTCTGACAACAGATCTGTTTGACATAGATAAAGCCCTCAGGATAATACTGGCTGTCCCTCTCTTTATCTATGCCCTCTACAGGGTGTTCCTTTCATATGAAAAAATCAAGGAGAGTTTCTTCGGTAAGAATGAGGATGAAAAATAACCATCACCCTGTCAGGGAAGAGGTATTTCATGGCGGTCATATAAAATTGGCACATGCTTTGAAACATCTCTTATTGAAATTAAAGGAATTTTAACAACAATTTGAAAAACAATATAAGGAGATAATTATTAATATTGTGGCTCATAGCGAGTTGAAAAGTGCGGTAACAATGAAGAACAAAAGATATATTATGGCGGCAATGCCGGGAATTCTCCTGGCAACCCTCCTTATTGCCTTTCCTGCATGCAAAAACAAGGGTACGGCAGCGCTAAAGGAGACGCCCACCTCGGGAAATATCAGGATAGCCGCTGATGAGTCATTTATGCCAATCATTCAAGCTGAGATAGACACCTTCACTGCTCTCTATAACTATGCCCATATCACACCGGTATATCAACCGGAGAATGAGCTGATAGCATTCTTTCTCAGTGATTCGGTAAAAGTAATTGCCTCCTCATGGACCCCTTCCGAGGAACAGAGAAAGGTTTTGCTGGATCTGCAGACTGTAGTGCGAAGTACAGTCGTTGCCTATGATGCCATAGCACTGGTGCTTCACAAAAGTAACGCAGATTCACTCCTTACATATGAGAATGTAAGGGACATCTTCAACGGTAAGATTACTGACTGGAAGCAGATTAACCCCTCTTCCCCTCTTGGACCTGTTCATATAGTATTTGACAACGTCCGCTCAGGAAACATACGCTATTTCAGGGAACAGTTTGATCTCCCGGATGAACTGGGACCAAACTTCTTTGCCGTTAAAAGTAATCCGGAGGTGATTGATTATGTATCACAGAGCCCTGGAGCCATAGGCATTGTCAGCGTCAACTGGATAAGCGACGAGGATGATCCGCTTAGCTTCAGCATGCTTGGCAAGATAAAGGTGGCTGCCGTTTCACAGCCCTACCTTGATAAATCATCATATTACCTGCCACTCCAGGGACATATATATGACAAATCGTATCCCTTTGTACGTGAGGTATTTATGCATTCGCGTGAATCTTTTACTGGACTTGGCTCGGGATTTGTAAGTTTTGTAGCAGGAGAAAAGGGACAAAGGATAATACTTAAATCGGGTCTCGTTCCTGCAACGATGCCGATAAGAATTATACAGACAAAGAATGAGTAACTAAACTTGATAACAATGATTAAGAGAAGCTTAAAACTCGCGTTGCTGCCCACAGCGGTATTTTGCATGGTCTTTGGCACGGGACTAAGGGCTCAATCCCTCGATGAGGCCAGAACCTCCACCAAAAATGAACAGTATGATAAGGCAGAAGAACTGTTCCAGCAACTGATTAAGAATGAGCCATCCAACAGCACTTACTATTTTTATTATGGTGAGAACAAGCTGCTGGACTATTTCGCGGATACCATTTCCAATTCGCTCAATATTGCAATGAGGGATGCTGCGGAAGTCTTCAACAAAGGTATTGAAGCAAACCCGGCTGATCCTCTCAACTACGTCGGGCTCGCCCGGGTTGCCTTTTACAACACCGAAGAGGCAAAAGCCGATGAGCTGAGGGTCAAGGCCAGAAGCCTCCTTCCGACATACAAGAAAGTGACAAAGATCAAGGAGCCAAAGAGCTATGCCTTCACCCTGGCCAAAATTGCCGAATCATATATCCGTTTTGAACAGGTTGATACAAGCAAAGCTCTTCCCTTCATCAGGGAGGCCATCTCCATTGATCCCAGAAACAGCGAAGTGTATCTCATAGCCGGTGACATCTATATTCTTGTCAATGACGGATCCAAGGCCATCAAGAACTACAACCTGGCACAGGACTGGGATCTGCAGTCGCCTACTGCAAACATGAAGATTGGGAGCATTTATGTCAAAGGGCGCAACCTTATGGCTGCAATTCCTTACTATGAGCAGGCTATTGCCCTGGATCAGAACTATGCTCCTGCCTACAGGGAGCTGGGTCAGCTCTACAGTATGGCCGGACGGTTCAATGATTCCAAGAAGTTCTTTGAAAAGTATCTCGAACTGACACAGGGAAACATCCCTGCCAAGATCAGGTATGTAAACGCTCTTTTCTATGCCAGGGAGTATGAAGAGGTGATCAAGAACGTGGAGGAGATCTTCGCCATTGACAACTCAAGGACATACATGAACCGTATAGCAGGTTACTCAGCATATGAAGAAGGCAACTTCCAGCTTGCCAAACAGTACATGGACAGGCTCTTTGCCAATCTTGATGCTGACCGCCTGATCAAAAAGGACTTCATCTATTATGCAAGGATACTTGCCAGGAAAAATCAGAACTACTACAAAATGCTGATTGATGCCGACAATGATGCCGGCGAACTGAGTAAACTGCAGGCCAGGTCTGCCACCCTCAAGGGAGCTGCAAGAGAAAAAGCTCTGGCTGACATTGACACACTCAAGGCAAAGGTTGAGTCAGCCCGTGCACAGATAAAAGAAGCCGAATCAGAACTTGCAGATGCTTTCACTGCATATGACAGGGCAATCAACTTCGAAAACAAGGAAGACCTGAACCTACTCTACGAAAAAGGAACTGTTCAGTATGCAGCTCACATGTATGCCGATGCCGCATCCACATGGTCACAGCTGCTGGAAAAAGGCCGAGACAGTGAAAATGATTACTTACAGGTAGGAAGAGCCTTCTACCAGGACAAAGCCTATGACAAGGCAGATGAGATCTTCACCAAAATGGCAGAAAAGTATCCTGACAACCTGCAGGCATACCTATGGATGGCCAATACGGCTGCCGCAAAAGATCCTGATTCAGAGCTTGGCATTGCCAGGCCCAGATTCCAGGCTCTTGTCAGGAAGGCTGCTGTAGACTCCGTGAAAAACGTAAAGGAGATTTATGACGCCCTCAGGTTCCTCGGCTATGAAGCGCTTCAGAGCAAGCGCTATGATGAAGCCAGGGCCTATTACAACAGGATGATGAATCTCTCGCCTGACTACCGGATCAGGGCTCACAGCTCTCTCAGCACCATGTATATGACTATGGGAGAATACCAGAAAGCTGTTGAGGAGAACAATAAGATCCTGGCCATTGAACCGGGCAACGAGGCAGCAAAATCAGCTATACAGTACATCTCGCAACTGCAGAGGAGCGCTCAGCCAAAAGCTCATCCCAATGAGATTACCGGGGTCATTTCCGATTCCTCGGGTGAACCCATAGCAGGTGCCTCCGTCAGGGTTAAGGATACAGCAGCAGAAGCATGGACAAATGCAAGAGGTGAATACAAGTTTGTAATGCCCGAGGCTTCAGAGGCTCTGATCATCAGCGCAAAAGGCTACAGATCAATTGAGATACCCGTCACAAAGAGAAGAACCTACAATGCCACCCTGGAGAAATAACCGGCATGAATCTGATCTGCTGAATTTTCATCTATTTCATTTTGACTATTGTAAAAGAATTTGAGAATAATTATTTTTGCCAACTGTTTACTTAAACCAACTAAAGAATACTGAAATGAGTAAAAAAACCAAGTCGTCCAGCGGTGT
>JAAZBN010000096.1 GCA_012513795.1 Bacteroidales bacterium | reverse complement strand
CTGATAGCCTACAAGGAGAACCTGAAGCAGAAGATCGTCAAGGCCAATGAGGAGCTGGGTGCGGTGAAGTACAGGTACAGGACCAATTGAAATCAGGCAGTAGGCAAGAGGCAATAGGCAGTAGGGGAGTTTATGGAAACCATCAGGTCTTAGATCCTGCGTAAACAGGGATCTGAGAACATGTTTTCATCGCTTCCTGGAGCTTTCGGATAATTTCCTGATAAGGCTGTTCAGCATTTTGGCAATCTCATCACACTCTTTTCCCAGGTTACTGATATCCAGTATGTAAGACAGACTCAGAGCGATCTCGAGTTGAGTAACCAACTCAAATAGAGAACCTCTGGCTATCTGAAGAAACCGGACATACTCAGCAGTATGCTGACGCCCGTAACCCTCAGCAATATTCGATGGAATTGAAGTCGCACATCTCCTGATCTGCATCTTTAGTCCGAAGATTTCCTCTTTAGGAAAACCTCGGGTAACTTCGTAAACCGATCTCACCAACTTAAGACTTCTCTGCCACACAATCAGCTCCCTGAAACTTTCCATATCTCCCTGTATTACTGCAATCAACACTATTGCCTACTGCCTATTGCCTACTGCCTAAAACCCAATCCTCACCTGCCCTTTCACCTCCTGCTTAAGTCCGCCACCCGGATTACTGCCAGAATCCGTGAAACCATACTTTACACGGGCTTCGATACGGCCAGCGGGTTTCCAGGAGAGCATGACGAATGACCGTGTCATCTCACCGTACAGTGCCGGCACACTGAATGAGTTGAGCAGGTCATTCTCCCAGGCATAGAGGCGGCTGTCCCATCCTTCGGTGGAGCAGAGGGCATATCTGAACCAGAGCTTAAGCGGTAAAGACCGGAAAGAATAACATAAATCCTGGCAGAGCAGGTAACCCTTTTCCTGCGAAGGAGAGATGAAAGATGCTGATGCACGGGTGGTGAGGCGCAAGGTATGGGCAGGACTGATATCGAACACAAGCCCCAGTTGTTGTCTGGTATGGGTGACCGAGGTGGCTGCGCCGGTCTCTCTGGCGGCATCATACTCGCGGGATGAGGTTGTCCAGGAGAGTCTTACTGAGATGTCATCGCGGGGCTGGTATTCTCCTTTTAGCTCTATCCTGCTTCCCGAGGATGAGGAAGAACTCCTGTAGCGAGGGGCAGGGATACGGTAATGATCAGCTGCTGCGGTTATAAACAGGTGTCTTGCAGCTTCAAGATGTAGAGAGGCTGCGAGGCCGGTTTCGTTGCCCGACCCTGACCCGGCTTTGAAGGCCCCGGAGTGAAATGCATGGTATCCGGGAGCGAAGTGACGTGTCAGGAAATTGAAAGTAACCCTTCCGGAAGGTTTTGCCCTCAGTCCTGCCGTCGCAGCCCAGGAATCCCTGAAATTCAGTCCGCCAATAGCTGACACCGAACCCGGAAGACCTGTTCCGGTTGTGTCTGCCTGCGGGCCCTGTTGATTGCTTCCGTCCATGTCTGCCAGTGGGCCGGAGAGACCAATTCCCGCCTCGGCGAAGAAGAGCACAGAGCCTGTCCCGGCCCTGATGTCGGCAGCCAGGTTGAGCAGCCTGTCTCCGGCAAAGGCATGAAGGTTCTGCGGTTCTGTTATGTCCGGGATAAACGGTAGCGAGAACCACGTTGAAGATACACTTACGCCGCCGCGGACTTTTTCCGCACCAGCAATGAGACGTATTCCGGCAATTGTTTCCGTAAGGCTGTTTTGTGCTTCGTGCTGCGATTCAGAAACGTGAATGCCTCCCCTGACAAGATGGCTCACTCCGGTGGCGGTGCTGTCTTCGCCGAGCACCACCCGGGCATCTATTTCATTTGAAGAGGCAAACAGCACCGCCCCGGTATTCATGCTTCCTAACGTCAGGCTGATTCCCCTGAAAAAACTGTTCTCCTCAGTGGATGTATAGGGTGCCGAAACGCTCCTTCCTGACATGAACGATGGTGAACTCAGCCATGAACCCATCCATTGGCTGCTGTTGAAGAGCAGTCCCTCGCCGGCCCTGACGGAAAAGTCGCCAGCTATGATCCTGTTTATAACCCCTTTTCCTTCATATTGAATATAAGCTGAGAGGAAGTCGGTTCCGGGACCATTTTTGAATGTGAATGGTTCTCCCGGGTCATTCTCCGCCGTCAGCCCGATGCTGAAGCTGCCCTGTTTATACTTTACCTTCAGCAATGACCGTATGCCCTCCGTATTGCTTTCTGCACAGTTGAACCGGGCTGCTGCCGTCATGGTCACCAGGGTGCGTCCGTAGCTCTTCCCTCCTTTCGGCGCCCCAGGCTCAAGAGATATATAAGGAGCCATCAGCAGCACCGTATTGCGGTCAAAAGCCGGAAGGAGGGCAAGTTCATAGAGGGTCACCACGGATCCGTTCTTCCTGACATGGTCGGCAAGTACCATCACCTGGAACTCCGTCAGGAAAAAGAGCCTGGATATCTCTTTTTCATCACCACTGTTAATATTCACAGGCGAGACCTTCAACTCCTCAAGTTCCTCAAGCATAGCAGCCGGATCAGCATCTTCAGACAGGGCGAGAATCTCCTCAACAGATTCTCTGAGGTCCTGACTTTCCTCCTGGCACAACAGAGGGCATGAGAGAAGCCCCAAAATCATAGCCGCACAAGCTGCCTTGCGGTCCGGAGGCCATCTCAAACGTCTCTGGCATTGCTCTCCATGAAGGTTCCGGCATTTCATCTGATTGTCCATGTAACCGAAACAGAGGATGTCACGCCTGTTGTACTGTTGATAAAAAAGCCGGCATCAGCCTGAAGTGAGCCACTTTTAAACCCTATACCGAATGCAAAGGCAGAAGGTGAGCTCATGTACCCGGTGCGCAAAGTCAGCCTTTGCATCAAATCCCAGGAAATGCCACACTGAACTGATAGAGGCTCATTGCTTACCTTCGATCCGGTCAGGGTGAGGAATAGTCCGTCAGACTGTTTCCAGTTTATACCGGCATCAATTGAAGAAGGAAGAGTGTTCAGGGGGGAGACGGGATTGAACAGGTGTATTCCAACCGTAAACGAAGATGATAGATTGCAGGTCATCCCGGCCTCGAAAGTCACATGTGACACATCGCGGTATTCGTCAATGCCGTGTTCCGAGATATAATCGACCTGTACGCCGAGTGCAACAGCGTCAGTGATTCTCACCGCGCTGCCCGCTCCGGTGAACAGACGGTAATAGTCAGCGTTGCCATAATGTGATACCACCAGGCCCAGGGGCGCCTGCTTGAAAGCGAAAATTGCACTGACAGCCTTCGATGAGAGGGCAGACATCATGAAGCGGTTCTCAAAGGAGGCTGAGAAAGCGGTGCCGGAATTAGCAGTCAGCAGCGCCTGGTTATGGAAGCTGTTCCAGTGGCCGGGGGTGGCAGTCACAGCAAAGGCCATTCCCATTGAACCCGCACCGTGTGGAAC
The DNA here is from genome assembly GCA_012513795.1 of Bacteroidales bacterium. Taxonomy (GTDB): domain Bacteria; phylum Bacteroidota; class Bacteroidia; order Bacteroidales; family VadinHA17; genus SR-FBR-E99. The sequence continues at coordinate 1,385 of JAAZBN010000096.1, read as the reverse complement.
AAAGAGAGGTTCACCGGCATGCAGGCCGGCTACATTGATAACAAGCAGCAAAAATACCGCATTCCACCGCAGCATCATAATGAGACATAATTACAGTCTCAAATTTAGAACAGGGAGGGGAGAATGTCAAGTAAAACATAGAAAAAAGTCGGCAGTACCAGTCGGCAGTACCAGTCGGCAGTACCAGTCGGCAGTCAGCGGTCATACGCTTATTTACTGTCGACTGCAGACTGCAAACTGCAGACTTCTCAAACCATCCCCTTAATATCCTTTATATTGAGCTGCACCGTGGTTTTTCCCCGGAACTCATTCAGCTCCACGGAGTAGGCTATGTCAACCACGCCGCCGGATTCGCGGAACAGTTCAATCATATCTGCCTGTCCGAAGGCAATGGCGCCTATCGGTTCGCCGTTCTGGCGTGCAAAGGAGAGCTTGAGATGCATACCGTTTGAGCCCACCGACTGACAGAGGAGGGTCTTGACCCTTCTCGAGGCAAACACAGGGGCAGTGTTCTCAGGTCCATAAGGCTGAAACCGTTCCAGGCTTCTGTACAGTTCCATCGTGACATCCTCTATTGGCAACTCACAGTCGATATTTACTGAAGGCACCAGATGTTCATCCCTGATTGTCTCGGTTACAAATTTCTCAAACCTCTCGCGGAAAGGTTGTACATTTTCCTGTTTCAGGGTCAGTCCTGCAGCAAACATATGTCCGCCAAAGCTCTCAAGCAGGTCAGAGCAAGACTCAATGGCCTGGTACAGGTCATATCCCGGTACGCTTCGTGCCGAACCGGTAGCAAAACCGTCCTTTGATTCAGTAAGTATCACCGTCGGCCTGTAATAGGTCTCAATCAGTCTTGAGGCCACTATGCCTATCACCCCTTTATGCCATCCCTGGCGGAACAGCACGGTGGTACGGGCATTACTCATTCTGCTATCTTCACTCACCATGCGACGAGCTTCGGAGGTGATCTCGCTGTCCTTTTTTCTGCGGTCGTCGTTATTGATGTCAATGGCGTCGCAAATTGTCATTGCTTCCTGCGGATTCTGAGATACCAGCAGATCAACGGCCCGGCTACCGGACTCCATCCTTCCAGCCGCATTGATACGCGGGCCGATGCGGAACACTACATCCTCAATGGCCAGTGGTTTACGGATTTTCGCTTTCTCAATTATCTTCTGAAAGCCCAGTCGCGGCGACTCATTCAGCTGCTTGAGCCCGAAGTAGGCCAGTACCCTGTTTTCGCCGGTCATAGGCACGATATCTGATCCTATGCTTACCGCCACCAGGTCAAGGTAAGGGACGATCTTTTCAAATGGTATATTCTGCACCCTGCATATAGCCTGCATCAGCTTGAATCCTACGCCGCATCCCGAGAGCTCCTT
>JAAZBN010000095.1 GCA_012513795.1 Bacteroidales bacterium | reverse complement strand
CTCAGGCCGTAACCCATCATACCCCTGTACACCGTTGCACCCGAAATTCCTGCTTCCCTTGCGCGGAGGACTATGGCCTCATATAGCAGCTGGCCGCCAAGCCTGTCAGTTGAGCTGGCATAGATCTTAAGTACTGAATGTTGTCTGTTTTCCATTATCATAGCAGGTTAGTCAGAACATAGCCCAGGTAAACTGCAAGAAAACCGAGGAAAATGCTGAGCCCTGTATAGAGAAGGACTGTCAGTAACTGGCCATTGTGTGCCAGCATCAGGTTTTCCCCTGTAAATGTGGAAAAGGTAGTAAAACCGCCGCAGAGGCCGACCATCAGGAAGAGTCTCCATTCAGGCGAGAGAATCATACTTTTTTCCGCGATACCAGTAAGGAATCCTATCAGGAAACTGCCGATGACGTTCACCGCCAGCGTCCCCACCGGTACTGAGTGGAAAGTGACTGTAAGATTCAGCTGTGAGACCAGGTAGCGGGCTATGCTGCCAATAAAACCACCTGATCCGATGATAAGCAGGTTTTTAAGCATGGTTTAAAAATCTGCTGCAAATGTAATTCAATATTGTTAATCTTATAAATCTGCCTTTTAATCCTCAAGGTGCCCGAACTTTCCTTTCTCCACATCCTCGAATGCCTGGTAGATTTCTGTTTTTGTGTTCATGACGAATGGTCCGTGTGACACTATGGGTTCCCTGATGGGTTCGCCGCTGAGGATAAGCACTATGGCATCCTCTGCAGCCTCAATTGTAAAATGCTCGCCCTCATTATCAAATAGAACAAAGTGATCTGCAGGTGCTGTATCAGACCCGTTGATTTGTACCGATCCTTCCACAATAAGGGCAGCTGTATTCCATTCAGCCGGAAATTCAAACCGGGCTCTGCCCCCGGCGGCAAGCCGTGCATTCATCAATGCCATGGGGGTAAAGGTTGAGGCAGGTCCCTTTGTTTCAAGGTATGATCCGGCAATCACTTCAATTATGCCCTGGTCACCGTGCAGAACATACTTGCCCATCTGATCATTTGTTATAGGCTGGTATTTCGGAGGAGACATCTTGTGCTCCGCGGGCAGATTGACCCATAGCTGCACCATGTGAAAGTCGCCCCCCGTCCGCGCAAACTCCTTCTCATGATACTCCTTGTGAAGCAGACCTGCTGAGGCAGTCATCCACTGCACATCACCCTCCCCGATAACTCCGCTGTTGCCAAAACTGTCATGATGAGCTATGCGACCCTTGTAGGAGATTGTAACTGTCTCAAAACCGCGGTGGGGATGCACCCCTACTCCCCTGGGCTTATCCGTAGGAGAAAAGCGGAACTTCGAATTATAGTCGAGAAGAATAAAGGGATCCATCCTTGCCATGGTAAGCGGGTATACACCCGGTATGAAGTTGTGCACCCTGAAGCCGTCACCCACAAAGTGTACCGGTGGTGGTGACAGTATCTTTTCTGCTCTTTTTGCTTTCATCTCTGAGTTCTTTATGATGATAACAAAAGAAGCCGGCATTTGTTTAATTCACAGGCCGGTATGAATATAATTCAGGCTGTTGAAGTCAACTTTCACCACTCAGGATATCTGTAGGGTCATGCTGTGTTGAGGCGGGAGTTTTCTCCCCGGTGTTGCCAGATTTACAGCTCCCTGTTATTCAGATCATTTACTGCAGTCTTGAGATTTTCCCGGCTCCGGACCTGAAAAAAAATTATGATTTTTTTTGCATCGTATTTAAAGTTTGCTTATTTTTGACCAAATGGTTAATTCTTTTGGTTAAACTATTAAGTTAATTATGATGGCGAAAGTCAGAACAGCAGACAGGCAGACAAGGGACAGGATTTTCAGGGCCGCCACCCAGGTTTTTGAGGAGAAGGGATATTCCGGTGCACGGATGCAGGAGATAGCTGACAGGGCAGGTATTAATAAGGCTCTCCTTCATTATTATTTCAGGAGCAAGGACCAGCTTTTCATGGCAGTCTTCCAGGTACTGCTCAAAAAGATGTTTGAAAAGATAATAGCAATCTT
>JAAZBN010000001.1 GCA_012513795.1 Bacteroidales bacterium | reverse complement strand
GGGAGATCACATCATACGGTAATGAGATCACTTTTGTCGGGAAAGGCAGCAAGCCCGCCGAGCTTGATAACGTTTCGCCGGCATCCGCACAGGTTGGTGATACGGTTGTTATCAACGGCAATTATTTTTCCAATAATCCTTCAAGCTGTTCGGTTTTTTTCAATACTGCAAAAGCCAATGTCGTATCATCAGCCATTGACAGTATACATGTAGTTGTTCCGTACGTGCCGGATGAAATGGTTAAGATACGTGTTTCAATTTCCGGCCTTCTCTCTTCCAATGCTCTTGATTTCAATATACTGAAGCCGGTAATTGACGAAATCACCCCAGGGGCGGCTCCATCGGGTGACACGGTTGTAATAAAAGGTGACTACTTTTCGGAATACCCTGCAGACTGTAATGTATTCTTCGGGAATCAGGAAGCGTTGGTATTATCCTCAACCATTAATGAAATAAGGGTGATAGTGCCCTTTACGCCGCAAGTTTCTGCGAATATTCGAGTTATTATCAACGGAATTCCCTCGTTAAATAATATTAGCTTCGAGATTCTGAGACCTGTATTGCTTGGTATTGAGCCCCTTACCGGAACATTCGGGGACACTGTTAACCTGTATGGCAATAACTTTCCTACAGATCCGTCACTGATCGAGGTATTTTTCAATGATGTGAGGGCTGTGGTCACTGAAGCCTCGCGTTTACGTCTGAAGGTCAGGGTGCCTACCGGCAACAACATCTCGCCTGTCACAATAACTGTCAGGTATTATGATGTTTATACGTGGGTCGACAAGTTCGTCCTGAATCCGGCAGTGGTGAATGATGTATCACCAAAAACACTGGAGCAGTGGGAACCGATTGTAATATCAGGCAGCAACTTCAATCCTGATCCGGGTATGAACATTGTGGATATTGGAGGATTTAGGGCTCCGGTCATCAGCAGTACGCCAAATGAAATACGTGTCAACGTTCCACCCAGACTTGATAACGGCAGTCACCAGGTGGTTGTCACTACAATAGTCGGATCGCCCGTTACCTGGAATGGTTATCTGGAATTAAAAACCAGCTGGGTGAGATTGGCCGATTTCCCTTCAACAGGCAGAACCGGAGCAGCAGGATTCTCACCTGGAGGCAAAATATACTTTGGAACCGGACTGGAGTATGACAGGGTTCTAAAACAAGACTTCTGGGAATATAATCCGGATACGGATCAATGGACTACAAAATCCACATATCCGGTAACCATTGCGTATGCATCGGGTCTGTCATTGAATGGAATGGGCTATTTCGCTATCGGTAAAAACTGGAGTTACTACTACACAGATTTGATGAGGTATGACCCTGTAAATGATCAATGGCAGGCAATGGCTCCCATACCGGGAGAGGGTTCAAGCATGGATTCTCCAGGTTTTGTTATTGACGGTAAGGCATATGTTCCAGCTGCCGGCCACATGTATATGTATGATCCGGGCACCAATTCCTGGACTGAAAAATCTTTCCCCCCGGAATTGGGCTATTTTGGAGGAGGCGTGGCTTTCTCAATTAACGGGAAAGGTTATCTGGGGATTGGATGGGTTCATCAGTTGGGCGGGGATGTCAATAATTTTTACGAGTATGATCCGCTGTCGGACAAATGGACCAGGAAAGCAGATTTCCCGGGATATCTGAGAGATGCTGCCACTTCGTTTTCGCTTCCGAATGGCAAAGGATACGTTGGTATGGGACTGGCAAAGCCACAGATGGAATATCAGAAGGATATGTGGGAGTATGATCCGGTTACTGATACATGGACAAGAGTTATGGATTTTCCTGGCACTGCGCGATGCGGAGCCAGGGCTTACGTTGTCGGGGCTGCTGCCTATATTGTTGCAGGTTACGGTGGCAATTATGAAAAAGACATGTGGAGGTTCACCCCGATAGAATAACAGAGTGACAGCATCAGGGACCAAGCTTATGCTTCAGGTAGGCGGCTGTATATGATTTCTGGCACTGAACAAGCTGCTCGGGGGTACCCTCAAATACAAGATAACCTCCGTTCTCTCCGCCTTCAGGACCCAGGTCAATTATCCAGTCTGAGCATTTGATCACCTCTACGTTGTGTTCAATAAGCAGCACTGAATGCCCGTGATCCACGAGTGCGTTGAGTGATTTCATGAGCTTGTTTATATCGTGAAAATGAAGGCCTGTAGTAGGCTCGTCAAAAATGAAAAGCATCCTGGCGTCGCTCTTTTCCTGGCTGAGATAATATGCCAGCTTCACTCGCTGGCTTTCGCCACCGGAGAGGGTTGATGATGATTGTCCCAGCCGTACATATCCCAGGCCCACGTCGGCAAGCGGTTTCAGCCTGGCTGTAATCCTCTTGCAGGTTTTGTCCCTGCTCTCTCCGAAAAATTCTATAGCCTCATCAATAGTAAGCTCAAGCACCTCATAAATATTCTTCCCGTTGAATCTCACATCAAGGATATCTCTTTTGTAGCGCATGCCCTTGCAAGCCTCGCATGTGAGCTCCACATCGGCCATGAACTGCATCTCCACCCTGATCACACCTTCACCCTGGCACTCTTCGCATCGTCCGCCATCAACATTGAAGGAGAAATGTGCCGGTTTAAATCCGGCCTGTATTGCTGCTTGCTGCTCTGCAAAGAGTTTTCTTATATCATCAAATGCCTTGAGATAGGTTACCGGATTAGAACGGGTTGACTTGCCAATAGGATTTTGGTCAATCAGCTCCACGGCAGTGATACTGTTTATGTCTCCCTTCATTGCTGTATGCTTCCCCGGCCTTGCCTCATTGCTGCCCAGCCTGGCAGCGAGGGCATTAAAGAGAATCTCATGGACAAGGGTACTCTTGCCTGATCCGCTGACACCTGTTACGGTTGTTATGGTATGGAGAGGAAACTTCACGTCAATTTCCTTGAGGTTATTGGCTCTTGCCCCTAATACCTCTATGTAGCTGTGCCATTTGCGGCGCATGGCCGGTTTCTCTATCCGCATTGCCCCGGTCATGTAGTCGGCAGTAAGAGATTTGTTCCTGACGGAGAAGTCTACTCCTCCCTGGTAAATTACTTCACCACCGTGGCTGCCGGCTTCAGGCCCCATATCAATTATCATGTCAGCAGCCCTGATTATCTCCTCCTCATGTTCAACCACAATGACTGTATTTCCCAGGTCACGAAGCTCCTTCAGCACGTTGACAAGAAGGTTTGTGTCGCGCGGGTGAAGGCCTATGCTTGGCTCGTCGAGGATATAGAGTGAGCCCACCAGGCTGCTTCCCAGTGAAGTGGCCAGGTTGATACGCTGAGATTCTCCGCCGGAAAGAGTATTTGAAAGCCTGTCGAGTGTGAGGTAGGAGAGGCCCACGTTTACAAGAAAACTCAATCGTTGCTGTATCTCCTTCAGGAGTCGGCCGGCAATCTCTCTCTCTTCGCCGTTAAGGACCAGCTTCTCAAAAAAAATGTGTGCTTCACTGACAGGCATGCCGGTGATCTCTGTTATTGACCTCCCGCCAACCCTGACCCAGGATGCCTCCTTGCGCAGCCGCTCACCGTTGCATTCGGGGCAGATCCGCTTTCCTCTGTAGCGGCTCAGCATCACCCGGTACTGTATCTTGTATTTTTTCTCTTCCAGGTATTCAAAGAATCTGTTGAGGCCAAAGAAGTATCTGTTGCCGCTCCAGACAAGTGCTTTCTGTTCAGAGGTGAGCCTGTACCAGGGTTTATGTATGGGAAAGTCGAATTTGTCAGCGCTGTAGATCAGCCTCTCCTTCCATTGCTTCATTGTCTCTCCCCGCCAGCATGCAATGGCATCATCATACACTGACAGGTTCTCGTCTGGGATTACCAGGTTCTCATCAATGCCGATGATCTTGCCATAACCCTCACATACCGGGCAGGCTCCCAACGGAGAGTTGAAACTGAAAAGATGCTCCGTCGGTTCTTCAAAAGTGATGCCGTCCTCTTCAAATTTGTCCGAGAAAAGCACTGTCTGGGTAGTCTCCTCATCAGTCACGGTAAGGGTTATATGGCCTCTGCCGGTCATGAAGGCCGTCTGCACTGAGTCGGCTGCCCGGCTCAGGTCATCTGCCTCGGTGCCAGCCGCGAACCTGTCAATAATCAGTTCCAGTCTCTTTGCGGATCCCAGCAATTCGGCTGTTCCCTCATCATCAAGACGGAGAATGCCCTTTTCGGTGCTGATACGGTTGAATCCCTGCTTGACAAGGAACCGGATGAATTCAGAGATACTGACCTTCTCCGGCACATCTACAGGGGCAGTCAGAACCACCCGGCTGCCTGAGGTAAGCGTAGCCAGATAATTGACCACATCATCAACGCTATGCTTTCGCACCTCCCGCCCGGAAACGGGTGAGATAGTACGCCCCACACGCGCCCAGAGAAGCCTGAGGTAGTCATGGATCTCCGTAGAGGTGCCCACGGTTGACCTGGGATTGCGGGAGTTGACCTTTTGTTCAATAGCTATGGCAGGCGGTATTCCGTTGATAAAATCCACATCGGGTTTATTCATCCTGCCAAGAAACTGCCTGGCATAGGAAGAGAGGCTTTCCACATAACGTCGCTGCCCTTCGGCATATATAGTATCAAAAGCCAGTGAAGACTTGCCTGAGCCGGATACTCCCGTTATGACTATCAGGTTGTTACGCGGTATCGTAAGGGTAATGTTCCTGAGGTTGTGAACACGTGCACCTTTTATCTCAATGTTACCCTTCATCCTGCCATCGTTGATAAGTTGGCAAAATTAAACATTTTGAAATTACTATTTTTTGTTTTCTTTGTCCGTATCAGAAATGAAACAAACCGGGACCCGGTCCCGTATAAGTCAACAGTTAAAAGAAACAATGTAACAAAGGAGGACCGCCTATCGTATAACTCTACCCGAACCAAAACAAGAGTTAGTTATGAAGAGCAAAATGACCGATTATGAGCTTATTAAGAGTTTCATAAACGGTAATGAGAGAAGCATAGAGCTGCTCATCCTGCGTCACAAAAGTAAGGTCTACTCCTATATCAGCCTTTACATCCGGAACCGCGATCTCGCTGACGATATTTTTCAGGACACTTTCCTGAAGGTGGTTC
>JAAZBN010000011.1 GCA_012513795.1 Bacteroidales bacterium | reverse complement strand
TAATGTTAAATTATCAGAAAGCTGGCGATGTTTTTGTGTTTTGATCATATGTTCATTATCTTTGTAGCGAACAAATGATCAAAAAGTGTCACCGCGTCCAACACGTTTAAGAAGAGTCAGCAACCTGCCTATAATCTCCGGGCTGAAGCCTTATGGAGCGGGCATTCAGAACAAGGCAAGGGGATCCGTGTTTCTGCACCTTGAAGAATATGAGGTGATCAGGCTATGTGATTTTGAGCACATGAATCACCACGAGGCCAGTAAGGCCATGGACATCTCAAGGCCTACTCTGACAAGGATCTACGGAAAAGCCAGGGCAAAGATTGCTGATGCCCTTGTTACAGGGAAGCAGATAATCATTGAAGGGGGAAAGGTTTATTTTGACAGTGACTGGTATAGGTGCAGGAACTGCAACAGCTATTTCAACCAGCCTGACAAGGGTAGTGCGGTTATCTCCTGCCCGCTGTGCAGGAGCAAGGAAATAGAGAACTGTGATGCAATGAACGAGGACATGGCTGAATCACACCGTCAGTGTTCGGACATATGCGTCTGCCCGGAATGCGGGTATGAACGTCCTCATGAAGCTGCCCATCCATGCAAGGACCAGGTCTGTCCTGTCTGCAATGCCAGGCTGATGAGAAAGAATAATCTTCTTGCAAAAGACTTATAAATAAGAATATATGAAAGTAGCGATAACAAGTACGGGTAATACACTCGACAGTAAAGTAGACCAACGGTTTGGCCGCTGTGCCTGGTTTGTGATTTATGACACCGAAACCGGTGGCATTGAATTTCTTCCGAATCCCAACAGGGATGCAGAGGAAGGTGCAGGGCCGGCATCAGTGCAGCTGGTAGCCTCAAGGGAGGTTCAGAAGATAATCTCCGGTGAATTCGGGGTAAAGATTAAGTCACTGCTTGACAGCCTGAAGATACAGATGGTCATGTACAAGGAACCGGAGAAGACCATACAGTCAGTAATTGATATGCTTAAAAATTAAAATCTAACTTAAATCTGGAAAATCATGCCGCAATTAGATCAGACAGGTCCGGAGGGCAAGGGAGCCATGACCGGAAGACGTGCAGGACGGTGCACCAACTTCGGAGCCGGCAAGGCGAAGAAGGGTGCCGGGAGTCAGGCAAATGAAGATGATACCCGTCAGGGTACCAGTGGCCGTGGCCAGGGAGCCGGTGGCGGCCGCGGTCAGGGTGGAAATGCAGGTGTCGGAGGTGGTTCAGGTGCCGGAGGCGGTCGCGGCAGAGGTCGTGGCGGCAGCGGATCCGGCGTCCGCGGTCAGGGTGGAGGAGCCGGCAGAGGGGCCGGGCGCGGATCAGGGAGAGGCAGGAGCTGAAAATTCTCAGGCCCACCTTTTTGCCGCAAATCAAATGATTTAGTGTAAATCAAATAATTACAAGCATTATTTTTATGAAAAAACGAATAGCAATACCTCTCGAGGGAGGCATACTATGCTCTCACTTCGGCCATTGTGAGCAGTTCGCAATAGTTGATGCCGATGACAAAAACATAACCGGCGAAACACTCATCACTCCCCCGCCGCATGAGCCCGGACTTCTTCCCGGCTGGCTTGCGGAGAAAGGCATCACGGACGTTATAGCAGGAGGAATGGGCCAGAGAGCCATAAGCATCTTTAACCAGCATTCAATCAATGTATTTGTGGGGGCCCCCGTCAAAAGCCCTGATGAGCTTGCCGCAGACCTTCTCAATGACAGGCTCCAGGCAGGAGCAAACTACTGTGATCATTAACAAATTCCCATGGAAAAAAAGAGGATTGGCATCATCATATGCGACAGGTACCATACCTGCGCCGGTGGCAAGTGCTTCAGGTCATTCCGCAATCGTGAGGGCGCCTTTGACAGGTATAAGGGTGAGGATGTGGAGATAGCAGCCTTCACTACCTGTGGCGGCTGCCCGGGCGGCAACGTGGAATATACACCTGAAGAGATGAAAAAGAACGGTGTAAGTGTCATCCACCTCGCAACAGGACTGGTGGTTGGATATCCACCGTGCCCCAGGCTTGATTACTTCACCCGCTTTATCCCGGAGAAGTACGGGATAGAGGTGGTGGTAGGCACCCATCCGATTCCGCAGAAGTATTACACGACGCATATGAACCTCGGTACCTGGAAAGGTTCAGCCATGCAGCGTTTCATCAAGCCCACCCTGGCTGACGAAAACATGCGGCTGGCGTACGACTAGAAACTGACCTGATGAAGATAGCAGTGGCAAGCGGTAAGGGAGGCACAGGCAAGACCTTTGTCGCCACAAATCTCTTTAATGTGCTCTCACATCGGGGTGACAATGTGACCCTGACAGATTGTGATGCGGAGGCTCCAAATGACCTCTTATTTTTCAGGACCAGGATAGTATCCGTGACAGAGGTGACTCACCAGGTGCCGGTCATAAATAAGGATGCATGTACCTGGTGCGGCCGATGCAGCCAGTGGTGCAATTACAATGCTATCTTTTATGTACCCAATGCAAAGGTGATTGAGGTGATTGAAAGCCTCTGCCACGGTTGCGGGGCATGCTCTTTTGCATGCAATGATGAGGCCATAACAGAAAAGCCGGTGACACTGGGAACGGTCACCTCCTGCAGGACTGATAAGAATTATCCGCTGATAGAAGCACGGTTGCGTGTCAACGAGATGTCGCCCGTAAGGATAATCAAGGCAGCCATAAAGGAATCCGGCGATGACGGGGTGGTTATCCTCGATGCGCCACCCGGAACATCATGCCCCTTTATTCAGACGGTAGACAAGGCCGACTATGTGGTGCTGGTGACTGAGCCTACCCCTTTCGGCCTCAGCGACTTGCGGCAGAGCGTTGAAACACTGAAGGAGATGAGGAAGGAGCCGGCGGTGATAATAAACAGATCGGATATAGGTGACCGGGGTGTTGCAGATTACCTGGAAAAGGAAAAGATACCTCTCCTGGCCGAGATCAGGTATGACCCTGCCATTGCGCGGGCATACTCTGAGGGCAGGCTGGTAACGGATGAAATTCCGGAGCTGGCTTCTCTATTTGAAGAATTGGCTGACAAAATTATAGACGGATATGGAACTGGCAGTAGTAAGCGGTAAAGGCGGCACGGGCAAGTCAAGTGTGACGGCAGCCTTTGCCACAGCCGGTGAAAGGCTGGTGGTAGCCGACTGTGATGTTGATGCGGCAAACCTCTACCTGCTCTTTAATCCCGAACATGACACAGAACAGGTCTACATCGGAGGCTATACAGCTGTGGTGGATCATGCGCTATGCACCGTATGTGGCATATGTGAGAGTTATTGCCGGTTTGATGCTATTACCGAGGTGGATGATAAAATCATTATCTCAGAGACATCATGTGACGGATGTTTCTTTTGTTCGCGCATCTGTCCGATGGACGCAATAACCATGGTGCGCAGCGACAGGAGCAGGATGTATTCAGGCAGTTTCAGGAACGGCAAGATGGTTTATGGACGCCTGGCTCCCGGTGAGGAGAATTCAGGCAAGCTGGTGAGCCTGGTAAGGGAGGAGGCAAAGAGGGTGGCTACAGCCCAGGGAATGAGCACAATCCTGCTAGACGGCCCTCCGGGGATCGGATGCCCGGTAATCTCAACGGTAACAGGTGTTGATAGGATCATCATCGTTACCGAACCGACGATGTCAGGTCTCGAGGACATGAAAAGGGTTCATGAGGTTGCCCGGAAATTTACCGGTGATGTGGGGATTATCATCAACAAGTATGATCTCAACGAGGCCATGGCTGACAGGATTGAAGGATGGTGCGTTGCACAGGGCAGCGCTCTTCTCGGCCGCCTGCCTTATGACAGGAGAGTCACGGAGGCTATGATCTCTGGTAAAAGTGTTACCGAGATGTTTCCCGAGGCAGAGATCAGCATAATTTTGAACGAGATTTGGAACAAAATGACAACAAATGGAAAAGAATAAATTATTTGAAAAGATACCCATGAGGGGTGTTAAAAACATTATAGTGGTGGCATCTGGTAAAGGAGGGGTAGGCAAATCAACTGTGGCTGCCAACCTGGCCATAGCGCTTGCGCGAAACGGCATGAAGACGGCCCTTGTGGATGCAGATATTTTCGGGCCTTCAATACCAACCATGTTCGGGCTTGAGGATGCCCGGCCGGAGGTTAAGTCAGAGAATAACAGGGAATTGATATTCCCGATAGAAAAGTTCGGGATAATGATTATCTCCATCGGCTTCTTCATAGACCGCAGCCAGTCGCTTATATGGCGCGGCCCCATGGCTTCCAATGCCGTGAAGCAGCTTTTTGAGGATACCCAGTGGGGTGAGGTAGACTATATGATTGTTGACTTTCCTCCCGGGACAAGTGATATACAATTGACAACGGTTCAGAAACTCAATCTTGCCGGGGCAATCATTGTAACCACTCCCCAGGAGATAGCACTGAATGATGCCCGCAAGGCTTCATCTATGTTCATGAATCCCGATCTGAAGGTACCCATCCTGGGCGTTGTGGAGAACATGTCATGGTTCACTCCCGCGGCACATCCTGAAGAGCATTACTATCTCTTCGGCAGGGGCGGCGGTGCAAAGCTGGCCAGGGAGTTTGACACCAACCTGTTATGCCAGATACCCCTCGTACTGGAGGTTGGCGAGGCTGCCGAAGCAGGCCGTACAGTCTTCCAGCAGACAAACAAGACAGCCGTGGAGGCATTTGAAACCCTGGCCGGCCAGGTCATGGAGGCAGTTGAAAACCAAAAACCAAACAAATAAATAATAAGAATGAAAAAGACAGATGTTTTAGTTATAGGCGGCAGCGCTGCCGGAATGGTGGTCTCTCTTACAGGCAAGTCAGCGTATCCCGACAAAAGCTTTACCATGATCAAGAAGCAGAAAGATGTTATGGTACCCTGCGGTATACCATACATCTACGGCACGCTTGACAGCTCCACACTTAATATCATGCCTGTTGATAATATGATGGAAAAGGCAGGGGTTGAGACTATGATGGGAGAGGTGACTTCAATAGACATAAAGGCGAAGAAAGCCGTACTGGCCGACGGATCTGATATTGGCTATGAGAAGCTGGTCATTGCCACAGGATCATATCCAACCGTACCAAAATGGCTGAAGGGAACGGACAAAGAGGGTGTTTATACAGTGCCAAAAGACAAGGTCTACCTTGATGAGATGAAGGAAAAACTTGGCTGCTGCAAGAGAGTGGTTGTCATAGGAGCCGGATTTATTGGAGTGGAGCTCTCTGACGAGATGAGGAAGATAGGTCACCAGGTGGTGCTTGTTGAAAAACTTCCCAATATCCTTTCACTGGCATTTGACGAGGAATTGTCTGACAAAATCTCCATGCTTCTCAACGACAGGGGCATTAACATCAGAACAGGCTGTGGCGTATGTGAGATAAAGGGTGACAAAAAGGTTGAAGCGGTAGTTCTTGACAACGGAGAGGAGCTGGCTGCCGATGCCGTAATACTGACAATAGGTTATAAACCCAATAGTCAACTTGCAAAAGAATCAGGCATTTATGTTGATGAGAGCGGTTTTATAGCTGTTGACGAGTATATGCGTACTCATGAACCTGACATCTTTGCTGTAGGTGATTGTGCACAGAAGCGCGACTTCGTAACACGGCGCCGTGTGCCTACCATGCTGGCCTCTACAGCTTGCGCCGAGGCTCGTATCGCAGGAATGAACCTTTTCCAACTGAATGTTGTCAAAACCTTTTCAGGCACTATAGCAATCTATGCAACAGCCATTGGCGATATTGGTTTCGGTACTGCAGGGCTTACTGAAGCAACTGCAAAAGCAGAAAACATTGACGTCCTGACCGGTCTGTTCGAAGGTATAGACCGCCATCCCGGCACTCTGCCCGGGGCACATAAGCAGGCTGTCAAGCTTATCGCAAGCCGTAGTTCAGGAGTAATCATCGGGGGAGAGGTCATAGGTGGCTGCAGTGCCGGTGAGCTTACAAATGTGATAGGAATGATTATCCAGAACAGGATGACCATCAACTCACTACTCATCTCGCAGATTGGCACTCACCCGTTGCTGACAGCTTCTCCGGCTGCCTACCCGCTTATCAAGGCAGCAGAGATCATCGACAAGAAGATGAGGACAAGGTAAAAAGTCCACACTTACCAGTCAGCAGTCAGCAGTCCGCGGCAGGCAGTGGTTAAAGTCTTGATTGACTGCCTACTGGTACTGCCTACTGCCTACTGGTACTGCCGACTGCCTACTGGTACTGCCGACTGCCTACTGGTACTGCCGACTGCCTACTGGTACTGCCTACTGGTACTGCCGACTGCCGACTATTTAAGATAGGTATCCAGGAACTCGAAGTATTCCTTCTGCCAGATGACGGCGTTCTGCGGTTTGGTGACCCAGTGACTCTCGTTCTCAAAGAAGAGGAGCCGGGCAGGCACACCCCGCAGCGTAGCTGAATTGAATGCTTCTAAGCTCTGGCTATAGGGTATCCGGAAATCGTTAGCGCCGGTGATGATAAGGATGGGTGTGTCCCAACTGTCAACCATCGTATGGGGTGAGAACTCATTGTATCCGGGAGGCTGGGGCTTATCCCACGGTGCACCCTGGTAATCCTTGTTAGGGTACCAGTACTCCTCGGTGGAGCCGTACTCGGCGATGGTGTTGTACACGCCGCAGTGAGATACGAACGCCTTGAACCTCTTGTTGTGTATCCCGGCGAGATAAAATACCGAGTAGCCACCGTAGCTGGCTCCCACTGCGCCCAGCCGGTCCGTATCGACGAATGGCTCATTCGCCATTGCGTCAATTCCGTCAAGGTAATCCTGCATATTCCTGCCGCCATAGTCTCCTGATATCTGTTCACGCCAGTAACTGCCGAAACCCGAGTTGCCGCGACGGTTGACAGCAACCACGATGTACCCGTTGGCTGCCATCATCTGGTAGTTCCAGCGGTAACTCCAGCTCTGTCCGAGGGGTCCCTGTGGTCCACCCTTGCAGTAGAGTAGTGCCGGGTATTTCTTCGAGGGGTCAAAACCGGGCGGGTAAATGATCCACATCTGCAGGTCCTTGCCATCCTTTGTCTTTATATACTTCTCCTCACTGTTGCCCATCGTGATGCTCTCATAGATATGTCCGTTGACATCGGTTATCATTGTGAACTGGCCGCCCGCCATGTCAATTTTTGCCACCTCGGTGGGGCGTGCCATGGACTGTATACCCGCCACAAGGACATTGTTGTTCAGGCGGAGCGGACCCATATCGTATTTGCCTGTCGTCATCCTGGTGATACTTCCGGATGCCAGTGAGATGTTAAATACCGGTTGTGTACCCAGGTAGGGGCTGGTGAACCAAATCTCGCCGGTGCCGTTCCACTGGATGTTGCCAACATTATAATCCCATCCCTCAGAAAGCCATTTGCGTTCGCCGGAGGCAATATTATAAACGAACAGTCTTTCGAGGTCAGACTCGTACCCTTCCTCCTCCATGCTTGAATAGGCAATCATTGATCCGTCAGGCGAGAAAACAGGCGTCCTGTCATAGCCCATGTTTCCCCCGGTGATGTTCTTCTCCTCACCTGTTACCACGTCATAGAGATAGATATCAGTGTTTGTGCTGAGCGAATATGCTTTGCCCGTCAGCTTCTTGCAGGCATAGGCAATATATTTCCCGTCGGGGCTCCAGGCTATGTCAGCCTCATCAAACCAGGGAGCATCGGGAGCATCAAAACGCTGCCCCTCCATGATATCCTTCTCATTGCTGATGGCCGAGCCGTTGAACGAGGCGGTGAAGATATGGCTGTATGAGTAGTCATGCCAGTAATCCCAGTGCCTGTACATCAGGTCGTCAATGATGCGCACCTTTGCATTGGGAAGACCGTACTTCTCGTTTGCCGTCTGGTCAAGCTTGACGCGACGGGTAAAATATACCATGTCACCGGCCGGTGAGAATGAGAGTATCTCGAAATCCTGCAGCCCGGCGATCTCTTTCTTGCCTGAGCCGTCAGGATTCATGACCATGATTTTGCCTCCGGTGAGGTAAGCTATTTTGGCACCATCCTCTATCCATTGAGGTCCTGCGCCTCCTTCGGTTGTCAGCTGAACAGGATCGCCCCCCGATACAGGGACGGACCATATGTTGGTGGCCCGTGCTTCGGTCTGAAGATCATAGTTTGTTACCTGGTAGAGCACTGTTGCTCCGTCAGGTGAGAGGGTGATGCCTCCTACACGACCATACTTCCAGAGGATTTCAGGGGTGAGCACGCCTCCGGCCTTCTCGGCTTCGGTAAGTGAGACATCGATGGCCGGCGACGCGGTCTTTTCTTTCTTTTCGCTTTTGCATGCTCCCAGGCAGGCCAGAAGGAGCACGATGGTGATGAGGGATAGGTTTTTCATATTTTGTCGGTTGTCGGTTGTCGGTTATCGGTTGTCGGTTGTCGGTTATCGGTTATCGGTTATCGGTTGTCGGTTGTCGAGTTTAAAAATAGAAAAAATAATGCTGCCGGGCTACAAGATCCGACCCAATCAATCCACGGGCAATGGCATATTTTTTGAGTAAGTATTTAGGTCAATTGGTTTGATTAATTGGCAAGCATGAATTAACTTAGGAATATTTAGGTGAAGAAAATATGACAGGCTATGGATTCGTGCAGAATAAATTCAATTACAACCGGGATGATCAGGATGTCTGTTGCTGTATTGACAGCCTGGCTCATTGTCGCAATAAATGCTGATGCACAATATTTCGGAAGGAACAAGCCGGGATACAGTTCCTTCAGGTTCGATGTCCTTCAGACTCCCGCTTTCGAGATCTATCATTACATGAAGAATGATTCACTGCTGAAGACTGTTTCAGGCTGGTCTGAGGAGTGGTTCGCTATTCACTGGCAGGTCTTCAGGGATACTTTTGAAAGAAGAAATCCGCTGATCTTCTACAATAATCATGCTGATTTCCAGCAGACCAATGCTGTCAGCAGTCTTATCGGCACAGGTACCGGAGGGATTACCGAGGGGATGAAGAACAGGGTTATCATGCCTGTTGCCCTGACTCTCGCCCAGACAGACCACACACTGGGTCATGAGCTGGTGCATGCATTCCAGTTCAACATGTTCACCAATTCTGACACCACGGGGAACTATTCATTGAGTAATATACCACTGTGGATGATTGAAGGGATGGCTGAGTATTTCTCCCTGGGAAGCGTTGATCCAAACACTGCCATGTGGATGAGGGATGCCCTGCTGAACAATGATTTTCCTACTCTAAAAAAACTGACCACTGATTCCAGGTACTTTCCATACAGGTATGGACAGGCTTTCTGGGCTATGGTGGGTAAAACCTGGGGTGACACCACTATTATTCCTCTGTTCAGGAAGACAGCCCAGTATGGATTCTCAAAAGCGGCCGACACCATCCTTGGAATGAATGAGGAGACCCTTTCGGGATTATGGGCTAGTGCAATGGAAGTCTATTACAAGCCTTATCTTGAAGCAGAAGCTGATGAAATTGCCGGCAGAAGGGTAATAACCGACGAGAACGGAGGAAGAATAAATATCTCACCGTCAATAAGTCCTGACGGAAAATATATTGCATTCTTTTCGGAGAAGAATATCTTCACCCTGGATCTTTTTATTGCTGATGCTGCCAGCGGGAAGATTATCAGCAAGGTGTCAGGTGCGGCTGCCCGTACCTATGATGATTTTAACTATGTCGAATCTGGCGGAAGCTGGTCACCTGACAGCAAAAAGTATGTCTTCGTGCTGTTCAGTGATGGTATTAACAAGCTGGCGTTTGTGGATACAAAACGCGGGAAGATTACCCGCGAGGTTACCATAAGGGGCGTGCCTGCACTTTCTAATCCCTCCTGGTCACCCGACGGTAAGCAGATCGTTTTTACTGGATCTTCTGAAGGTATAAGTGATCTTTACCTCTATGATATCATGTCAGGTGAGACTGAACAGCTGACAGATGACTTTACCTCGAACATACACCCGTCGTGGTCAGCCGATGGCCGTCAGATAGTCTTCTCACAGGAGAAACGAAATAAAGCCGGTCACAGGAAATTCAGCTTCAACCTTGCTATCCTTGATCTGAAAACCAGGGAGGTTAGAGAGATCGATGTCTTTGACAGCGCCTATAATATGAATCCCGCCTTTTCATCTGATGACAGGCATATCTTCTTCCTTTCAGATGCTGACGGTTTCAGGAACATGTACAAATATGAGATTGAGACCGGGCGGCTCCTGAGGCTTACATCATATATGACCGGTGTAAGCGGCATAACGCCATATTCGCCAGCCATGAGCTGGTCACGTGACGGAGATAAGACAGCTTACAATTATTACATTAAGAATTCCTATCACATAGTGGTTGCTGATGTTGATGACTTCATGCCTGCAGAGGCAGACGGCTCTGTTATCAATCTTGATGCAGGCACGCTGCCACCGCTGGCTCACGCCGCGGCTAACCTTATTGACTCAACACTCTATAGCAGGAAGGTTGTTGATTCCCTTCCGGATGATGCAGTGAAACACCTGCCATACAAACCCAAATTCAAGCTTGATTACATCTCCAACAATGCCAATGTGGGTGTTTCAACAGGAATATACAGGAACAACCTGGGAGGAAGCATCAATATGATCTTCAGCGACATGATTGGTGATAACCAGCTTTATTCCTCACTCTCTCTCAACGGTGAGATTTATGATTTTGCCGGACAGGCAGCCTACATCAGCCAGAAGGGCAGGATCAAGTGGGGTACTGCTGTTTCCCATATACCATATCGCGCGGGAACTATGTCATACATTCGGGACTCAATCATTCTGGATGAAGAAAAGGTGCCGGTGGATGTGCTGCAGCTTGACTATATCCGCATGTTTGAGGATAACATCACACTATATGCCTCATTGCCTTTCTCGCAGATCAGGAGGATTGAGGCTACGGCTTCAGCATCATGGTATTATTACCGTATTGACAGGTTTAATTATTATTATCTGCTCAATGGTTATAATGTCGGTGGTACAAGGGAGAAGATGCCGGCCCCGGAGGGAAGCAGGTACCAGCAGCTGTCATTTGCCTATGTCAAGGATAACTCAATGTTCGGCATGACAGCCCCGATGCAGGGAGGCAGGGCGAGATTCCAGGTTGACAAGTATTTCGGTGCCACAGAAGTATTTACGGGATTGATTGATTACCGGCAGTACATGTACCTCAAACCAGTTACCCTGGCATTCAGGATCTATAACTACGGCATGTACGGAAAGGTAACCGATGAGAATGTGCTTCAACCGCTGTATATTGGTTATCCCTGGTTAATAAGAGGTTATGAGAATATCTCCTACAATACCGGTGACACTCCCGGACTCACCTCACTCAATCTCTCAAGGCTGAACGGCACCCGGATGGCTGTTGCCAACGCGGAGCTGCGCTTCCCGTTTACCGGACCGGAAAGGCTGGCGCTGATCAAGTCGAAATGGATTCTGACCGACCTGAACCTATTTTTTGATGCAGGCATGGCATGGTACAGAGGCGACAAGATCATCTTCAACTACCGCGACTCTCATGCGGCGGACAATGAGAAATTCCCTCTATACAGTACCGGACTCTCTGTAAGGATCAATCTCCTTGGTTACCTGGTGCTGGAGCCCTACTATGCCTTCCCCCTGCAGAACGGCGGCTTCAGGAACGGGGTGTTTGGGCTGAATTTCCTGCCGGGGTGGTAGATAAGTGGCCGGCCTGGGAGCAAGTAATATAGCATGCCAGCCACGGGTATGCATCACCGGCCAAAAGTCGTACAGGTTTAGGTTATGATTGGATTAGGAGTGAAGTGCAGGCTTCACTCCTTTCAAATTATTCCCTTTTCGACAGGAATTATGGCTGGG
>JAAZBN010000094.1 GCA_012513795.1 Bacteroidales bacterium | reverse complement strand
GCCACGCTAAGTGACGAGATGTTCCTGCCGATTTTCCTCAGAGACAACTTTGCGGGTATAATGATCACCCGTGACAATGTCTCAGAGCCGCTGGCCGGCCCTGCAGAGACTGTTGTGGATATCCCTCCGTCTGCCGTGAAGGCAAAAGCATGGCTTCCCCAGGCAGTACTATGGGTGGTCTTCCTGCTGGTGGCCATGGCGACTGTTATTTCCGGAAAACAGGGGCTGCAAAAAGGGCTTGACATCGCTCTATACTTAATTTATTCAATCATTGCGCTTCTGCTTCTCTTCACCAATATCTTTTCCGATCATGACGCACTGCATCTGAATCTACTGTTCCTCGGGATAAACATCCTTATCCCGGTGCTCTTTGTTATGCTCTTCACCCGACATAAGACTATGACACTCAGCAGGCTGGCGTTTATCATCTCGGCCCTGTGGCTCCCGGTATCACTCATGGCCGGGCAGGGGATAAATCCGGCACTCATACCCCTGGTCCTTATCATAATGGTAAGACTCTTCAGACATTGCAGGTTCGTTAAGGGCCTTTAACACATCTTTAACAACATTTAACAAGGTTTTTTAATATCAGAAATGATCTTTGCGAAGCTTTTTCGCAATTAACAACAACAGATAATATGGAACACACAACCGACATCAGGCTCCTGAATGAAAAGATTGAAAAGGAGAGTGCTTTTGTTGATCTGGTCAGGCAGGAGATAAACAAGGTGATAGTCGGGCAGCGACATCTGACAGACTCGCTGCTGATAGGACTGCTGTCTAACGGCCACATACTGCTGGAAGGGGTGCCCGGATTGGCCAAAACGCTGGCTATTAAGACGCTGGCTTCGATAATTGACACTAAGTTCAGCAGGATACAGTTCACCCCGGATTTGTTGCCGGCTGACCTTATCGGGACCATGATCTACAGTCAGAAGAGGGAGGAATTTGTGGTCCGCAGGGGGCCCATCTTTGCCAACTTTATCTTGGCTGATGAGATCAACCGTTCACCTGCGAAGGTACAGAGTGCTCTGCTGGAGGCCATGCAGGAAAGGCAGGTGACTATCGGGGAGACAACCTACAGGCTTGAGGAGCCTTTCATGGTTCTGGCAACACAGAATCCCATTGAGCAGGAGGGAACCTATCCGCTCCCCGAGGCACAGGTTGACAGGTTCATGCTCAAGGTAGTGATCACCTACCCCGAGAAGGAAGAGGAGCGCCTCATAATAAGAGAAAACCTGGCGAGCGAATTCCCGACCGCAAAGACCATCCTGAAGCCTGAGGATATCATCCGCGCCAGGAGCGTTGTCAAGGAGGTGTACCTCGATGAAAAGATAGAGAACTATATCCTTGATATAGTCTTCGCCACCCGTCAGCCAGAGAAGTTCGGCCTGCCGAAGTTCACACCGCTGATAGCTTACGGCGCTTCGCCCAGGGCGGGAATAAGCCTGGCTATAGCAGCAAAGGCATATGCCTTCATCAGGCGAAGGGGATTCGTTGTGCCTGAAGATGTGAGGTCACTCTGTGCCGATGTGCTCCGTCACCGTATCGGCCTTACCTATGAGGCTGAGGCGGAAAATATCACACAGGATCAGATAATAGCCGAGATACTTAACACAGTGGAGGTGCCATAACCGATGAAGAGGTTGCAGTTTATGCTGATCATGCTGCTGGTACTGACGCCTGCCGGAGCACAGGAGTTCATCGGTATGACCGAAAAGAACATAAGGGAAAACATGTCAAGTGAGAAGCCGGGGATGGTCTGTGAAAATATGGTACGCAATGATTACTTCAGGTACCTCAAATATTATTCAGCAGACGGTAACGAGACATGGCTGATCTTCCTTGACAGCAGGGGACAATGTAATGGGGTCAGGATAACCTGTGGCAGCAGCAGCTACCATACCAGGCTGAAGGAACTCAATGACAGATACCGGGCAAAGGGTGAAAACCGGTGGAGCTACCGGACCGGAAATGAGGAGATTGATGTGAAGCTGAAACAGGAGGAGTATTTTTTTACCATTACTCATCAGCGGGCAAAAGACAGGGCAAAAAGTGGAAACGACAGAGCTGCTTAAAAAGGTCAGGAAGATAGAGATAAGATCGAGGGGGCTTACGCACCAGATCTTTGCGGGGAAGTACCACAGCGCTTTCCGAGGCAGGGGCATGGCCTTCAGCGAGGTGCGTGAGTACCAGTTCGGAGATGATATTCGCAGTATTGACTGGAATGTAACAGCCCGGTTCGGCCACCCCTATGTCAAGATCTTTGAGGAAGAGAGGGAACTGACTGTCATGCTGCTTGTTGACGTGAGCCGGTCAGGTGACTTCGGGACAGTAACCTCAACCAAACGGGAGATGATGACTGAAATAGCGGCAGTGCTGGCATATTCGGTTATCGTTAATAATGACAAGGTAGGGCTGATGCTCTTTTCAGACAGGGTTGAGAAGTATATTCCTCCAAAGAAAGGCAGAGGCCATATGCTCAGGATCATCAGGGAGATGCTCAGTTACGAGCCGCAGGGATCAGGCACATCGCTGTCAGAGCCACTAAGATACCTGACCAATGTTATCAGGAAGCGTTGCACAGCCTTCATTCTTTCCGATTTCATGGCACCTACGTTCACTGATTCCCTGCGCATTGCGGCAGGAAAACATGATGTGGTGGCAGTGCGTGTCAGTGACAGGCGAGAGAAGGAACTGCCTGATATCGGATTTATAAAGGTCACAGATCCTGAATCGGGAAAGGAGATATGGATTGACACCTCGTCGGCAGCTGTCAGGGATGAGTATGCCGGACACTGGAAGAAACATGATGAGACTGTGAGCAGTGCCTTTGTCAACTGCGGGGTGGATGTGGCATCTGTAAATACCGGAGAGGATTATATCAAACCACTTATATCATTGTTCAGGCACAGGTAGGGAAATGAGAAGGGTATTCTGTACATCTGTCATCACATTATTGCTTACACTGGTACTGAATGGCCAGGAGATAACAGTTAAGTCTGCTCCTGACACCACCGTCATTCTTATTGGTGACCAGACAGGCTTCACAGTCACGGCATCATTGCCTGCCGGAGTAAATGCAAAGCTGAGCAGTGCTGCCGATACCCTTGCAGGCAGGATTGTCATCCTTCGCAGGAGTCTGCGAGATACAGCTGTAATGCCTGACAACCGGCTTCAGATAACTGACAGGTACCTGGTGACATCATTTGATTCCGGATCATACACTATCCCTCCGTTCTATGCGGAGATAGCAGAGGGAGACAGCCTGGTGAGGTTTTATTCTGACTATTCCTTTATAAGGGTTTTGAGACCTGATGTTGCTCCGCCGGACAGTACTGATGTCATTTTTGACATTGTTCCCCCACGGGGTGCGCCTGTAACATTTGCTGAGATATTACCGTGGATAATAATTGCCATTATTTCAGCGGTTGTCATCTATCTTCTGGCACGGTTCCTGCCCAGGAATCCGCTGAGGAAGTTTGTCAGGCCTGCTGCTCCGCCTGAACCTGCTCATGTGATCGCACTGCGTGACCTGAAAGCGCTTATGGCTGCTGAACTATGGCAGAAGGGTGAGATAAAGGAGTATTACTCCAGGCTCTCCGATATACTTCGGAGATACCTCGAGAACCGTTACAGTATCAGTTCGCCCGAGCTGACCACCGATGAGACCGTCAGGATGCTAAACAGGGCAGCCGTTACCACCTCGGAGCAGATGGTCATGGTAAAGGAGGTGCTTTCGGTTTCTGATATGGTTAAGTTTGCCAAATATATTCCTGACAGTGCTGCACATCAGACAGTGTATGACAAATCGCTCTCCTTCGTGGAGGCCACAAAAGCACCCGATATGGCTCCGTCTGAAGGCGAAGGGAATGTCGCGGGCAAATCAGGTCATGCAGAGGTCACCAGCCGAGGAGTGAAAGGAGGGGACCAT
>JAAZBN010000093.1 GCA_012513795.1 Bacteroidales bacterium | reverse complement strand
GCTGACGCTCCTTCTCAGCCCTGTGGAAGATCTCCTTGTTGACATACTTTATTGATTCAACAGTGTAGAGAGCACGCGGATTGAACCGGTTAATCTTGTCAAGTACCTCCTTTATCATGCTTCTCCTTGCGATTATATAGATGACGGCAACATCCCCTTCTATCCCCTGGGCTTTCACGGAGGTGACCCCGTATCCCTGCTCCCGAAGCTCACTGATAAGATCAGTGGCATCTTTGCGGGTTATGACCCTGATCATTTCATGACCAATGGCAAGCCTCTCTTCAAGATACATCCCGACGAAGTTGCCGGCAGCGAAACCGCCTGCATAGGCAATGTAACAAACCCAATTGTCAAGGTCCTGCATTATCCTGCTTATGGCCAGAAGCCATATAAGCACCTCGAAAAAACCTACCAGCGGGGCAATTTTCCTCATGCCCTTGGTGACGAATATGATCCTCAGGGTACCCAGGGAAACATCAATTATCCTGGCCACAAAGATAAACAGGGGCAAAAGGAGGTATGTAACAATTTCTGAATTAAGATGTTCCATGATCCTAATAAACATTTTTGAACTTGCTAATATATGACTATTTTTGAAACCGGTAGCCCTTGAAAGAACAGTGATGAGATCAATCAGGATATTTTTTGCAGTGCTGTTTTTCAGCTTTGTCTCAGCGGCTTCTGCCCAGGAGGCAGACACTCTCCTCACACTCCTGTTTGCCGGTGATATCATGGGGCATGACGGGCAGATAAATGCCGCACGGGATGACTCATCAGGAACATGGTCATATGACACTGTCTTCCATTATGTTGCTCCCCTCATCAAGGGTGTTGACGTTGCCATCGGCAACCTGGAGGTGACCCTGGGCGGGCCTCCCTACAAGGGTTATCCGGCGTTCAGCTCCCCTGATGAACTGGCGGCCGCCTGCCGCCAGGCAGGCTTTGACATTCTGGGAACAGCCAATAACCATGCAGCCGACAGGGGGCCACGGGGCATAGTGCGAACCATCCGCGTTCTCGACAGCCTGGGCATAAGGCATACGGGAACATGGAAAAGCGGTGAGGATCATGATATCCTCTCGCCCCTGATGATTGTCCACCCGTCTATGAGGATAGCCCTGCTGGCCTCCACCTACGGCACCAACGGCATAGTGGTACCTCCCCCGGCAACAGTGGCTTATATAGATACAGTGCGCGCAGCCAAAGACATCAGCAGGGCAGCAAGTCTGGATGCTGACCAGACAGTGGTTTTCATCCACTGGGGCATCGAATATGACACACTGCCTTCGGCTGAACAGAGACAGACAGCAGCAGCGCTGTTCCGCAGCGGCGCAGATATTATTATCGGATCGCATCCTCATGTGCTGCAGCCAATGAATGCCGAAGCCGACAGTATGGCAATAAAAAGACCGGTGGTGTGGTCCATGGGCAACTTTGTGTCAAACCAGAGGACCAGACGGCGTGACGGAGGCGCTATGATAAGGCTAGACATTACAGCCAGTGGTGACTCAACATATATCTCCGATGCCGGCTACGTGCTCACCTGGGTCTATACACCCACTGAAAACGGCAAACGAAAGTTTTATATTCTCCCCTGTGCAGATTTTGAGAAGAGGCCCGAATTTTTCCAGACGCCTGATCAGTATGAGGCCATGATGACATACATCACCGATGCCCGTAGGCTGCTTGACAACCTGAACACCGGGTTCAGGGAGATGGCATGGGAGAATGACCGCTGGGTCACCGTCATCCGATAGACCGGTGCCTTACCATACCGGCCATCACATGCATTTGAACAACCTGCCATTACAGATCATTTTTATTTTGTAGCTTTGACCAAAATATTACAGATGAGTTTTGACTATAATACACAGAGGAAAAGAATGGCACTGCCTGAATATGGCAGGAATGTTCTGAAGATGATAGAACATATTAAGAATATAAAAGATCCTGAAGAAAGAAGCCGGGCTGCAAAAACAGTCATCCAGATCATGGGCAACCTGAATCCCAACCTGAAGGAGGTAACGGACTTCAAACACAAACTATGGGACCACCTGATGATTATTGCTGATTTTGACCTGGATGTCGATTCTCCTTATCCTGCACCTGACCGCAAAAAGCTCGATGAGAAACCGAACAGGGTTCCTTACCACAACGGCGACATAAAGTATGCTCACTACGGACGGATAGTGCCGGCTATGATTGAAGCAGCCGCCTCAATGGATGATGGCGATGACAAAACTTACCTGACTACCCTTATCCTCAACCAGATGAAAAAGGATTACCTGACCTGGAACAAGGGACAGGTGGCAGATGAAATAATCATCAGGGATCTGGAAGTGATCTCCGGGCACAGTCTCACTATTCCTGAAAACTACAAGATCCCTGATGTCAGGGAGCTGATGCCTCAGCAGAAGAGCAAAACGCAGGGAAGACACCAGGGCAGGCCACAGGACAAATACCAGAGTAAGCAGAAGAAGAAGAAGCATAAGAGCAATTACTGAAACAACCAATCGCAAGGCCATGAGCATCAATAATATCACTACTTATGACGCACCCCTTCCCGGAGGGCACTACTCACAGGCTGTGGTGGCCAACAATGTGATCTTCGTCTCAGGCCAGCTGCCCGTTGTACCACTGACAGGCGACAGGCATACGGGCGATATCAGCGAACAGACCCTGCAGGCGCTGAAGAATGTACTGAGCATTGTGAAGGCTGCGGGAGGTGACATAACCACCATTGCCCGCACAACCATCTACACCACCGATGTCAAATACTGGGAGGAGGTCAACAGGGTATATGCCGACTTTTTCGGGCCTGTGCAACCTGCCAGGTCAATCATTACCGTGGCAGGTCTTCATCGTGGCTGCCTGGTTGAGATAGAAGCAGTAGCTTTCACCCTCTGAATTGTCACTTTGTCAGTTTTGGAATTATGGCCGGCATTTTGCTAAAGGCCCATAGTAAAGTATTTTATCATGGTAAAAAAGAAGAGTCACGAAGAGAGGCATGATGAAGCCATGCCTGAAAAGGAAAAATCCGATAATCAGATAAATACGGAGAGTGATGCTTCGGGGCAGCCTGCCTCTGAGGGCGAACCTGAAGCGGTTGTAATGAGTCACGCAGAGGAAGAACTGCTGGGTAAACTGACAGAAATGCAGGACAGGTATCTTCGCCTTTCTGCTGAATTTGACAATTACAGGAAGAGAACACTCCGGGAGAAGATTGAACTTTCGGTGGCAGGAGGCGAATCGGTTATCAAAAAGTTGCTTCCGATCATTGATGACTTTGACAGGGCAATGAGTTCAATGCGGACCTCGGACGACTGTAACGCGGTGAAGGCAGGGCTCG
The DNA here is from genome assembly GCA_012513795.1 of Bacteroidales bacterium. Lineage (GTDB taxonomy): Bacteria > Bacteroidota > Bacteroidia > Bacteroidales > VadinHA17 > SR-FBR-E99. The sequence goes on along the minus strand of JAAZBN010000093.1, from coordinate 2,379 downwards.
AACTTATCTACAGCAAGATAATTGACTTCCTGAAGCAGAACGGTGTCAGGGAGATCGAGGTGCTGAATGAGGAGTTCAACGGTGATCTGCACGAAGCTGTCACCACCGTTCAGGTGGATGACAAGAAGATGAAGGGAAGGATTGTTGACGTAACCCAGAAAGGCTATACGTTGAATGACAGGGTGATCCGTTTCCCCAAGGTGATAGTGGGAGAGTAACAGAATGGTTTTGAACTGACAGATGTCGAAAAGAGATTATTACGAAGTACTTGGCGTAAGCAAAGGTGCGTCAAAGGATGAGATAAAGAAGGCCTACCGTAAACAGGCCCTCAAGTACCATCCTGACAAGAATCCCGGTGAAAAGGATGCTGAGGAGAAGTTCAAGGAGGCGGCCGAGGCTTACGAGGTTCTCAGCAATGATGACAAGAGGGCCAGGTATGACCAGTTCGGCCATGCCGGAATGAATGGCAGCGGTTTTGGCGGCGGTTTTGGCGGCGGCATGACCATGGAAGATATTTTCTCATCGTTCGGCGACATCTTTGGTGATGCTTTCGGAGGAGCTTTCGGCTCACGCCGTGGCGGTAGCCGGTCACGCAGCGTGAACAAGGGCACCAATCTGAGACTGAAGGTAAAGCTCACCCTTGAAGAGTTTGCCCACGGGGCGGAGAAGAAAGTCAAGGTAAGCAAGTATGTCACCTGCAGCTCCTGTCACGGCAGCGGAGCAGCCTCTGACAGCGATGTGACCACATGCAGTGCCTGCAAGGGCACAGGCCATACCACCAGGGTGATGAACACCATCCTGGGTCAGATGCAGACCACCTCACCATGCAACGTATGCGGTGGTGAGGGTAAGGTCATTACCAGAAAGTGTCCCGTATGCTACGGTGAAGGCATTGTCAAGGCGGAGGAGGTGATACCTCTCAATATCCCCGCAGGACTGTCGCCGGGAATGCAGCTCTCTGTCACAGGCAAAGGCAATGCAGCACGCCGCGGAGGCATCAACGGGGACCTGATAGTAGTCATCGATGAAGAACCGCATGATCATTTGATACGTGAGGGCAATGACCTCATATACAACCTTTTCATCAGCATCCCCGATGCCATCCTGGGAGCCAACGCAGAGGTCCCGACCATTGACGGAAAGGTGCGTATAAAGATAGACCCCGGAACACAGGCCGGAAAGATACTGCGTCTCAGGGGAAAGGGTCTGCCTGATGTTAATGGTTACGGTAAGGGAGACCTGCTTGTTAACGTTAACGTCTGGATACCCAAAAACCTGACACGTGAAGAGCAAAAGGTCGTGGAACAGTTCAGGAACTCAGACACCTTTACCCCCAGGCCAGACGCAGATGACACAGGCTTCTTTGACCGGGTGAAGAACTACTTCTCATGATAAGCTGAGAACCTAATTAAATAAGGCCGGTGAGCTGCATGTACAGCGTATCGGCCTTTTTCATATCTTTGAAATTCCCGGACTAATTCATTTTAAATGTGGAAAGACAATGATTCTATTTGAAGCCAGAAACGTTACAAAACGCTTTGCTACCCAGACTGCGCTTGACGATGTCAGCATAAGCGTGCCCGAACAGAGCATCTACGGTCTGCTCGGGCCGAACGGAGCAGGGAAGACAACCCTGATCCGTATCATCAACCAGATAACAGCGCCTGACAGCGGATCGGTCTTTCTGAATGGAAGACCCATCAAGCCGGAAGATGTTAACAACATAGGCTATCTTCCTGAAGAACGCGGGCTGTACAAGAAGATGAAGGTGGGCGAGCAGGCCCTCTATCTAGCCCAGCTAAAAGGACTTAATCATGGTGAGGCAATGCGCCGCCTCAGGTATTGGTTTAAGAAACTCCAGATCATTGACTGGTGGGACAAGAAGGTTGAAGAGCTCTCCAAGGGTATGCAGCAAAAGGTACAGTTCGTTACTACAGTGCTGCATGAACCCCGTCTGCTCATCTTTGACGAACCCTTTACCGGGTTTGACCCTATCAACGTCAAGCAGATAAAGGATGAGATCCTCTTCCTTCGCGAACGCGGCGCAACCATCATCTTTTCAACACATAACATGAGCTCGGTTGAGGAACTGTGTGATAATATCACCCTGATAAACAAGGCCCACACCATACTGGAAGGGAGTGTTGAAAAGATACGGCATGACTGGGCAGCAAACGAGTTTGATGTGGTCTTCTCGGGAGAGGTGAACCCATCCCCCAACGGGCATTTTACCATAATGAGTTCCGCTTTTGAAGATGGTAAAAGCAAGGTGCGCATAAAAGCCTCAGAACAATCTGACAACAATGAGATCATAAGAGCTATGACCTCGGCAGGGCAGGTTATCTCTTTCAATCCGGCACTGCCGTCAATGAATGAGAT
>JAAZBN010000092.1 GCA_012513795.1 Bacteroidales bacterium | reverse complement strand
CGCAACACGTAACTGAAGAATAGCCACCTGATAAGCAAAATACCTGAGGTAATAAGGAGGGCAGTCAAAAGATTCTCCGGATAAAAAATGCCCTCAACTGAAGTATAATAACCGAATATTATAAAGAAGAATGATCTCACCAGGAAGGTAAGCTCCCCGAGAATCTTTCTGAAAGATTCGAGGTCGCGGTTAAACTTGTCGAACTCCACATATTTCCTGATAAATGTGTTTTCCACAAACCGGGAGTTGGAGAGGGCGAGCCCGAATATAAGAACCAGCAGAAGAGCCGGAAGATGGTACAGTTCTGCAAGCACATAGACCAGCACAACGAATGTCATGATAATGACGTAGTTGATATGATAGCTAACCTTATGCAACAGCCATGCAAGTCCTGCCGTTGTAACAGCAGCAATCACTATTGTCAGCAGTCCTCCCGCAATATAGTTTCCAATGCCTCCGGTGATCTCTGACTGCCCGAAAAGGATAAAGTCGAAGGCCATAATTCCCAATATGTCAGAGAAGGAGCTCTCATACACAATAAATTCCTTCTCCCTGGTATTCAATCCGGCAGCAGAGGGAATGGCCACAGCGCTGCTTATTATCCCGAGGGGTATTGTGTTCAGCACTGCAGATATCGGGGTATGGCCGTAAACCTTAACAAGCACCAGTGAACCCGCTGTCACCACCAGGGTAAGCAACACAAGGGCTGACACCACGGTATTGATCAGGACTTTCGCCTTTTTCTTTTCGAGCTTCAGGTCGAGACTGGCGTCAAGTACTATCATCACCAGCCCCAGAGTACCTATAACAGGCAGCAGGGGTTGCAGATTGGGGATATCAAGCCCTGTTGAGACGGATACCAGCTGAAGTGCAATGCCCAGACCTATTAGCAGTATAACTCCCGGAACTCTCGAGTACCTGCTTGAGAGGTCAAACAGGTAGGAGAGAATGATAATTACACAGAGGGCCAGTATAATGTAGTTCGTCATATAAGGCACATCTTGCGGCGGAGATAATTCCGGAAAAATATCAATGCCGGCAGCAAAGGTAAAAAATTGCAGAAAAACGGCTTATTTCTTCTGAAGAGAGTAGAGGTATTTAATCTCTTCAGCCCACAGGTTCTCATCGGGAGTCTCAAGGACAAGCGGCATGCCGTCAAACCGCGGGTCATTCATTATCAGCCTGAACACCTCATCTCCCAGCTCTCCTTTACCCAGGCTGTCATGCCTGTCTACACGTGAACCGAATGGTTTTTTTGATTCATTCAGGTGCATCCCCTTCAGGTATTTGAATCCAACCACCCTTTCAAACTCGTCAAAGACCTTTTTGAAACCCTCCTCTGTTGAGAGATCATATCCGGAGGTATATGCGTGGCAGGTGTCTATGCACACTCCCACCCTGCTTTTATCATCAACCCTGTCGATTATGTGGCGGAGATGTTCAAACCGGTAGCCCAGGTTGGTACCCTGGCCTGCCGTATTCTCTATTACCGCTATCACACCGTTGGTTTTGTCAAGGGCAATATTTACCGACTCGGCTATCAGGTCAAGGCACTCCTCCTCGGTCATTTTTCCCAGGTGGCTCCCCGGGTGGAAGTTAAGCCTGTCAAGTCCCAGCAGCTCACATCTCTTCATCTCATCATTGAAGGAGTGGCGTGAGCGTCCCAGTCCTTCCGGATCAGGGTTACCCAGGTTTATCAGGTAGCTGTCGTGCGGTAGTATCTGGTGCGGTCTGAAATCATATTCCTCGCATCTTTTGCGAAACTCTTCGATGCTTTTCCTTGTGAGGGGCGGAGCCACCCACTGGCGCTGGTTCTTGGTGAAGAAAGCGAAAGCCTTCGCTCCTATCTCATGCGCATTGAGCGGTGCGTTCTCCACCCCGCCTGAAGCGCTGATGTGTGCTCCTACGTACTTCATGGGATCTGTTTTTGTCTATCGCTCTGTAAGAGGTTTTTCATAGACAAAGATATCAGTGAATCCCAATCCTGCAAGCTCGGGATAGTATGGATATGTCTCCTCCCTGGTGAAAAATCCCGTGACAATAACCCGGTAGTTGTCCCACTCCTCAATTATTTCAACTGGCAGTTTCAGTCTCTTTTCGATCTTCTGTTTAGCCCTTTCAGCGTCAGCTCTACGGTGGAAGTTGCCGGCATGCAGAACAAATCTCGGCAGCGGCGGCGGTGGCGCCACCATCTCTTCAATGACCACCGGCTTCTCCGGCTCAGCAACAGCCCGTTCTGCTCTCTCCGGCTCCGCCGGCTGCTCCACGTCGGGAACCACCGTGGCGGGAACCACCGTGGCGGGCGCCACGGGCACAAGTCCTGTTTCTGTTTCATGAAGGACAATTATGTCATCAAATCCGTGCTTGCGCAGAAGAGGAATAAATTCCCTGACCTCGTTGGTGTCGGCAAAGCCGGTTATCTGAACCTTAAACAACCCCTCCTCGTTCCTTATTGTCACGAGTTTTTCAGCCGCGGCAAGCAGCCTGTCGCTCATTGATACTGTCTCTTCAAGTGAATTGAAGGCACCCAGCTGTACGGTTGTGCCCCTGATGACCACCGGTACAGGTTCCTCCGTAATTGTTTCCTTAACCAGGGCAAGCGAATCTTCCCGTGTAAGGGTTCTCCATGCATCCTTTACAGCCCTGTTGGAGATCACCCATATCTCAGTTATTCCCTGACCATGGATCACAGGAATATATTTCTCCAGGTCCTCGCGGTCATCAAATCCTGTTATGCGCACTTTCCAGAATCCGTCTTCCTCAAACAATTCAACATGCTTGTCAAGAGCCCCCTCTACTTTCTTCTTCATTATCTCCGCGTAGAGCTTGTTCCTGAAGGCCCCGAACTGAACGGCATAGTAGTCTTCGGTTATTGTCATCAGCTCCCTGGTCACTTCGTGTACAACAAGGTACGAAGTGTCTTTCACCACGGTTCTGTCTGCCTGCGGGGGAACCACCTTCAGGGTATCAGTCCTGACCAGTGTGCCGGCAACTTCAGTATCAGGTGCCACTGCAGCAGTATCAGGCATTGCAACGGTATCAGGAAGAACACCGGCTGTCTGCAGGATAAAGTCGAGTCCCTCAACATAATCGCCTTCCCTGCTGCTTCTGATACTAAAGGTTATTGAATCAGGACCGGAAACCAGGTTGAGTCGCCTGAGCTGGGCAGTATCCACACGGATGTAATATGATCCGGGCGCCAGCCCGAAATGGCTGAAGTATCCATCCTGCTCAGTCAGCACCCTGCCTTTAAGGGTGTGATCATCCCTGTGGATATTAAGAATGATCCTGCCCAGACCTGACCTGATGCCATCCTTTTCAAGCATGACCATGCCTGTTGCTTCGCCTTCAACGCTGACGGGCACCTCAATAAGCTTGAGCATATTGGCGTCAGTAATGACCGCATAGCTCTTCTTGTGCAACCGCCAGGAGACGTTGGTGAAATTGCTTTCGTCAAGTTCAATAAAGTGTTTTACATAGGGCTCCATACCGGTAATATGGAATATGGAGTCTTTCTCACTGTAGTCAATTTTCCCGGTGTTTGACCTCAGCGCCAGGTCTCCCACCCTGGGTTCTCCCTCATCACGCTTGCCGTTGGCATTCAGATCAAGGAACGCAAGTACAGAGACCCCGCCCCTCCCAACGTTGGTGCGGTTATCAGCCCTGAGGTAAGAGGTCTTCTTATCATTGATCAGGCTTCCGCGGGCGTACTGAACAAGTGTTGTAATCTCATTGCTCTGACGGGCCGATACACCCACCTGGGCAAATGAGAAATCATATCGCATGCCTAATTCGCCCATCGTGATATCATTCCGGAAATTATGCTCAACTGACAGGTTCAGGTATCCCCTCTCAAATATTCTTTTCTCAAGGCTTACCTTGCTCGTAACAAATTCATTTGCAGTATAATTGTATTGTGCCTGTGGCATAATCACAAAATTCGCGGGCAGCCTGAATCCAAGTGCAAGCTGCCCGTAAACATTCGGGTCAAAGTATTCTGAAAAGATACCATAGGTTGTCATGTTGACACTCATCCCTGACATTGCTCCGGCAACCATCCATTCAGCTGTTGTATAAAGTGAGCCCGGAAAATTGATCCTGTGATATGACAGCCTCGAATAGGCCCCTATCCTCTTAATCCTGATGGGAACAGAGAGGGATGCCTTTATCTCATCAAGGTAATTATACGAGATGGCCTTCTGATTTCTCTCATACCAGATGTAGCTGAGATCCATCTGAATATTTGACGGAAGCCGATATGTCATTGTTCCCCTGGCTCTTACCCCATGAGTATAATCACCTGAAATGAGAAAGTTATTGGCAACCCTGACCGAGGCATTGATAAACGGCATCAGGGGCGCATCAGTGATTGAGGAGAGGTATTCAACACCGGCGCCCAGGGTAATATGCCTGGTGGCCCCATAACGCAGATCGGCCCGGGAAAAGCGACTCCAGGCAGAATCCTCAACCACTCCCGCGCTCACAGTGTACTCCAGTTCCCCGTGAGGCATGAAATTAAATGGTATAGTAATGTTTTGTTCGCGGGTGCGCTCCTCACCCCATGGCCCGTAAAACTTAAGCTTGACCAGGGTATTGCCGTACACGAGCGGAACCTCAAAGGAAAAAAATCCTGATGCATCGGCCCTGACATAATCAACCAGCACATTGTTTACATACAGTTCAACGGTCCATCCGGGCTCAGTTCTGTCAGTCAGGGCATAGGTCCCGAAGGAACGCCTGAAGGTGGTAGGGGTATTTGTGACCTGCACACCAACAACGGGATTGAATAGTGAAGAGGTGGCATTGGTATGTATCTTGCCAAGCGTCAGCTGACGCATCCAGCTGCGGTCATTGTTCACATGACGCCACATGTAATATTGCTGCTTCTCACTGAAGGGTGCGTTCGTATACATTGTCAGCGAGGCAGAAGCCTCTCCCCCTGCAATTACTGAACCGAGTGCAAGATTGAATCTTGCCTCGGATTTACCACCCGGTTGCTGGCTGGCATAAGCTGACCAGTCAGCCATCCCAAACCTGAAGGCAGGATATGTTCTGCCAATAGTTGTGTCAGCCTGGATTTCCCCCTTAAGCCTGACAATATTCCTCCTCATCTCTTCCTGCCTCATCTCCCTTATGGCAGGAAGTTCCGTCTTTGTCTCTATTGTCACGGTCAGGTCCCTGAAACTGAAATGACATTCAAGGCCGAACACCCTCCCATAATAAACAGATCTCAGGTAAAGGTTTGATTCAGTGCGTATAAGCGACTCATTCTCCAACTGAAATACTTTTCCTCCGAACTCAATCTGATTCTTTTCCCTGCTGATCGTATATGTATCTTCAGGATTGATAAAGAACCCTGTAACAGTTTCCAGATCATTTGAGACTATATTTTTGATCTTCAGGAAATTGAACAGGTCTGATACGGGAAGATATGCCTCCTCGTTCCTGATAAGCGCATCTATTTCACGTATGCCTATATGGGGAATTTTAACATAGAGGGGAATTTCATCATAGAGCGGTTCGTCCTGCGCATAAGTCATCCCTGCAGAGGCAGACAGCCACAGAAAAAGCATAATGAGAATGGTTTTGGCAGAAAGAAGATGCATTGTGCCTTGAAGCAACCGCGATCTATATGCATTTCTTTCTTCCATAATCATTTACCTGCTGTATCACTCCTGCACGAAGGTGACATTGATTGTTCCGGTATAGCTGCCCGGCGGGTTGGATATGATGGTTCCCACCGTGAGTGTCCCTCCCAGGAGCACTGTTGTCTGTTGCTGAAACGGAACCATTGTGACGAATGGCGAGGCCGGATAAGTATCATCAAGCTGAAGAGAGAGAGAGCCTCCGTTGCTGCCCGTAAGGATTGACGGGGGACCGGCAAGAAGGGATATTACCGTTCCCGGGTTGGCCCTGACATAGAACATGGCAGGAGTATATATCAAGCCCAGGTTGAGTGGAATGACCGTTCCGGTTGCATATCTTGAGGCTCCGTCAGGAGTGACTGTTATTGTTCCTCCGGATGTTCCGGGGGTGAATGCGCCGAAGGCCAGCGGCTGGGAGTGATTGACAGTGATAATTACCGGTCTCGGGGGAAGCTCCTGCGCCTGTAGCGGGGCAGCCAGGCCGAGAAGTATTGCTACCGCCAGCGCCGTCACAAGCCTGTAACCCGGATTTTTCCTATCTCTTTTTTCGATCATCATAGTCCAAATGCCAGTTTTACTGTAGCGCTTAATGACCCGGAGATGTAATTCACCAGGTAAATGCCTTTTTTGAGGTTGATATCCATATTGTAGCGTCCGGGCTCAAACACCTTCCTCGCAAAGACAAGCCTTCCGCCCAGGTCATAGACAGTAATGGTGCCTTCGCTGCCGCTGACCCTTCCAACATTGGCTCTCAACTGGTCACCGTAACAGTAAGCGCTGAAAAGCTCATCCTCTTCCGGAAGTGTTTCAACCCCGGTTGTGCTTTTAAGGATGGCCAGCGCAAACCGGTTTTCGTAATCACCCGCCGCGAGAGTAACCCTGTAAGGCCCCGCAGATACCATGTCAGCATTTGCTCCGGATACTGCATCACGGAACATTATGCGCACATTTTCCGGAAGGTTTTCAAGATCACGCAAAGCGAAAACAACCTCTCCGTCACGATATGTTCTGAGGCCCAGGGGCACATAGACAACACTGTCAGTCTGCAGTGGCAGGGCATTGACTGACAGTTTCTGGCCGCCGGAAAGGAGAGAGAAGAGGTTGGTCACCATCATGTCCGTGTT
>JAAZBN010000091.1 GCA_012513795.1 Bacteroidales bacterium | reverse complement strand
GATGACCGTGCCGGTTATGAAGCTATCGAAAAGCTTAACAACTCAGAGCTCGATGGCAGTCAGATCATCGTCAAGAAGTCTGAGCCAAAGGCAGAGAAGAAGCCTTTCCGGCCCCGTCGTGATTTCCGCGACAGGGACCGTGATAATCAATACTAGGACGAGAAAAGAGCAGAGAGGCTGTCAGAGAAAGGGGCAGCCTCTTTTTTTTGGTAACCCAGAGGACCGGATCACTGATCTTTTTTTTGTCTATCTGTAATCTGTCGCAGGATCCCAGCCTCTGAGTGCAAGGAGGACCAAAAATCCAATAACATAGGCAGCAGCAATCCACCAGCCGCTTTTCAACCAGCGGGCCACTGACCTTCCTTCCGGGAACTTATTGGTGATGGCAACGCCGGCTGATGATCCGAACCAGACCATGGATCCGCCGAAACCGACAGCATAGGCGAGCATTCCCCAGTCGTACCCGCCCTGTTCAAGAGCAAGCTTTGTCAGTGGAATATTGTCAAAGACCGATGAAACAAAGCCCAGAACAAAGCTTGTCTGCCATGATGCCACAGGCAGTTCTTCCACCGGCATCATTGATGCGGAGAAGACCAGTGCCATAAGGAATATTGTTCCCTTGAGGGAGGTTTTTAGTTCGTTCCAGGGTGTTGAGGTGATAAGGGCCCCGAGAAGAATCCCGATCCATACCCCTGCAGCAGGAAAATCAAGAAGTATGTTTGTTGTAATGGCGCCGACCAGAATCAGGGCAACCACTATTATTTTCCGGTAATTGACTCTGATCCCGGCAGCAGCGTCATTCTGAATTGGCTGGTATCTTGTCTGGATGATTGACAGAGGAATGCCGAAGATCAGCAGGGCGGGAATTACTGCAACGTAGGCATGCAGAACATTCATTGCCGGGACTCCGTCTATCCACATCAGGGTTGTGGTTGTATCACCTATCACGCTTCCGGCACCGCCAGCATTGCTTGATGCGACAATCGCTGCAATGTAGCCGATGTGTACCTTGCCCCTGAATACCACCAGGGCAATAGTGCCTCCGATGAGTGCTGCGGCAATGTTGTCAAGGAAAGAGGAGAGAAGCGTGATCATCAGCAGGAGTGAGAAGGCCCCGAACCATCCGCTGCTGAGGTAATTGGGGAGAAGATCGGGGACCTGTGACTCCTCAAACTGTTTGGAAAGGATTGCAAAGCCCAGGAGCAATCCCATCAGGTTGATCAGGGTCCTGCCCTCCTCGCCAAGATGGTGGAACAGAAGGAAAGGATCGGCCGGGTCATTGAAGGCCAGCTTGTAGATCAGGATCAGGGTCATGCCGGAAAGGGCCACCCACATTGTCTGTTTGTGGAATAGGGCTACTCCCACAAGAGTAAGAGCAAAGAGCACGAACTCAAAGTTCTGAATCAGAAACATGTTACGGGATTTAAGGTTGGAGTGTTTGTCCTGCAATAGGATTTAGAGGATACAAATATAAAGGGCCTCACCATTCGATGAAGCCCTTTCGCAGGATTTTTTTTCAACCTCAGTGAATAATCTGTGCCTGTAGCCAGTAAACTCCGGCGCCTGCGAGGTAACCCACCAGTGCGAGCCAGGATATCTTCTTCATATACCAGATGAAGTCAATTCTCTCGAGGCCCATGGCAGCAACGCCTGCAGCGGAGCCTATTATGAGCATGCTGCCACCCGTACCGGCGCAGTATGCGAGCAATTCCCAGAAGAGCCCGTCCTGCACAAAGAATGCAGCATATGCCGGATCTGCTGCCATACGTAGCATATCAGGCGATACAACCTCATACATGCCCATGGCGCCGGCAACAAGGGGAACGTTGTCAACAACGGCGGATATGGCACCAATTGCAAGGTTGATCAGGAAAATGTCACCCAGTTTCTCATCCAGGAATCCGGCAAGAAGGCTGAGGTGGCCTGCGCTCTGCAGTGCCGCTACAGCAATGAGGATGCCTAGGAAGAAGAAGATTGTCGGGGTATCAACCTTCTTGACAATATTGTAGATTGTGAGTTTTTTGCGTATCTCATCCTCCTTGTCGCGGTGCATGATCTCTGAGACAAGCCAAAGCACGCCAAGACCAAACAGCATACCCACGTAGGGGGGAAGATGTGTGACTGTCTTGAACACCGGCACGAAGAGAAGCATTGAGACACCAAGTATCAGAATAAATGTCTTCTCGAAGGGTGTTGTGATATCACCCGACTGATGAGAGACTTCGGGTCTTCTGACATCTCCCTTGACCATGAATGACAGGATTGTCAGAGGCACGATCATATTTACAAGACTTGGGAGGAATACCTTCAGTATGATGTTTACCGTGGTTACCTGTCCGCCAATCCAGAGCATGATTGTTGTCACGTCACCGATGGGAGACCAGGCACCGCCGGCGTTGGCGGCAATAACGATCATACTGGCAAAGATCCATCTGGTGGGCTTGTCCGAAATAAGCTTCCTCAGCAGCGCAATCATCACAATTGTTGTAGTCAGGTTGTCAAGGACGGCTGACATGAAGAATGTTATGATGCCCAGTATCCAGATCAGTCTCACTTTGCTTTTCGTTGAGATCTTGTCTGTAATGACTGTGAATCCCTGGTGCTGGTCAATTACCTCGACGATAGTCATTGCGCCGAACAGGAAGAACAGGATCTCAGCAATATCCACAAGGTGGTGTGCAAGTTCCTCCTTTACAAAGGCGCTTGTATGCCCGGTAAGTTCAACGGTCTCGCGAAATGGTGAGGTGGCGAACTGATCTGCAGTCATTGCCGGGGCAATGTTGTTCAGTATCTGCTGCCCCATCATCTTCAGCTCTTCCCATGACGGAGAAAAGCCCATGGCAAGTATCTGCTCACTGAAAAGAGCGTAAACGGCCCAGAGGATGGAACCCAGCAAGAGCGCGCTGGCAGCCTTCTCAACCTTAATAGGATGCTCGAGTGCTATCGCCAGGTAACCCAGCAGAAAAAGCACAACCATTAGAATAAACATAGCTCAAAAAATTTTGATGCAAAAATAGGATTTACAATCAACAAACAAATGATTATTGCAATTATCAGAGATTGTATGAAGTGCCGAAAGAGGGAATTTCTATCCTGTCAAAGCCCTGCGATTCAAGATATGCCCTGTAATTGACCTGGGTCTCGTACTCGCCATGTACCAGGAATATGTTCTTCAGCCTGTCCGGATCCTGGCACGACAGGTATTCCGCCATCTCGCGGTAGTCGCCATGGCCGGAATAAGATTCTATTCTGTCTATCTCGGCTCTTACCGGATACTTTTTGCCGTGGATAGAGACTTCCTGTTCGCCCCTGAGCAGCCGGGCCCCGAGGGTGTTTGGTGCGCAGTAGCCTACCGCCAGCACAGTGGTGGCAGGATTGCTGATGTTATTGGCCAGGTGGTGTTTGACACGTCCTGCTTCCATCATGCCCGATGATGAGATGATAATGACCGGTCCCTTGATTTCATTCAGGCTTTTTGATCCCTCAACCGAGGTGTTGTAAAAGAGGGAGTTGAACCCGAATGGATCAGGGTCAGTAAGCATCAGATCCGCCACCTCCTCATTGAAACAGTCAGTATGCATGCGGAAAATGCTTGTAGCGTTGACTGACAGAGGGCTGTCTACATAAGTGTCCACCCTGGGCAACCTCCCTGCATTGTAGAGGTTATTGAGAGAATAGACTATCTCCTGGGTTCGTCCTACACTGAAGGCGGGAATAATGAGCTTACCCTTTTTTTCTACGCAGGTATGGTGCACAACCCTGAAGAGATCTTCATCTGACTCTTCAAGAGTGGGATGGAGCCTGTCGCCATATGTTGATTCAGTTATCAGATAGTCAGCCTGGGGAAACGGTTGAGGGCTCTTCAGCAATCTGCTGACAGGTCTGCCGATATCTCCGGTGAATGCAAGCCGTTTGATTCCCTCTTTCTCCTTCAGCTCCAGCGTGACCACTCCGCTGCCTAACATGTGACCTGAATTAGTAAACCTGACGGTTGTGAATTCATCAATCCGGAACTTGCGGTCATAGGCCACGCTGATGAACAGTTTCATTGATGCTACAGCATCAGCCTGTGTATAAAGCGGCTCCACCGGCGGCAGGCCCTTTCTTGCCCTCTTCTTGTTGAATGTTATGGTATCATATTCCTGTATCTTCCCCGAGTCAGCCAGCATGATGGAACAAAGATCACGTGTGGCATTTGTACATATAACTGACCCGGCGAAGCCGTTTCTGGAAAGAAAGGGTATCAGCCCGGAGTGGTCAATATGGGCGTGAGAAAGAATAATATGATCAATTGAGGCAGGTGAGAAAGCGAGTGCCCGGTTTTGTTCCTCAGTCTCAAGCCCCTTACCCTGGAACTGTCCGCAGTCGAGCAATATGTTTTTACCATGTTCAGTTTCTATAAGTATCTTGCTGCCTGTCACCTCGCGGGCAGCCCCGTAAAATGTCAATTTCATGCTGTATCTGATATTTTGTGATCTGCTAATATAGCTAAAGTTGCCGGAACCGGCTTCAGATTAATATTCAACATTTAATAAACAATATGTCAATTGTTCTTTATTTAGTGAAGTCATTAGTATATTTTTGGCGGTGCAAAAAAAATACGCGAGCTGACTGATGAAACTTGACAAGATCTTTTCGTACCTGGCCCCGAAGGAGGGCAAGTTCTATCCGCTTTTCAAGGATGCCTCGGCAAACCTGATCATTGGTGCAGAGCTGCTGGTAGAGTTTATGAATGATCCCTCGTCGGAGAAGAGAGAGATCCTGGGACACAAGATCAAGGAGGCTGAGCTGGTGGGAGACCAGATAGCCAAGAATTTGTATAAGGCGCTAAGCGGCACCTTTATTACTCCGTTTGACCGTGAGGATATTTTTGAGCTGATCCATGCCACCGATTCGGTCCTTGACCTTATGCACGGAGCCGCCAAGCAGGCCCATCTTTATAAGCTGACGGATATACCTGATGAGTTCCGGGAGATGGCTGACACAATACTGAAGGCATCAATAGAGATCAATACTGCTTTCAACGGTCTGAGGGATGTGCTCAATCTTTCGAAATACAAGGATAACTGCCATAGGATTGGAGAGCTGGAGGAGCATGCGGACGACATAAACCACCGATATCTTGCCAAGCTGTTCCAGGAGGAGAAGGATGCGATTGAACTGATAAAGAAGAAGGATGTACTGGCAGCCCTCGAAAAGGCTGTCGACCGCTGCGACGACGTAGCAGACATTCTTTCTTCAGTAATTATCAAAATTGCATAAAGACTCCCAGATGGACTTCACAATCCTGATCATCATCATAGTTCTGTCGTTGGCTTTTGACCTGATTAACGGATTTCATGACGCTGCGAACTCTATAGCAACCGTAGTCTCCACCAAGGTGCTCACCCCGTTCCAGGCTGTGCTCTGGGCGGCATCGTTCAACTGGCTGGCATATCTTGTCTTTGAGCTGAATATTGTTGACACAATAGCAAAGATAGTTGACACCTCCGCCATCACGCTGATGGTCATCCTGGCCGGTATAATTGCGGCTATTATATGGAACCTTCTGACATGGTACCTGGGAATCCCCTCAAGTTCATCACACACACTGGTGGGTGGTTTTGCCGGTGCTGCCATAGCAT
>JAAZBN010000090.1 GCA_012513795.1 Bacteroidales bacterium | reverse complement strand
GTGCTCAGCACTGCAGTGACAACGTTCTTCATTGTTCTCTTTGATTTCTTCAGGCCACACAGATGAGTAAACAGCCATGAAGGACAGGTATGCAAACAGGAAATTCGTTATCATGGCGCTGGTGCTTCTGACAGCGGTAATACTTTTAGTGCGCCTGTTCTATATTCAGATTGTGGACAAGACCTATCGCGTCTCCGCTGCCAACAATGCACTGAGGCCTGTCACCCAGTATCCTGCGCGCGGACTTATTTATGACCGTAACGGAGAGCTGATCGTATACAACCAGGCTGCCTATGACCTTTTGGTGATACCTGTTCAGACCGGTGCCTTTGATACGGTAAGATTCAATCAGATCCTTGGGATCACGATGGAAGATTTCAGGGCAAGGATGAAGACAGCTGTCTCCTGGTCCCGCAGGGCGCCTTCGGTATTCATGAAGATGATCTCCTCCGAGACATATGCTGTTCTGCAGGAGGAGCTTTACCGGTTCCCGGGCTTCTATGTTCAGGCCAGAACCCTGAGGAAATACACCCGTCCGGTAGCTGCGCATCTGCTGGGTTATGTGGGGGAGGTGGACAATAAGCTGCTGGCGAAAGACAGATACTACCGTTCAGGTGACTACATAGGGGTCAGCGGCATAGAGAAATCATATGAGGAGCAGCTCAGGGGAGCGAAAGGGGTAAACATCTTCCTGGTTGATGTACATAACAATATCAAGGGCTCCTATGCTGACGGGAGGTATGATACTGTGGCGGTGCCGGGCACCAACCTGTGGTCAACCATTGACCTCACCCTGCAGGAGTATGGTGAGCAGCTGATGCAGAACAAGAACGGCTCAATAGTAGCCATTGAGCCGGCCACGGGAGAGATACTCACCCTAGTCTCTTCCCCCACCTATGATCCTTCACTGCTGGTGGGCAGGATAAGGTCAGAGAATTTTCAGCTGTTACAGGCTGACACCATCAAACCGCTTTTTGACAGGGCGCTGATGGCTTCATATCCTCCAGGCTCAACCTTCAAGATCATGAACGGGCTGATCGGGCTGCAGGAGGCTGTCATTCGTCCCACCTCGCTCTTTAGCTGCAGCAACGGGTACCATGCCGGCTCACTGACGGTAGGGTGCCACTCACACCGGTCACCGCTCAATCTGCCTGAAGCGGTGGCTCAGTCATGCAATGCATGGTTCTGCAATGCCTTCAGGAACATCCTTGAGAATCCGGAATACAGGTCCGTTCAGGATGCATTTGACAAGTGGAGGGAATACCTTGTTGCCTTCGGTTTCGGTAACAGGCTGGGGATAGACCTGCCAAACGAGCTATCCGGCTTTATCCCGGCACGCTCATACTATGACCGTTATTATGGCAAGGACAGATGGAAGGCACTGACGGTGATATCCCTGGCTATAGGGCAGGGAGAGATAGGAGCAACACCCCTTCAGATGGCGAACATGGCTGCTGTCATTGCCAACAGGGGGTCATTCTATATCCCTCATGTAGTGAAGAAGATAGGCGATAACGGAGCCCCCTCTCCCCTCTATACACAGAAATACATTACTGGTATCTTACCGGAAAACTTTGAGCCGGTGATAGAGGGAATGGAGGGAGCCGTAAACGGCGGAGCGGGCTCTACGGCCCGTGGCGCAAGACTTGACAGTATAATAATATGTGGCAAGACCGGGACAGCACAAAACCCGCATGGTAAGGATCACTCAATCTTCGTTGCCTTTGCACCTAAAGACAATCCGCAGATAGCCATAGCTGTCTATGTGGAGAATGCCGGCTTCGGATCAACCTTCGCCGCCCCCATTGCCAGCCTGATGATTGAGAAATACCTTACCGGCAGTATAAAGAGAAAATACCTTGAGGACTATGTTTTGAAAATGGTGCTGAGACCTGATGGAGAAGAACAATAACATACTGGTGAGACTTGACTGGGTCACCGTGATCCTCTGGCTTGTAATGATGGTCATGGGGTGGCTCAATATATATGCTGCTGTCTACAATGAACAGCACACCAGCATCTTTGACCTGTCACAACGATACGGCAAGCAGTTGATCTTTATTCTTGCCGCACTTGTCCTGGCGATTTTCGTGATGGTTACTGACAACAAGCTCTGGTTTTTCTTCGCATGGTTCATCTATGGCTTTTTCATTCTTATGCTGGTGCTTGTGCTGGTCATAGGCAAGGAGATCAATGGGGCGAAGGCCTGGTTTGGAGTTGGAGCTTTCAGCATTCAGCCCTCCGAGTTTGCAAAGTTTGCCACCGGGCTGGCATTGGCGTCGTTTCTTAACTCAAAGCGGCAGTTGCTTGGCACCAGGGAGATGATTGCGGCTACAGCTATCATTGTGGCACCTATGCTGCTTATAGTTGTGCAACCTGACCTGGGATCAGTAATAACCTATTTTGCCTTTTTTATTGTTCTCTACCGCGAGGGGATGAGCATATGGGTTTTCATCACCGCCATTCTGGCAGTGACACTCTTCCTTCTGACACTGATACTTGGCAACCTGCCGGTAGCGATCGGATTGCTTCTTGTGGCAGCTATCGTTCTTCTGATCACTTCAGGTTTCATGCTTACCTTCAGAGCAGCAGGTGTAATGGCCGTGGCCGGAGCTGTAGCTTATTCCGTCGGTCATTATTTGCTTGACCTTGACCTGGTGCTGATAATAGTGATTACAGTGATCCTGGCAGGGATCGCCTATGCTTGGTCAATCTATCGCCAGAAGCTGAGAAACCAGGCAATGATCTACATCTTCCTTCTGGGAGGGCTTCTTTACCTCTTCACGGTTGACTACGCATTCTATAACGTGCTCAAGCCTCACCAGCAGACCAGGATCAACATAATGCTCGGCATGGAAACCGATCCCTTCGGTGAGGGATATAACCTGAACCAGTCGCTCATCTCAATCGGTTCAGGCGGCTTCGCCGGCAAGGGCTACCTGAACGGGACGCAGACCAAGTTCAAGTTCGTTCCCGAGCAGAGTACTGACTTTATATTCTGTACTGTAGGAGAAGAGTGGGGATTTATCGGCTCAGCGGTGGTGATCGGATTGTTTGTCTGGCTGCTCCTGAGGCTGCTGATACTGGCTGAACGGCAGCGGACAACCTTTGTCAGGGCATACGGGTACGGTGTCTTCGGACTATTCCTGGTCCATTTTTTTGTCAATATAGGAATGACAATCGGAGTGATGCCGGTTATAGGTATACCCCTTCCCTTTTTCAGTTACGGGGGAAGCTCATTGTGGGGCTTCACTATACTCCTCTTTATTTTCCTGAGGCTTGATGCAGGAAGGACAGAATACCTCGGGTGATCCTATTACATAATTCCTCCGGGGAGGAACTGCAGGATTGATAATGATTACAACAGAGGGTGCCGGATCAGATACCTGATTGGTCAGAAAGGCACACGTATGCCCGGTGAAAGCTCAATGCCAAATTCTGATTCAACGTATTCTATCAGTTGTGGAAAAAACTCCATGAAGTCCTCTTCAATGGCGTAATACTGCTTCTTCCATATCCTCATGGCCCACCTTGTCTCCTTAGGGAGAGATGTGATCCCGCTGAGCGTCTTAAGTACCCTCCTTATGCCCCTCCTTGTCTGGTAGGTCTCCAGCCAGTTGTCAATAATGAAAAAGGGCATCTTCTCCTTCACCGTCTCCGGAAGTATCTCAAAGTTATTGACCATTGCCCGGTAAAAGTTATAGGTCACGCTCTCAAGAGGTCTCCTGGAGAAAAGATCCCATTCCCTGGTAAGGTAATGGTCATAGAGGATGTCAATTATTACACCGGCGTACTTGCGATACCGCCCAACGAAATGAAGCTTGCTTCGGTGAACCACCGGATGCCTGTCAGTAAATGCATCTATATGACGGTGAATGATAATGCCCTTGCGGATTCCCTCAGGATACTTCAGGTAGTCACGGCCCTTCACATAATCACCTATGTAATTGCCAATGATAATGTTATCCGAGTCGCCTGAGAGGTATATATGTGCCAGGACATTCATCCGCCGTGAGTTAGTGCAAAGATGCTGCCAATCTGTTGAGGTTTAAAATATTAAGCAGTGAATTAATCAACAAACCCCTCTGAATTATTAACTAGCATATTATCAAAATATTATGAACCTCAGAAAGATTAAGTTAAACTGACTAATATCACTTCCGTTTTCAGTTACAAATTATAAATTTGCCGGATAAGTAAACTATCTGAAGCAGATATTATTAAAAAAAAATAATAAATAACCAGGAGGTTTTATGTTAAAAAGGAATGTTATTATTATTGGTGCCGCGGGCAGGGATTTTCACAATTTCAATACCTATTTCCGCGACAATGAGTTTTACAATGTTGTGGCGTTTACCGCTGCCCAGATACCGGATATTGATGGCAGGAAGTATCCTGCGGGTCTGGCCGGAAAACTCTATCCTGACGGTATTCCCATCTATGCTGAGAGTGATCTGCCTCACCTTATCACTGAGCTAAAGGTTGACGACTGTATTTTTTCATACAGTGATGTAACCTATCAGAAAGTTATGGCACTCAGTGCAATAGTGAATGCGGCAGGAGCCAACTTTTCTCTTCTGGGATGGAAGGAGACAATGATTAAGAGCACAAAACCTGTTATTGCTGTAGGAGCAGTCAGGACAGGAGGAGGAAAGAGCGAAGCATCACGCAGAATAGTTGATGAACTAAAAAAGCGAGGTCTGAAGGTAATTGCCATCAGGCATCCGATGCCTTACGGCAATCTGGTGAAACAGGCAGTACAGCGTTTTGAGACGATTGATGATCTCAGCAAGCATGAATGTACGATTGAGGAAATGGAGGAGTATGAACCTCATGTTGTCCGTGATACAATAATTTACTCCGGCATTGACTATGAAGCAATTCTCAGGCAGGCTGAAAGTGATCCGAGGGGGTGTGATGTCATTTTGTGGGATGGTGGAAATAATGATTTTCCCTTCATTAAGCCAGACCTGATGATTACACTTGTTGATCCGCAGAGGGCAGGCCATGAACAGCGGTATTATCCAGGGGAGATAACCCTCAGACTCGCTGATGTGGTTATTGTTAATAAAATTGAAAGCGCTGATCTGGATGATCTGTTTGAGGTAAGAAAAAACGTTGCAAGGATAAATCCGAATGCTGTTATCATTGACGCATGTTCTCCCACTGTAGTGCAAGACCCCGCTCTTATAAGGGGCAAGAAGGTGCTGGTAATCGAGGAAGGTCCAACTGTCACACACGGAGAGGTCAGGTACAGCTATGGCTGTTTTGCTGCAATGAAATATGGTGCGTCCGAACTGGTAGATCCCAAGCCTTATGCCGTTGGGAAACTGAAGACTACCTTTGAGAACTACCCGGATCTGGGCCCGGTTTTACCATCAATGGGTTACAGTAACCAACAGATGAAAGACCTCAGCGAGACAATTAAGAATACACCCTGTGACCTGATTTTGATTGCCACACCCATAGACCTGAAAAGGGTGATAACTATTGACAAACCCACTCTTCATGTCCGTTATGACCTCCAGGAGATAGGTCACCCTGACCTCGGAGATATCATTGATGAGTTTGTGAAGAAGCACAAGCTTTAGGCATTAGCCAAAAGGCAGTAGGCAATAGTGAGGTCTTCAGTCTGCATCCCGGTTACGGGTTTGGCAGGCTGAAGACTTTTTACATAATGACTGCCGACTGGTACTGCCGGCTGAATTTATCTATCTTTACGGCAGAAAATGAATGATGCCTGATCTGAAACCTGACGATGTAACCCTTGTAGGCTCGGGAAGCTGGGCAACTGCCATGGCCATGGTTCTTGCTTCCAACGGCCGGAGGGTTGCATGGTATATTGACAGGCCTGAGATATATCGTCATGTAAGATGCTATCATCAGAACCCATTTTATCTCACTTCAGTGACATTGGATCCCGGGCTGGTAATACCTCTTAATAATATTACAGAGGCAGTTGATGCATCAAACATAATCATACTGGTGACCCCGGCCACGTATCTTAAGGCAGAACTTGAAGGACTGGGGGATAATAAGTTAGGCGGAAAGATTGTATCTTCAGGGATAAAGGGCATTGTGCCCGGAAACAATACTGTTGTCGGAGAGTACATTCACTCCATTTACGGTGTACCGTATGAGGATATTGTAATTATTACCGGGCCAAGTCATGCCGAGGAAGTTTCCATGGAGAAGCTCACTTATCTCACTTTTGCCTCACATGATATATCGCACGCCGGCAGGGTCGCTAATCTTTTTTCATGCAGATGGATAATGACTGTTATTTCCTCTGACATATTCGGCGTTGAGTACGCCGCTGTTATGAAAAATATCTATGCAATTGCTGCAGGAATAGCCCACGGGCTGGGTTATGGTGACAACTTCATAGCCGTCCTGCTTGCAAATGCTGCCGGGGAGTTGGGCCGTTTTGTTGAGGCACTTTCTCCTGGGCAAAGGGATATAACTGACTCCCCTTACCTCGGAGACCTGCTGGTAACGGGCTATTCACAGTTCAGCCGCAACCGGAATCTTGGGTACATGATAGGCAAAGGATATTCTGTCAGAAACGCCCTGCTTGAGATGAACCAGGTGGCTGAAGGTTATTATGCATCAGCTTGCATCAATGAGGTAAAGAGGAGGACCGGATCAGACATTCCCATTGCGGATACAGTTTACAGGATTTTATACATGAACTCAGCCCCCGCGAAGGAGATGAGGATCCTATCCAAGAATCTAAGATAAGAATATGAAAAGTAACATTTCTGTAAACCTTAACGGTATCAGTTCGTTTGTGGGTGAGGAGGAACTTAATAGATTAACTGTTAGTGCAATAGAGCACCTTGTAACACTCCGGGAAAGCAGAGGCCGGGGAAGTGAGTTTACCGGCTGGCTGCGTTTGCCTGACAGTGCTGTCAATGAGACCGCAACCGTTAAAGCCTGTGCAGCACGACTGCGATCCCAGGCTCCGGTGACGGTGGTTGTGGGGATTGGTGGCTCATACCTCGGCGCCAGAGCTCTTACTGAAGCTCTCAATGATCCCTTTGCTCAGCAGGAGCACAGGCTCCTCTTTGCCGGCCATACCCTGAGCGAGGATTACCATGACGCACTGCTCAAATACCTTCACGGGACTGCTTATAACATAGTGGTGATCTCCAAGAGCGGTACCACCACCGAGCCGGCAATAGCCTTTCGCATCCTGCGTGACCACCTCAGAAACAAAATCGGTACAGCTGTCATGCAGTCACATATCGTAGCCATAACCGATGCAGGCCGTGGTGCTCTTCATGATCTCGCTGTCAAAGAGGGATATGAGACATTTGTGATACCTGATGATGTGGGCGGCAGGTATTCGGTGCTAACGCCGGTAGGATTACTGCCATTGGCCCTTGCCGGATATGACATTGATTCGTTTGCCCGTGGCATGCTTGATATGGCACTCTCTGTCAGGGAAGGGAATGACACCGCTGAAAATATTGCCCTGATATACGCTGCTGCACGTAATGCGCTCTATAACAAAGGATATTCAACTGAAATACTCATTAGCTACGAACCTTCACTTGTCTTCCTTGCGGAGTGGTGGAAACAGCTCTACGGAGAGAGTGAGGGCAAGGAGAGCAAGGGAATCTTCCCGGCTTCAGTGACATTCACAACCGACCTCCACTCAATGGGCCAGTACATCCAGCAGGGCGAGCGTAAGCTCTTTGAGACAGTGATACACGTTGCGGATTCGCGCAACAGGCTTGTTGTGCCCGGCGCAACAGACAATTCTGACGGTATCGGCTTCATTGCCGGTAAGAGGATGACAGAAGTGAACCATAAGGCGGAGGCTGGGACACGCCTGGCCCATATTGACGGTGGTGTGCCTGTGATGCTGGTAAGCATGGAGAGGATTGATGAGTATAATCTCGGCCAGCTGATGTATTTCTTTGAGCTGGCATGCGCCATCAGCGGGTATGTTCTGGGCGTCAATCCCTTTGACCAGCCGGGTGTGGAATCATACAAGAAGAATATGTTCGCCCTCCTGGGCAAGCCCGGCTTCGAAGCTGAACGCCAGCGCCTGGAGCAGCTGCTGCTGGATAAACAATAATAAGGTCCGCCGGCCGTAGTCTTCAACCTGCAGATCGCAGTAGCTAACTTATTAATTTACTGCCAACTGCTGACTGCTGACTGAAGACTGATCACACCTCCGGTTTCATTTGCGGGAAGAAGAGCACATCCTGTATTGATGACTGGTTGGTCATGAACATGGTGAGCCTGTCAATGCCCATCCCCATCCCTGAAGTCGGGGGCATGCCGTATTCGAGTGCCCTGACGAAGTCCATGTCTATGAACATCGCCTCATCATCACCTTTTTCTGATAGACGAAGTTGTTCCTGGAACCTCTCGAGCTGGTCAATGGGGTCATTCAGCTCGGAGTAGGCGTTTGCCAGTTCCTTGCCGTTGACCATCAGTTCAAAGCGCTCGGTAAGGCCTGTTCTGCCACGGTGCTTTTTAGTCAGTGGAGAGGTCTCCAGCGGGTAATCGATGATGAAGGTGGGCTGGATGAAATGATGCTCGCACTTCTCGCCGAAGATTGCGTCTATCAGCTTTCCCTTGCCCATTGAGGGCGAGTGGCCGATGTCCATCCTGTCGCACTCACGGCGCAGGTCATCCTCAGTCATGTCAGTTATGTCAACGCCCGCATATTCCCTGATTGCGTCAGTCATGGAGATGCGCCGGTAAGGAGCCTTGTAGTCGATGACATGATCACCCAGGGGGACTTTGGTGGTGCCATGAAGATCCTTCGATACCTTCTCAAGTATTTTCTCGGTGAACTCCATCATCCAGTTATAGTCCTTGTAGGCGACATAGATCTCCATAACGGTGAACTCAGGGTTGTGTGTTCGGTCCATACCCTCGTTGCGGAAGTCCTTTGCAAATTCGTATACTCCGTCATAACCGCCGACGATCAGGCGCTTCAGATAAAGTTCGTCCGCTATGCGCAGGTAAAGAGGCATATCCAGGGCGTTGTGGTGTGTGATGAACGGTCTTGCAGCGGCGCCGCCGGGGATAGGTTGCAGCACCGGGGTCTCCACCTCCAGGTAACCGTACGAATCGAACAGCTCACGCATCGATTTTATTATCTGTGTACGTTTGCGGAAGACCTCGCGCACCTCGGGATTGACTATCAGGTCAACATACCTCTGGCGGTAGCGTATCTCCGGGTCAGTGACGGCATCATACAGCACTCCGTCTTTCTCCTTTACAATTGGCAGGGGGCGTAACGATTTGCTGAGGAGGATCAGTTCCCTGACGTGTACCGTTATCTCACCCATTTGGGTACGGAAGGCAAAGCCTTTCACGCCAATGATGTCACCTATATCCAGTAGTTTTTTGAACAATGTATTATAAAGTGTCTTATCCTCACCCGGGCATAGATCATCACGCCTCAGGTATATCTGTATGCGTCCTGAGGAGTCCATCAGTTCAGCAAAAGAAGCGTTGCCCATGATACGGCGGCTCATGATCCGGCCTGCCAGGCATACATCGGGGAACCTGTCCTCCGTGTCACTGAAACCGGCCAGTATCTCAGCGGCTGTGGTGTTGACCGGGAACATAGCTGCCGGATAAGGATCTATACCCAGTTTGCGTATCTCTTCAAGTGATTGCCTGCGGACCTGTTCCTGCTCGCTCAGTTGGGGTGTGCTCATGCTCTGAAAAATTTCTGCAAAGGTACTATTTGAAAGGCAATAGACAATAGAGAGCCGAGCGTGAAAAAATGACCCGGTGGGTCATTTTAGCGAAGGTACCAGATTGCAGGGAGGCAATAGCAATGTCGGCAGTCGGCAGCCGGCAGTCGGTCCCGGCCCCGGGAAGCGGGGCCGGGGATCCTACTTACGCTGTCTGGCTGGTCGGGACAGTGGGCAGTATCGCCCGCAGGGCATTAAGAAATGTAAAATGAGTCTGTACAGTCACCAGCAGTATCGGACGCCGATGATGGCACTGACAGATGAGACAGCCTTGATTATGCCTGTGGCACTGATCCCGAAGTTCACTCGCCAGTTCTCACCGGTACGCACGTTCACCCTGCAGCCTGCTATGCCTCCGAAAAAGGTGCCTTCCAATACTCTGTTGACGTACACTATATCTGTCATCCTTCCCGTATAGGCCGGGCTTTCCGGCATTTCGTACCGGTTCATGTCGAAAACATTTGACTGCCAGGTGATGACCGGCCCGGCAAAGAGATCGACCGACACCACCCTGCCGTTGCCTGCTTTCAGGACCGGTGCTGCATACAGGCTGTAGGCCGCATGGTGATAATTGAGGTCAAGAAGCGTCACATTGTTAAGAGTCTGGTTTCTTTCTATGGTCCGTGACGCAAGAGTGTAGCCAGCTCCTGTCTCAAGGCTCAGCCAGGGTTTCAGGTTGTGCTGGTATGATACCGTGTAACCTGCACCCTGCATTCTGTATTCAGGCATGTACGCATATGAGCCTGTGAAGAGGATGGATCCTTTTTCCTGTGACCAGAGTGCGCTGACGCTGATCAGCAATGCCATGGATATCAATATCTTTTTCATCTTCTTCTGCTATCTGAAGTATTGTGAAAATTCAGTCATTAGTCGCACAGAAGCCAGGCTTGATTTGTCAAGAACGACAAACTCTGCCTCATCACTGTCAGCTGAGATCTTAAGGGCCCAGGCCGACTCTTCATCCACCTCATCGCATGTCCAGTAATACCCAGCTTTCCCTTGTTCGTCAGGCAGCACAACAGTCAGAATGCCCGGGCAGGTGAGCTGAAGAGCGTGCTCTACCCTTACCTGCAGGTTAAATCCTGCCAGGGCTTCTCCGCCGCAGTAGTCAATCATCTCCTGCCAGTCGGCTTTTGAAGGCAGCCGGTAATTCTTATCCAGAGTGTCTGCCACACTCCAGGGAACAAGAGTACCGTATTCTGCCCGTTCAGCCGAGGTGGGGAAGTTGTACCAATGTTCTGAATCATGAAGCTGTATGTTGTCATACGCCCAAACCCAGGTCCGATGGCGGTCAGGATATGAAAAATCATAGTCAATCCTGCGGAAGTCAATCTCCAGATCAGACCATGCTTTTTGAATCCGGTAGTTATCATCAGTGTATAGTGCCTGGTACAACTCGGTGATATTCCCGTCGCTGTTCCTGACCTGCAGTCCGATGTAACCACTTGTTTCAAAAGGGAACTGTACTGTGACTACAGGAGTGCCGAGCCAGCCGGTCTCCCATTCAAGGTGGTCACCGTTGATATCCCACCGATATTCAAGCCAGTCGTTCTTCTCTGTAGAAAAGGAGCCGGAGGCGTCGAGGCTGATCTTGAACATATATCTCGGAGGATTTTGAGGGCTGAACATCGCAACAGGCGAAGTCATATTTTCACGCTCACATGATGCCATGAGTATTGCAGCCAGCATGAAGGGTAGTATATACGTTGCTTTCATTTCAGATAGTCTATTTGGTATAACTGAACAAAACTCCGAAGAGGAAACAGATCTGAAATCCGAAATCGTTGTCCAGAATGTTATAGTTGCAGGAGAGCGACGAATCAAAATAGAGGTGATAGTCGAGTCGCTGCTGGTACCCGATGCCTACCTCAGGGGTGAGAGAGCCCTTTATAAACCGTTCAAGGTGAGGTTCATGTGACAAAGGATCAGGGTCTGCGTCATCAGCCCTGAGGGTTATCAGTGAGAGAAGGTCACTCATCTTGAAAAGACCGTAAACGCCCTGGCAGTTATTGCCGCTGCGTCCCTGTTCAATCTCTCTCTTTTTGAGGAAGTAGTATCGGCCTCCCAGTGAGATACCCTGCTGATGAAATGCTTCCTCTTCGGTCCAGGTCATAACAGAATTGATCTCTGTGACTGCGGTGAGTGATGTGTTTATCTTCTGCTCAAAACCGCCATGCAGGGTAAAGACCAGGAAGCTGAAATTATCGCTGGGTTTGAAAGGCTGGATACCTATCTTCAGGAGCCTGTCCTCATCACCCAGCCGCACATCGAGGTAGCGGTACTTGTTCCGGTAGTAGAACTCCTGGTCCTGCTGTAGTTCGGTCTCAATCAGTACAGTGTCGGTCTGCGCAAAGCAGTTCATGCCTGCGAGGCTCATTGCAAGCATCAGAATCATGTATGCTGATCTCTTCATCTCCTTTTATTTTTTAAAGAGTTCGCGGGCATCGAAGCCGATACCCACAGTGATCATTGATATGGCCGAGGCGGTATTGAAATGTGACCGGAAATCGGCCCGGGCGTTCAGGTATAGTGCGGGAGAGACCTGCCGGTGGTAGTTGACCCCGAAGGTGTAGCCCAGGTCCGGAGCTTTACGAAGCACCTGCTCATAATACTGCATATAGCTGTATTCCCCTGTGATCTGGTTGTATGAGAGCCATGTACCTCCGCCGGTGGCATCTGTATTGATAAAATATGCCCCACAGAAACCGCCGTGTATGCTAAAGAAGCGCTGTCCCATCCTGAAAGGAGAGAACCCCAGTTCGGCGCTCAGGTCAATGGCCGTCTGGTTCTCGAAGGCGCCCTCTATCCAGCTCTCACCGTTGATGAGCCATGAGGTTAGGTTCTGCCGGACGTAAAACCGTTTTCCGATTGTCTTCAGGTGCGACAGGCTTGTGCCCACACCCCAGCAGTCGCCGTCACCTGAAAAGACTGCTCCGCTGTTCACGCTGAAGATACGCTTGTTGTACTGACTGTCCCAGAAACTTTGCGCGTCAGCTCCCTGGCTCATTGAAATAATCAGGAGGAGGGCAAAAGCACAGGGCAGGATATGTCTCCTCCGCGGTGCTTTTATTCTTGTGCAATTCTTTTTTTTCATGACCGTATTATTTCGTTGAAACGGTAATATCACAATAGGAGGTGGTTACATCCACAAAGCCTGCGGCGTTAGCATGACGAATTTCCGCCGGTTCATTCCTGATCTGCCTGCCGTCCGGAAGCTTGATGGTGCCATGTGGTGCCTTAAGGCTGTAACTATAGTCATCAAAGTCCTTAACAATGATCTCCACCGCTGTACGGTAGCCTTTCACTGTGAAAGGCCCTGTACCGGAAACACCAAGGTCTGCTTCGCCATATGAGCAGTTAATTGTGGTTGCTGCAGTGAGATCCGTAGCCAGGATGTCAGACTTTTCCCCGTTGACAAGCAGAACTCCCCGGATAGAGTTTAGCTCCATGTCCGAGTAACGGGTTGTGACCCTGCACTCAGTGCTGATATTGGTAATTTTAAGTGATCCGAAGGAGACAACGGCAGTAGCACAGGCCAGGTTACTTATCTCCACGGGCCCGTACAGGTTGGTGATCTCTGCCGGAAGGGATGCGGGCATGTAGATCTCTATCTCCATGCTCAGGTTGCTGGTAATCTGTTCCAGTTTTCCCTTGAATGAATTTCTGACCACCAGGTTGTCGTTCTCTTTCTCAGCTGAATAATGTATGTATTTCAGATCGGCAATGGCCTGCTCCCTGTCCCTGTTCCGTGAGACAGGCCTGAGCAATACTTTTACCTCGCTGCCGCTCCACCCTTTGACGGTAACCGAAGCTTTTTCACCATAGACGGTTATCCTGCTGATACCCTTTCCGAAGCTCCTTTCATCAGCCCTGGATGCCTTGTGCAGCGTCTCCTGTCCGGCAAGGCTGCCGGCCCCCTGGAGCACAAGGCAAAGCGCTATGAAGTAAAAAATCTTCATGAATGGATCAGTAGTATCAGTTCCTGAAGGGTGCCGGACTTAAGGTTCTCAATGCGGATGACCGACTGTATGATCTCGGGCGAATCACCAATGCGGCTGATGACCGTTTCAAGGTGCCGGAGTTCTTCATCCAGCTCCCGGTATAACTGCATCTTTTCCCGGAAGAGTTCCGTCTGGCAGGCCGGGGCCCCTGTCTGGCAGAGGCTCCGGATCATCTCCATCGGATCTTCATCTTCGCTGTTCAGGGTCATGGTAGAACTGAGTTCTTCACCCGGAACGACCTCACTTTCTATGGTTATACCCTGTTCAGTACGCACCAGATGCGGGATTACAAGAAGAAGAACCACTGCTGCAGCCGCAGCGGTGGTGGTCAGCCACAGGAGACGGCGGAGGATCCTTTTATGTGGTCTGCCGGAAGCGACTGGCGCCTCGAGTGAGGCCTCTATTGTTTCCCAGGTGCCGGGGGCAGGCATGTGCATGGGCAGATTCTTAAGGTGGTTTTTTACAGCCTCTTCCGTATCCAGTTCAGCCTGAATCACTTTCCACAACTTCTCGTCGGGAACGTAAGAGGAAAGCTCCTTTATTCTTTCTTTTAATATGTCATCAAATCCTTTACTCATCTGACGGTTTTGACAGTCTTTTCCTTAATATCTTTTTTGCATAGTTCAGTTGCGACTTGGATGTTCCTTCGCTTATATTCATTATCTCAGCCACCTCCTGGTGTTTATAGCCTTCCACCTCAATCAGTATGAACACGCTGCGTGCCTGTGCCGGGAGCGACAGTATCGCCTTCTCCAGGTGTTCCGCAGTGAAATTGAACGAGATTTCTGAAGCCTGATCTGCGATCTCGTCAGTTATCACCTGCAGCCGCGCATTCTTTTTCAGGTAGCTCATCGCGTTTCTGATCACAATGGTGCGCATCCATGTATAGAGTGACGATTCGAACCTGAAGCCGGCCATTGACCGGAAGATCTCAATGAACGCATCCTGAAGAACATCATTGCTTGCATCACGATCGTTTATCAGCCTGTATGCCAGGGTGTAGAGGCGAGTACTGAACCTTTCGTACAGTGTGCGCTGAACAAGCCTGTCATTTCCCAGGCATCCCCGGACAAGCTCCCTGTCAGTCTGGTTCAGTTCACTCTGCTGCATGTTCGTCTTCTGTATCTATAGTGGCGGTTTGGTTGAAAAAGGTTGGAATGTATATAAGACAACAAGTCAGTCAGCACTTTGAGATACCGATGGTGGCGAGAACTCAATCCGGTACACGAAGAGCCGGGATGGCCGTCAGCAGCAGCCCTTTGAACAAGGACGGAGTGACGGGCTGCAATAAGGCATTGTAGAACAGGTTCATTGCTGGAGAGACTGTCAGACCACTGAATATTGCAGCTATACTGCCGGTCAACGGCGCGGATCACCTGACTGGATAAGGTCACGCAGCAGCATCTGCAGGCGTCGTGTCACCGGTCCGGGAGTGCCTTCTCCAATCACCTGGTCGCTGATACGGGTAGCCGGCACTATCTCACTGGTGGTGCTGCAATAAAATGCCTCCTGCATGTATGGTATCATGTCGGCTGCAACAGCCTCCTCAACCACCTCTATGGCGTTGTCCCTGGCTGCTGAGATTACATTCTTCCTCGTTATTCCCGCCAGGATATCATTTGTAGCAGGATGGGTGTACAGCGTTCCGTCGCGGACAAAGAAAATATTGGAGTGAGCGCCTTCGGTCACAATACCGTTACGTACGAAGCACACCTCAGCGTACCCTCTGTCATGGGATTCCTGGTATGGCAGTACATTGGCTATCAGGGCAGTGGATTTGATGTCACATCTGTTCCAGCGTGGATCAGGGGTGAGCCACAGGCCGGCACCCTGTTCACATACCAGGGTATTGATGCTGTGTCTTCGGGCAAATCCATAGACTGTTGGTTCGACCTCAGGGTTGGGGAAGGCATGATTGCGGGGAGCCACTCCCCTTGTTGCCTGGAAATATACGATGGCGCACTCAGCGCCAAGTTCATTGCGGTGAATGAGTTCTTCGGTTATCTCCTCCAGTTTTAGTTCATCTTTCCAGACAATACGTGTCTCGTGCAGACTGCGCCTGAACCTTGCAGCATGGGCAGGCAGATCGAAAAAATAACCACCGTACCAGCGGGTGACTTCATAAATACTGTCGCCAAAGAGAAATCCCCTGTCGTCCGGAGAGATCATTGCCTGATCCTTGGGGATAAACTGTCCGTTGAGATAAACTACTTCCATATTCTGAGATTTACACTTTTCCGGTTGGGCCTTGCTATCTGATAAGTCCTGATTCTCGCAGCTATGGCTAGCTGAAAACTGATCTTCAAAGATACACTTTCATTGCATTGGTCATACAAATATCACCTTAACTGAACCTATAATTATGTACCTTTGCATATTCACGAAAATAGGGGCTGATTATATGACAGGCAAGAGGCGGCTGCCGCCATGGCTAAGGATGCAGAGGGCTAGCGGTGAGAGCTACACCATGGTAAAGAACCTGGTGGAGAGTCATCATCTGCATACAATCTGCACCTCGGGTAACTGTCCGAATATAGGTGAATGCTGGAATGCAGGCACTGCCACGCTGATGATCCTGGGTGACATATGCACCAGGTCATGCAGGTTCTGCGGCACCATAAGCGGACGGCCGCTGCCGCCTGACCCCGGTGAACCGGAGAGGGTGGCCGAGGCGGTGAGGACCATGCACCTTAAGCATTGCGTCATCACCTCAGTTGACCGTGATGACCTGCCAGACGGAGGCGCCTCGCACTGGGCTGAAACAATAAAGAAAATCAAGGAGTTGAACCCGGGGGTGACAATAGAGACACTCATCCCTGACTTCAGGGGCAAAACCGAAGATATTGACATGGTGATTGACGCCAGACCGGAGGTCATCTCCCACAATATTGAAACAGTAAGGCGACTGACACCACTTATCAGGTCGGTTGCAAAGTACGAGGTAAGCCTTTCGGTGCTTGGTTATATTGCTTCGCGCGGAGTACGCGCAAAATCGGGTATAATGCTCGGCCTCGGGGAGACGGAAGAGGAGGTGATTGAGGCCCTGAACGACCTTTATGAAACCGGTTGCAGAATTGTGACAATAGGTCAGTATCTTGCGCCGAGTCTTGATCATATGCCTGTTGTTGAATATGTTACTCCTGAGAAGTTTGATGAGTACCGAAAAAAGGGGATGGAGATAGGATTTGAGTTTGTTGAGAGCAGTCCGCTGGTCAGAAGCTCTTTCCATGCAGAGAAGCATGTGGTTAAATAGTAGTTATCGGTTGTCGGTTATCGGTTGTCGGTTATCGGTTGTTGGTTGTTGGTTGGAGGAAATTTGTAAAGTGAATGAAAAGTTACAAGGATCTTGAGATTTATAGGGAGGCTTTCAGGTTGGCGCGTGTTGTTCATCTGATGACAAGGGAACTGGCTAACGCCGAGCAGTATGAGCTTTGGAGCCAGGTGCGGAGATCTGCTCAGAGTGTGAGATCAAATATAGTGGAAGGATATGGAAGGAGAGAATATAAGAATGAGTTCATAAGATACCTGATTTTTGCCAACGCCTCATTGCTTGAAACAGAATCTCACCTTGAGATGATCAGTGAGTTATACGAAAACATCGAGATTACCCAGTTGAAAGAAGAATATAATATGTTAGGCAAGAAACTTGCTGCATTCATTCATTATGTGGAATCCTCCTGGATAACCTCACATGATAAATAACTGAGAACTGAAAACTGACAACCGATAACCGATAACCGATAACCGACAACACGAACATGCCCCACCTGGTTATATATGATGATCTTGGCCTCAGGGACTACAAGGAGACCTGGGAGTACCAGGAGCGCTTCTTTAACCTGAAGGTGGCCGAGAAGGGCAGACCGGTTGCAGATGGAGAAAAGACGCCGGACCGGCTCATCTTCGTGGAGCACAATCATGTATATACCCTGGGCAAGAGCGGGTCGGAACAGAACCTGCTGTTAGACTACATCCAGTTGCAGGCCAGGGATGCTTCGTTCTACAGGATAGACAGAGGAGGCGACATAACATATCACGGCCCGGGACAGCTGGTGGGTTATCCCATATTCGATCTTGAGGCAATGGGCCTGGGCCTTCGAGATTATATTCATCTGCTTGAAGAAGCAATTATCAGGTGCATCTCCCGTTTCGGTATTGAGGGGAGTCGCCTCGAGGGCGCTACAGGGGTCTGGATCGATCCCGACAGCGGCACCCGCGCAAGAAAAATATGTGCCATAGGCGTAAGGGCCTCGCGATTCGTGACAATGCACGGTTTCGCACTGAACGTCAGCACTGACCTCTCCTATTTCAGCCATATCAATCCATGTGGATTCACCGACAAGGGTGTGACAAGCATTGGAAAAGAGACAGGTGAAAAGATTGAGCTGGAGGATGTGAAGAGTATTATGTACAACACAATGAGGGAGGTCTTCGGATATGATTATTACTAATAATAAATATAATGGAAAAAAGGTGGCTCTTGAAAGAGAGGGGCGACGAACATGTCGTCACGACCCTGGCGACAGAGATGGC
>JAAZBN010000089.1 GCA_012513795.1 Bacteroidales bacterium | reverse complement strand
CGGCAACCGGTTTAACCAGGAGCTGGTAATTCAGAACGGCTCTCACCTTCATCTCACCGGGTGCAACCTCATATGGCAGCCTGAAGGTGAATTTCTCAACTTTTGTCTCACGCGGACCGATCCGGTAATCAACCCCGAGCGAGCGGGTGTTCCACTGCATAATTGTCATATTCCCGTCCTTGTCCAGGTAGGGCATCCGGAATATCCTGTTGCCGTGCGGAATGCCGTCGCGTTGCACCCCCTTAAAATCATTCAGCTTCAGCGGTATAGCCATATCCTGGTAGGCCAGGTAATCGCCTGAAATGGTATATTCTTCGCCTTCAAATCCCTTTTTATCAACCTCCAGATGGTATTTGTTTCCTTTTGCATCTGTAGCTTCCACAT
Organism: Bacteroidales bacterium; assembly: GCA_012513795.1. Classification (GTDB taxonomy): domain Bacteria; phylum Bacteroidota; class Bacteroidia; order Bacteroidales; family VadinHA17; genus SR-FBR-E99. The sequence goes on along the minus strand of JAAZBN010000089.1, from coordinate 8,161 downwards.
CTAGCCATGCAATACGGTCCTCAACTGATCCTGTGGGGAATTTGTGACCTGTCTTCTGGTTAAAGAGAGCAACGGTAAAGACCACTGTCTCCCCAGGTTCTGCCAGGCGTATGTCCGGTTCTATGCGGAGCTCTATCGTTCCGCGCACCTTGCCCGGGTCGTGGGCGCCATGGAAGAGATGGAGCCGCATATCACTGTATGTCTTACCCATCAGTGCCATCTGGTACTCGCCCCGGGGCATATGACACTCATGGCAGGTAACGCCCTCCTTGCCGTAAGGGCCCTCCTTCCACTCAAGCTGGGTGCTTTTAACCCATATACCATAAGGGTTCATCTCATTGTGGCAGTTGCCGCAGAACTCGGTCGTCTTCAGAAAATCATTCTGCTCTATCTTGTGAGCGGGCGACTGAATCTCCGGTTCGCGACCGCTGTATTTAGTGCGGCCAGGTTCAATGAAATAACTGTAGTTCACCGGCGGGTCTGCCGTGGCCCTCTGAACCAGGTGGCACACCTCACACGAGACAGACTCGTTGGCCATGCTCTTCTCCTCAGGCCGCGGTGGCGGCAGAGTGCCTCCCATGTACGCCAGAGGCGCATGGCAGCCATTGCAGCCATCAACTGCCTCCTTCATAAAGGGATCAACCTCCGAGTGGGGTACTGCAAGGTCAAAATACTCTATCTCATCCCAGTGATGGGTGTAGGCCTGTGACATCATGGCCTGTGACCATTGCTCATAGATACCCGGATGACAGGAACGGCACTTGAGAGCCGTCTCGAAATCCTTGTACTTGTATTTGCCCTTGAGCTCCTCCTGCGGTAGTGACCTGATAACGGTAAAAGCAGTGAGCATCAGCAGTATGACAGCCGAAATGGCTAACAGTGACATCAATGGAGACAGCCGGTTTCTCATCTTCTGAAAAATTAATCCTAAAATATAGTAAAAAAAATACTCCTAAAAAGGCAAATGTGATATTTCAGAGCAAAAAAAGGGTCCAATGATCAGCTTCACGAAGAACTTTCATTTCTTTTTTTATATTTGATGCTGAAAATCTGCATTATGACACGCAGCTGGACACTGGAATACAAGATCAAGATCAACCGTTCCGGGTTGTATTAAACGCTCACGGCAGGGCGATGCATACCGATGGCATCGCCTGTATGACCCTTATTCCCAATCCCGGTAAAACAATTCATAAAACATTAAATCTTATTTCTATGGATACATTAATCATTAAAGGTTCAGGGCTTACTGTCAATGATGTTGTCAATGTTGCCCGCCACGGGCAGAAGGTGGAGCTTCACCCTGACGCCCGTAAGAGGATTCTCGAATGCCGCGCCATGCTTGAGAAGAAGATCGTTGCCCATGAGATCATGTATGGTGTCAATACAGGCATCGGCGAATTTTCGGAGATAGTTCTCAATGATGACCAGATCAAGGACTTTCAGAAATATCTCGTTTATAACCATGCTGCCGGGATAGGTGATCCCGCACCGATAGAGATCGTCCGCGGTGCCATGCTTGGCCGCATAAATGTCCATGCCCATGGCAACTCAGGATGTCGGCTGGAGATCACTGAGACGCTTGTTGAGATGCTGAACAAGGGCGTCACCCCATACGCATGTCAGAAAGGTTCCGTTGGCGCCTGCGGCGACCTGGCACCGATGTCACAGATAGCCCTCCTGATGATGGGCGAAGGAAAGGCTTACTACAATGGTGAGCTTCTCGAAGGCGCAGAGGCGATGAAGAGGGCCGGCATCAAGGTGCCCGGACTGCTGGCACGCGACGGACTGGCAACAATCAACGGATCAAATATGCTCACCGCCATGAGCGCTATCTGGCTGGTTGATGCCAACAACTGGCTCAAGCAGGCTGAGATAGCAGCCGCCATGTCACTCGAAGCCCTCAAAGCCAACATGAAACCATATGCTCCGCTTCTCCACGAGGCACGCGGTTTCAAGGGCGCCATCCGCAGCGCCAATGCCATCAATAAATGCATCTCGGGAGGCGACCTGAAGGAAGGACGTGTCAAATCAAAGGTGCAGGATGCTTATTCAATGAGATCAACACCCCAGGTGATCGGCGCTGCACATGACATGCTGGCATACGCCCGCAGCCAGGTGGAGATTGAATTGAACGGAGTGGGTGACAACCCGATCTTCTTCCCCGATAAGAACCTGCAGCTCTCAGGAGCTAACTTCCAGGGCTCACCTGTTGCCGTACCCATGGATATGGCAGGCGCATCCGTCACCATGGTGAGCGTTATGTCAGAGAGAAGAATGAACAGGCTTAACAACCCGGCTCTAAGTGTGGGGCTGCCGGCATTCCTTACAAAAGGAGCAGGCATGTTCTCCGGTCTGATGCTCAGCCAGTACACTGCTGATATGATGATCGTGGAGCAGAGGATACTCTCAACTCCAGCTTCAATACAATCAATCCCCGCAGCCGCTGACCAGGAAGATTTTGTCTCCATGGGAAAGAATACGGCCATCAAAAACAACCAGATCCTTGACAACGCCTACGGGATACTCGGTATTGAATTCATGGCGGCAGCACAGGCACTCGATTTCAGGAAGGAGGAATACAGTTTCGGCGCCGGCGTGCAGAAAGCCAAGGATGTGATCAGGAAACATGTTGAGTTCCTCGACATAGACCGCCCGCTCTATGAAGATCATACAACAATGAAGGGACTGGTGAAGTCATGTGAGATACTTCAAGAGGTGGAGAAGACGGTGGGCAGCCTGGAATAGCCAGTCGGCAGTTGGAGACTGCGACGAAGGCGCAGGATCAATCCCGTATCCGCCGGCTGGCAGATCGGGAACCAGTCGGCAGTTGGCAGGCAGTTCTGGACACTGGCACTTCAAAAAATCCCGGTAAACATATCCGGAGCAATAATTGTTTATTATCAGGGTTGTATACCTTTGGATACATAAACACAATCCGCCATGAAGAAGTACCTTGTTCTGCCGCTGCTTGCTGTGGCCCTGACGTCATGCGCCACCCAGGAACTCTATCTTAATGTGACCCGGCCGGCCCCGGTAACCATCGCCCCGGAGATAAAAACAGTGGGGATCATTGACCGTTCAACACCCACTGACCGGACAAAGTCATTTGACAACCTTGACAAACTTCTGTCCCTTGAGGGAGCGGAACTTGACTCAATCGGCACCCTCGAGGCCATAAAGGGCGTCACCGATGAACTGGCAGCCAATGACCGCTTCAATGAAGTAAAGCTCCTTAACGGCCTGCGGTTCAGGACCAGCAACCTGGGAGACCTGCCCGCCCCGCTCACATGGGAACAGGTGGAGGATATATGCCGGGAAAACGAAACCCAGGCTCTCTTTGCCCTCGAGATGTATGACACAGACACCCGGATCAGAAATGCCGGCGGAGCAGTTTCCGAACTGGCAGCAGGAAACATCCTGGGTGCCCTGAAGGCAGGCCCTGTGGAGACCCTTGTCAAAACAGGCTGGAGGATATACTCTCCTGCAGACCGGGCTATACTCGACGAGTTCATTGTTGCAGAATCAATCCTCTTCGGTGCGCCCGGCCTGCCGGGCTCCTCTGCCGTGTCAGGCATCCTCAACCGCAAGGACGCCGTGATGGAGGTCAGTCGCAAGGCCGGCTATATCTACGCCCTGCGCCTGATACCCTACCGGCTGAGGGTGACACGCGACTATTACGTCAAAGGCACCGATAATTTCAAGATAGCCAAAAGAAGGGCACAAACAGGTCAGTGGGATCAGGCGGCGGAGCTCTGGCAGCAGGAGACGGAACACCCCAAAAGGAAAATCGCAGGGAGAGCTCATTATAACATGGCTATTATCAACGAGATAAACGGCGATCTTGAGAATGCGGCCTCATGGGCCCGCAAGGCTTATACCGACTTCCGGATCAAACGCGGCCTGCGATATGCCCGGCTGCTCGAGAACAGGCAGTATGATGAGGACCTTGTGAAATACCAGGAGAAGAGGTAGTCGATCAGTCGGCAGTACCAGTCGGCAGTCGGCAGTACCAGTAGGCAGTCGGCAGTACCAGTAGGCAGTCGGCAGGACCTGCAGGCAAAATTCTTTCTGTTTTTTTACCTTTACCGGTGCAAAATACCAGTTATGACCAGGAAGAATCTTGCCGTACTGCTCATAGGCATGGCCACCTTACTTTGCCATGGCCAGGATCCGGACCCGTTAAAATATGCCAATCCCTTCATAGGAACTGACAAGATGGGGCATACTTATCCGGGTGCCACTGTGCCTTTTGGCATGGTTCAGCTCTCGCCCGATACTGACACGCTGCCTTACGAGGTTGACGGAAGTTACAACAGGGACGTATATAAATACTGCGCGGGCTACCAGTACGAAGATCCCACCATCGTAGGTTTTTCGCATACTCACTTCAGCGGCACCGGTCACTCCGACCTCGGCGATATACTTCTGATGCCAACGATGGGGGCGTTGCAGCTTAATCCCGGCACGGCTGACGCTCCGGAAAAAGGGTACCGCTCACGTTTTTCCCATGTGAATGAAAAAGCCTCTCCCGGTTACTATTCTGTATTGCTTGAAGATCATGATATCCTCGCTGAACTGACCGCCACCACCCGCACAGGGGTGCATCGCTACACCTTTAATGACGGCGGCGAGGCACATGTCATCCTTGATATGGTCCACGGGATCTACAATGATGCAGGCAAGAATGTCTGGACATTCATTCGTGTTGAGAATGATACTCTTGTGACGGGTTTCCGGCAGACCAGCGGCTGGGCACGGACCAGATCACTCTATTTTGCAATAGCCTTCTCCAAACCATTCATATCATACGGCTTCCGCGATGATTCTGCACCCCGGGTCTACAGGGGATTCTGGCGCCGCTTTGACCAGCGTACCAACTTCCCCGAGGCAGCGGGAAGAAATATCCGTGGCCATTTCGACTTTCCTGCCCGGCCAGGCGAACAGATAACCGTCAGGGTATCCCTCTCGCCGGTAAGTACTGATGGAGCCGTCAGGAACATGATTGCCGAAGCGCCCCGGGCTGACTTTGAATCCGCCAGGCTTGGCGCCGAAGCAGCATGGCGGAAGGAACTTGAAAGAGTGAAGGTAACAATGATGAACGAAGATCAGATGACCAGCTTCTATACATCACTTTACCACACTTTCCTCTCCCCTACGGTCTTCATGGACACCGATGGCAGTTACCTGGGACTCGACCAGAATATCCACAGGGCTGAGGGATTTACAAACTATACCACCTTCTCACTGTGGGACACCTACAGGGCGCTGCATCCGATCTTCACCATCCTGCAACAGAAAAGGACAGCCGACATGATCAGCTCCATGCTTGTACATTATGATCAGAGCGTCCACCACATGCTGCCGGTCTGGTCACACCACGCCAACGAGAACTGGTGCATGATAGGGTACCATGCCGTGCCCGTCATAGCTGATGCCATTGTAAAAAGGATTGAAGGATTTGACTATGCCCGTGCGCTTGAGGCATGCATCACCACTGCCCGCAACGGCTGGTATGATGGCCTCGACGACTATATGAGGCTGGGTTACGTCCCTGATGAACGAACGGGATCATCAGTCTCGGTAACCCTCGAGTATGCATATGACGACTGGTGCATCGCTCAGGCAATCAGTAAATTACCGGCCGGGCAGCCCGAGGGGAGATACCTCATGGCCGGAACCACCCTGTATGATGAGTTTATGGAAAGGTCGCGAAATTTTCTGAATGTGTGGGATGAATCCGTGGGATTCATGCGCCCGAGGAAAAGCGACGGCACCTTCAGGAATGATTTTGATGTGCTGAGCACCCACGGGCAGGGATTCATCGAAGGCAATGCCTGGAACTACAGCCTTTATGTGCCGCATGATCCGGCCGGACTCATCCGGTTGCACGGCGGGAAAGAGAGATTCACGGAGCATCTTGATTCGCTTTTCACCATGTACCTCCCCGACAGCTTTTTCGCCGAAACTGAGGATATAACATGGGAAGGTATAATAGGGAATTACGTCCATGGCAATGAACCTTCGCATCATGTGCCGTATCTTTACAATTATGCCGGTGCACCACGAAAAACCCAGTATTGGGTGAGGCATATCATGGACCACAAATACCTGCCTGCACCTGAGGGATTGAGCGGCAATGACGACTGCGGGCAGATGAGCGCGTGGTACATCTTCAGCGCACTGGGTTTTTACCCGGTGGCGCCAGGCTCAGACCGCTATGACCTCGGCAGCCCGCTGGTGAAAGAGGCTGCCATAATGCTTGAGAACGGAAGAAAGTTTACCGTGACGGCGGTGAACCAGGGGCCGAAAAACATCTATGTTAGAAAGGCTGAACTCAACGGTACGAAGCTTGACCGCCTGTGGATCACCCATGATGAGATAATGGAGGGCGGCAGCCTGGTCTTCTATATGTCAAACCGTGGTTATTGATTCCTGAAGGCCTCTGCTCCCCGGTCGAGCCAGTCGATGTACGCCTGGATGTCAAAGTCGGTGCCACGGGTTTCAATCAGCGGTTTGCCCGACGGGTCAACAATGGCATAGAGGGGAAGAGTGTTGGTGTTGAACATCGAAATCTCAATGTCCTCATTCTTTTTGCCCATAGTCTTTTTCTCTTTCCCGTCAACTTTAGAGACAAAGATCTCATTTTCAGGCAGCTTTGTGCGGTCATCCACATAGAGCGCCACCAGCACGAAGTTCTCTCTTATGCGTCTCTGCACCTCCGGGTCAGACCATACACGGGCATCCATCTCCTTGCAGTTGGCGCAGGCATGACCCTTGAAGTCGATCAGCACCGGCTTGTTTAGCTGTGCTGCACATGCCAGTCCCTCCTCAAGGTCAAAATAACCCTGCAGACCGTACTCAAAGTGAAGAAAATCGGAATATTTTGGTGTTCCGCATATAGCTGCCCCTCCTGCGCCCATTGTACCCGGCGCAAAAGCACCGGGAACAGCTGTTCCCCTGTTTTCACTTATGGCCTTGATCAGGTTGAATCCAGATGTCTCCCGGGGAGGCAGCAATGCAGATATTCGCGTCAGCGGAGCTCCGAAAAGTCCGGGAACGAGATAGAGGGCAAAGGTGAATGATGCTATGATGAGCACCAGCCTGAAAACCCCTATGTGAGGCACGTCGCTGTCGTGCGGGAACTTAATCTTACCCATGAGATAGATGCCCAGCAGCACAAACAGAACTATCCATATTGCCAGGTAAATATCCCTCGACAATATCCCGAGGTTATAGACGGTATCAACCGTTGAGGCGAACTTAAGGCTGAATGCCAGTATGATGAAGCCAAGCACAACCTTTACCGAGTTGAGCCATCCTCCCGACTTTGGCATTTTGCTCATCCATGAGGGGAAGAGTGCGAAGAGGGTAAAGGGAAGGGCAAAGGCAAGTCCGAAGCCGAACATGCCTATGGTCGGACGGAGTACATCGCCCGAGGCAGCCTCCACCAGCAGGGCGCCAACGATGGGCCCGGTGCAGGAGAAGGAGACCAGCACGGTGGTCACCCCAAGGAAAAACGTTGCCAGCGCTCCGCCCCTGTCAACCTTTGAGTCGGATGAGCTGACCCACTTTGCAGGAAGCACTATCTCGAAGGCCCCGAAGAACGATGCGGCAAAGACAAGGAAGAGCAGGAAGAATATCACGTTGGGTATCCAGTGAGTGCTTAGCGTGTTGGCAAAGCCGGCTCCGGCACTGGTGAGGGAGACGATGATGCCGAGCAGCGAATAGAGCATCACTATTGTCAACCCGAAAAAGAGCGCCTTGCCCACAGCCGAGCCTTTTTTACCCGATCCCTGGCTGAAGAAGGCCACCGTCATGGGTATCATCGGGAAGACGCATGGGGTGAGTATCCCGGCAAAGCCTGCAAGCATTGAGAGCAGGAAGAATTTAAGGAAACCTTTCTTCGGCTGCTCAGCAGGAGCAGCCGCCCCTGACACGGAAGCGCCTGCCGTTTGCAGTGAAGCCTCATCCTCATCGCTGATTGCAACCGTAAACTCCACATCACGCGGAGGCAGGCACTGGGAGTCATCACATGACATGAAGGTCACGTAGCCGGTGACAGTGACCGGCAGCTCCTTAACAGTTATCTTCTGCCTGAACTCAGTGTTACCGCTGTGCATCCCGATATCCATCCCGAAGCTGTTGTCAAACTTGACTT
>JAAZBN010000088.1 GCA_012513795.1 Bacteroidales bacterium | reverse complement strand
GGAGTAATCTCATACGTGACGAGATTGGCGTTTCTCTTCATCTTGTCGAGACTGCTGCAACCTGACATCAGTACAGCAGCAAGCAGAATGACAAAAAGTCTGGTGAAATTTTTCATAATCTGTTTTTTATTAGTTGCGATCAGTAACGATTAATAAAGCAATTATACGACATTTCTGATTTGGTTGCAAATTTAAGATAATTTTAGTCAATACATGCAACTACATGTGAAAAAATCAGAAATCACGGAGATTGATGCCATGAGATACCTGAGTGGTAAAAATTGTATCCCTGACCCTTATGTAGTCGTCATGATTTGCCACGAAGTCGATATCAGACACGTCAAGCACCAGGTATCGGTTCTCGGGGTTCTGTCTGAAAAAGTTAAAGTAGCTCTCCTGTATGCCGGTGAGATACTCTGCAGTTATTGATTTCTCATACTCCCGGCCGCGCAGGGCTATATTCTTCAGCAACCTTTCCGGAGGCACATGCAGATAGACGTACAGGTCCGGTTTGGGCAGGGAGCTGTAAATTATATAGAAGATCTGCCTGTAGAGGCTGAACTCATCATGCTCCAGTGTTTTTGATGAGAAGACAAGTGATTTCATGAAATAGTAGTCAGCTACCGTGAAGCTTCTGAACAGGTCCTGCTCCACCAGTTCCTCCTTGAGCTGCCTGTAGCGGTCAGCAAGAAAGGAGAGTTCCAGGGGGAATGAATACCGTGCCGGGTCATTGTAGAATTTAGGAAGGAAAGGATTATCGGCAAACCTTTCAAGGATGAGCTTGGCATTATATTCCCCGGCGATCATTGTGGCCAGGGTTGTCTTCCCTGCACCGATATTTCCCTCAATAACAATATAATTATAATTTATTGATTCCATCCGGTCTCCTCATTGCATTCAATATCAAAATTAACATTTGGCAGCCATAATGCAAACCAAAAAAGAAGAGACACACTGTTGCATGCCTCTTCTAAAAAACGATCCCGGATGGTTAACCGGATGATATTTACCGGTTATTGTCGCGACGGCGGTCGTGTGAGCGATGCTCACGGTTTCCGCGGTTCCCGTCACGTGATCCCTGATGATCTCTTTTTTCAGTATGTTCGCGCCTGGGCGGCTCAACCCATCCTTCCGGCTTGGGTATGAGGGGCCTGCGTGAAAGCCTCAGTTTGCCAGTCTTCTGGTCGATTTCAATGAGCTGTACCTCAACAATATCACCTTCCTTGAAGAGGTCTTCTACTGTACCAACCTTCTTCCAGTCCATCTCCGAGATATGTAGCAGCCCGTCCTTGTTCGGGAGGATCTCCACGAAAGCCCCGAACTGGGTGATTGTCTTAACCTTGCCGATGTACACCTTGCCCACCTCAGGCACGGCGCAGATGGCGTTGATCCTGTCTATGGCAGCCCTGATCACTTCATAGTTCTCTCCGAAAACATCCACCATTCCCTGACCGTTGGTCTCCTCAATCACTATTGTTGCCCCGGTGGTAGCCTGGATATCCTGTATGATTTTTCCGCCGGGACCTATTACAGCGCCAATCATTTCTTTCGGTATGTAGAGCTTTTCTATTCTCGGTGCATGAGGTTTGAGTTCCGGCCGGGGTTCCTGTATTGTCTGCTCCATGATGTCAAGGATATGGAGTCTGCCTGCACGTGCCTGTTCAAGAGCCTGCTTAAGCACATCAAATGAGAGCCCGTCAACCTTGATATCCATCTGGGTGGCGGTGATGCCGTCACGGGTGCCGGTTACCTTGAAGTCCATATCGCCAAGATGATCCTCATCACCGAGGATATCGGAGAGCACTGCAAATTTCTTTCCGTCCTTGTCGGTAATCAATCCCATTGCGATGCCGGAGACAGGTTTGGCAATCTTAATGCCTGCATCCATTAGTGCCAGCGTGCCGGCACAGACTGTAGCCATTGAAGATGAGCCGTTTGACTCCAGGATGTCCGATACTACACGGATAGCATAAGGATTGGTCTCCTCCGGGGGCATCATGTTTTTGAGTGCCCTGTGGGCCAGGTTGCCGTGACCGATCTCCCTGCGGCTGGTACCGCGCGCCGGTCTGGCTTCGCCGGTGGCAAAGGGCGGGAAGTTATAATGAAGGGTGAACTTCTCCGATCCCTGCTTGAGAACCTCGTCAATCATCTTCTCATCCAGTTTGGTCCCCAGGGTAACTGTTGTAAGCGACTGCGTCTCGCCGCGGGTGAAGATAGCTGAGCCGTGGGCTGCAGGGAGAGGATCAATCTCGCACCATATGGGGCGTATCTCATCAGTCTTGCGTCCGTCAAGCCGTCTGTGCTCATCAAGTACCAGCCGGCGCGCTGCCTCCTTTTCCACATCGTGGAAGTACCTGTTCACCAGCATCTCATCAGCCGGCTCATCTTCGGGGAACTGTCCAAGGAACTCAGCCTTGATGGCATCAAAGCCGTCAGTGCGGGTCTTCTTGTCGGATCCGCTGGCTGCAAGTGCATAGCATTTGTCATAGGTTTCATCCCATATCTTCTTGCGCAGATCCTCATCATTCTTCTCGTGGCAGTACTCCCTCTTGACCGTTTTTCCGGTCATCTCCGAGAGCTCCTTCTGTGCCAGACACTGCGGTTTGATAGCTTCATGTGCTATGCGCAGCGCCTCCAGCATCACATCCTCGGAGACCTCCTTCATCTCGCCTTCAACCATCATTATGTTCTCATAGGTTGCTCCAACAATGATATCCAGATCAGCCTTTTCCACCTCATCAAAGGTGGGATTAACAATAAACTGTCCGTCAACACGAGCAACCCTGACCTCGGATATTGGTCCGTGGAAGGGTATGTCTGATACTGCCAGTGCAGCCGAAGCAGCCAGTCCTGCCAGTGAATCAGGCATGATGTCCTTCTCGGCAGAGATGAGGTTGATGGTTACAAAAACCTCTGCATGATAATCATCCGGGAAGAGCGGGCGCAATGCCCTGTCAACCAGACGTGAGATCAATATCTCATTGTCGCCGGGTCTGGCTTCCCTCTTGAGGAAACCACCCGGGAAACGGCCCGATGCCGCGTACTTTTCCTTGTACTCGACCGAGAGAGGCATGAAGTCAGTGTCTTCTTTGGCATCTTTCGCAGCAACAACTGTTGCCAGAAGCATGGTCTTACCCATCCTTACAACCACCGCGCCATCAGCCTGTTTTGCCAGCTTGCCCGTCTCAATCACGATTGACCGGCCATTGCCAAGGTCAATGCTTTTTTCAATTAACTTATACATTTATTTCTCAAATTAGTGCGGGATAAATGATAAAAAGGGAAATACTGCTTCAGGAATTAAAAAAGGCAATCTGAAATTGCCTTTTTTCTTTACTTACGCAGGTTCAGCGCCTTGATAATCTCACGATACCTGCTGATATCTTTTACTTTCAGATAATCGAGTAACCGCCTTCTTTTTCCGACCAGCTTGATCAGCGCCCTCTGAGTACTGAAGTCTTTCTTGTTCTTCTTCAAATGCTCCGTGAGGTGAGCAATCCTGTAGGAGAAAAGAGCTATCTGACCCTCAGCACTGCCTGTATCCATCTCTGAAGATCCGAAAGTCTTGAAAAATTCCTGTTTTTTCTCCGTAGTCAAATACATATCCTTATCCAATAGATTGTTAATAAATTCTCCAATTTTGGATCGCAAAGATACAACTCTTATTTGTAATAATTCAAACAATTTGAATAATTTTTTGCATCTGACT
>JAAZBN010000087.1 GCA_012513795.1 Bacteroidales bacterium | reverse complement strand
TCTATTTAATCTCAAAAGGGACCGTCTAATACCTGTCAAGCCAGCGATACTTCCTCGGGGTATCTCCGAAGCGTACTGCCACAATGAACTCATGTGACCCATAAGTAGACATCTGTATGGCATTCAGCCTGTTTTCCGCATTTTTTTGCAACACCCACGTAACCTATTGTAAATCAATACTAGGTTAGTAAATTTGGGTGTTGCAAAAAATATCAGAATGTTTGTCAGACAACTCAAAAACAGATCTGGAAGTACTAGTGTTCAGATAATTAGCAAGGCCAGAGGGCGGTATAAAGTGGTCAGAAGCTTTGGTTCCGCCACCACACGGCAGGAAATAGATCGTTTAGTCCAAAAGGCCCAGCAGGAGATAGATCACCAATCCAAGCCGCCGGATCTCTTCCCCTCTGAGAGCGATCAGATGATAAGGAGCGTCCTATCTACCCTTAGCAACTCGAACATACAAACAGTTGGCCCTGAGATAATCTTTGGGAAGATCTATGATCATATTGGGTTTAATAAAATCGGAGAAGAGCTCTTTCGTCATCTGGTTATCTCACGCATTGCCTTCCCACTGAGCAAGCTGAAGACCATCGATTACCTCTCCCGGTACCAGGGAGTAAGCCTAGAGATTGATAGTGTATACCGTTTTCTGGATAAGCTCAACAGTCGGTTGAAGGATCAGGTAGAGCAAATAGCTTTTGCTCATACACTAAGAGTTCTTGAGGGGAAGATCAGTGTGGTGTTTTACGATATGACCACGCTCTATTTTGAAGCCTCCGACGAGGATGATCTTCGCAAGACCGGCTTCTCCAAGGATGGCAAGCATCAGCAGCCCCAGATCTTCATTGGTCTTTTGGTAGGCATGGGCGGCTATGCCATCGGGTATGATATCTACGAGGGCAATACTTATGAAGGTCATACACTTATTCCATTTCTTGAGAAGATAAGCCGTAAGTTCAGTCTGGATAAGCCAGTTGTTGTGGCAGATGCCGGATTGCTTTCCAATGAAAACATGATGGCATTGAAAGAAAATGGGTATGAGTACATTCTTGGCGCCCGGTTGAAGAGTGAGCCGGAGAGGATTAAAAAGAAGATATTGCAGACCACCTTTACCGATGGATCAACGATTAGCATAGCAAGATCTGAAGATACAAGGCTCATAGTTAATTACTCATCTGTCAGGGCGACAAAGGATGAATACAACCGAAGGCGTGGTCTGATGCGACTTGAGAAGCAAATAAAAGCAGGCAGACTTACAAAATCACACATAAACAAAAGGGGTTACAATAAATACTTGCGGCTAACAGGAGAGATAACCATTGATATTGATTACGAAAAGTACAATTATGATCACGTCTGGGACGGACTTAAAGGCTATATCACCAACAGCAGGATAAGTAACCAGGAGGTCATGCAGAATTATAAAAATCTGTGGTTTGTGGAGAAGGCATTCCGGATGTCAAAGACTGATTTACGGATAAGGCCGATTTACCATAGACTGCGTGACAGAATAGAGGCTCATATCTGCATTGCCTTCACAGCTTACTGCATATACAAAGACCTGGAAAGAGCATTGTATCAGGCCAAATCAACACTGTCACTGAAAAAAGCAACAGAAGTCACTCATAACATGTACCAGATAACTATTACCCTCCCTGCATCCAATCATACAGAAAGCCATCTGCTTAAGATGGATCAAGAGCAGCAAGAACTATACGATATTATCCAGAATAATTTTTAGGGTGTTGCATTGCGGAAAACAGGGGGTTGATCAGGCAGGGTCTTCTGAAACGCGAAGATGCCTTAAGGATGGAAGAGGAGGAGCTAAACAAAAAGAATCCTCCTGTCGAATTATTTAAATATCTGAAGGATAGTTATATTACTTCGGAAGAATACTCCGGGGCAGTTCTGGATTCGAACAATTCACAGTATGAGCCTAAATACCAGAAAATGGCCAGAAGCCTGTACCACCGATTCAGAAAATACTGAAGATTAGACACTATTATCAGCTACAGGATGAAGGTTGCCCGTTTGGTGCAACCTTTTTTATTTCATCTTAGTCATAAAGTTGTGTACTAATAGTATGACAAACTTCGTTTTAACCTGGGACCAAACCATGATATCATGCGATCTAAAGAAATTTATGGCAGGAAAATAAACAGGAAAATCGGTCACCTGTTCGGCATAATTTTGCTGACCGGCTTATTGTTTGGCTCATTCAGTCGTTCAGCAGATGCCCAGTGCACGGTATCCGGAGTATCAGGATCGGGCTTCCTGTTCGCCAATACATGTGCGCCTGCCACTACTGTGATTTATTACGAGTTCACTTTCTCCACTATGCCACCGGAGCCCACATACAGGGTTCAGTTTATCTGGGGTGACGGAACAGCGAACAATGTCTATCCTGCAGTTCAGTCCCGCGTGGTGGCCGGAGTAACGGCTTATTATGTCAGAGCCGAACTGTCCCATACATTCCCGGCCAACGGCCTCTGCGAATATGAAGTGTTGATGCAGATGATTGACAATGGTTCCGCCTGTCTTGACTCCAGGCAGGTTCAGCTCATCGGTAACTGGCACCAGGATGATATCGCCCTGGCGAATGGTCAGATAGACATAACGCCGGACGAGGAGGATGTCTGCG
>JAAZBN010000086.1 GCA_012513795.1 Bacteroidales bacterium | reverse complement strand
TAACGTTCGGCGGTATGTGGCGTTGCCTCAGAGTCGCGGTGGCGCGCGTTTTTGCACTCGTGGTGCGATGCAGGGTTATGATGGTTATTACTTTGTTCTCGCGTTGGCAAAAACCGTGACACCACGAGGGGGTCCCCGGCGGGAGCCGGGGCGGGCCGTACCGCTGACCACTTAACGGTCCTCTTTAGCCAGAAAGTTCTCGCGGTACGGAGAGGCAATGACATATACCGACCTGTTACCAGCAGGCCTTTTATCTCAAAAATTATGAACCTAATTCACGCAAACTCTTCTTTTCAAACAATGCAATTTGGGTAGAAAACGAATTACAGAATTAAATAAATTTATCAGTCAAAAAGTATCAGGTTAACTATTAAAATCAAGGTAATCTTACAGATTAAGGATTAATACTATAGTTGCTGAAAATCCAGTTCCAATTATCATCACTTTTTTAGCAGTCATTTTTGATATGGCTGTAAATTCAAACGCATCGCTTGGTGAGTAGGTTTTTCTAACATAATGTTTCCATGTATCGTTAGTTATGAAAATATCTCCAGAAGGGAAATATCCTAAATCATCATAATGTTGTCCTACCCCAATAGATTGATATTCATTAATGAATATTAGGTTTATCATCAGTGGTACTTCAATAATCGTTTCCTGACACGCAGAATTTATGGTCAAAATTCGACTATTGGACCAAAAAAAGGTCTTATATTTTGAATAGAATATCTTACTGAAATTGTGACTATTATAGCACTTTAGACTATCCCAGGTACTTCCTCCATCAGTGGTTTTTAAATAAGAACCTTTTGGCATAAGTATAAGACCCTCATAAGGATTCTTAAATTTAATATCCCCATATGATTGGAATGATGCATGCTTTTTAATATTGATCCAGTTTTGTCCACCATCTTCTGTTTTAATTAATAGATCTGCTCCAGAAATAAAACCAGTTGATGGACTGAGAAAACAAATTGAACTTGGTGCACTAGTTAGGTTTAAGTCCTGTATGATCCAAGTCTCCCCACCGTTGAGTGTTTTAAGTAATACTCCAGATTGATTATTTCCTCCAATAATGAATCCTGTTTGCTCATTAAGGAACTGGACAGATAAAAGTGGCAATGAGGTTGGTGAAGTAATCTGTTTCCAGGTTTTGCCAGAATCTATTGTCTTAATGATCCTCCCTGTTATTGAAACCGCATAGCCTATTTTTTCATTTACGAAAACAAGATCACGATAAACGTCATAAGGTATTTCTGATTCTATTAGTGATATGCTGTCAATTGAAATATCAGAAGTAGGCCTAGGCTCAGATAAGCCGTTATCAATGAAATCATCATGGCGGTCACAACCGAATGCGGTAATCAGTACTATGCTGAAATACAGAATGAATATATTTATATATTTCATTAGTAATTAGTTAAAGCAGATCGAATGACAAACTCACACTTATTAAAAGATGCGAATGTGTTTAAAAGGTTGCGTATTTGTACTTAAATTTTTTTCAGGACGACTCAGGCTTGCTGGTAACGTTCGGCGGTATGTGGCGTTGGCGCAGAGTCGCGGTGGCACGTGTTTTTGCACTCGTGGTGCGAAGCAGGAATATGATGTTGTTTTGTTTATTCTCGCGTTGGCAAAAACCGTGACACCAGGAGGGAGTGCCCCACGGGAGCGGGGCCAGGCCGCACCGCCGACCACTTAACGGCCCTCTTTAGCCAGAAGATTCTCGCGGTGCGGAAAGCCAATGACATATACCGACCTGTTATAGGCAGGCTTTTATTTCTCAAGTTTCTCTAAGACTTTTTTAAGATTATCTCCCCAAAATTTGAATTTCTGATAGAATTTAAGACAATCGTCTAGGGTATTAAGCTGATCAAGTTTTGGTAGAATATCAATTTCGAAATCTTTTCTTAGTTCCTCAGTAAATTCAACCAAATCAGTTTCATCTGTTATTAAGTAACCTAACCACCCATCTTGTCTATATTTATGTTTGGTCCTATTCTTGGATAGATACGCACTTTCTCTAAGATTAGTTACAATATCATAGTAAGTGGCTTCTTTTTAGTTGTGCAACCTTTTTTCTGTAAAATTATGAAGCCACGGTTATTATTTTCTGTGTCATAGTGTTTGGTTCACCAGCAGGAGCGCGCTCCTGCTGGTGAAGCCGTTTGTTCATCTCGCTCCAGCTCCATCAGGCTCTGTATGCCAAGTCTTAATATCTCACTTATCAGGTTCTCTCCCTGATAATCTATCAACTGCGAAAGCAGCTCATCTGAATTTTTCTTCGTAATTTGCTCACGTTCTTCGAAAGTCATGGTTGTAAGTTTTTAGATTAGTACTCTTAAACTATTATCAACCGTGACTTTCTTTTGTCTATTGCACCTCTATATCAATTTTACAGAAACAAAGTTACATAGCGGTTACGTAGCGTTCTTTTTTGAAAGGATCTTTAATTAGCTCTGTTATTGCTACACCAATATTGAAGCAAAAACTTAGTTCATTTTTACTGTTGTACAGTGAATTTTGCAGGTTAATCACAATAAAAAAATCTCCTTTGTTCTTCCACCAGGTCAGTCTAGAAGTGCTAAAACCTTCCTCCTTAAGTTTTGGTTTCAAATAGGACTTTACAAATTCAACCTGCTTTTCTTTTGCATTCATGAGTAGTATTTTAATCCATTTTGATGGAAGTGGTTTGCCTAAGCTTGCCTATAACGTTCGGCGGTATGTGCAGTTGGCGTAGAGTCGCGGTGGCGCGTGTTTTTGCACTCGTGATGCGATGTAGGGTTATGATTGTTATTACTTAATTCTCGCGTTGGCAAAAACCGTGACACCAGCGGGGGTCCCCGGCGGGAGCCGGGGCAGCCTGCACCGCCATTGAAGGTCTTTCATTTTGACCAGAAGATTCTCGCGGTGCAGAAGCCAATTGCATATACCGACCTGTTATCTGCTGGCCCTTTATTGCTTATCAATAGTATGTTGGATTAGAAAATTGTCAAGTTGATCTCTTGGTCTTATGTAGTTACGCCCTTTGTATTTTCCACCAAATAAGTATTTCAAATATTGATCTTCAATGTGTTCAAAATTTATTTCCTCAATTGAATATGCGATAGCAAAGTGATATTCTAGGGCATATTTTATTTGGTTCATATGCCCTAACATCCTCCGGCTATTTGTAGCAAATATTTCTGGACTAGTGTTTAACTGGAATGAAGATTCAAGTTTTGAATATCCATTACGTTTGAGGTAAGAAGATACTTTTTGGGGTAGCAATGGTATTAGCTTATTAAGTGATTTGCCTGGAATGAAAATGGAAATGTAGGTTGGGTAGTGCAGAAAATGAACAGCAAATTTACCTGGACGCAGGAGAGACATAATTCCGGCATACCATTCTCCTGGTAATGTTTCGCATGGATCACTCTCATCTTTTATTGATGCTATTCCAGATATATTAAGTAGTTTGCTCGTGGCCCGTATTTTCATATCAAAAAAAATTCGATTTGTGGAAAGATATGAAGAAGTTTTGAAAACTATATTCTTTGTCAGACTACTTCATATGACTGATTTGCTTGGGCTTGCAGATAACTTGTTTATGTGTAAACCAAAGGTATGTATATTTTGCTGAAATGGGTGTTATTGTGGAGTGGCGGGTGATTGTTATATGCAGAGAATGGAAGAGAATTGATAAACACCTTTCATATAAGCAGTAAAAACCAGTTCAATAAATTGCTCTTTTCGCATTGCAGTGCCTCCTGTAAAAATCCCATGGGTAAATACCGGAAATCTCGGTTCGTTCATAATAATTCCAAAACTACCAGATACGGACAGTGATCAGAGGCTACTGAGTCCTTAACTACCTCCGAACTGATAACCCTCCACCGATCCTTAGGATAATACATGACGTAATCAATCTTCTTTGAAGGTGCACCCGACGGATAGGTGGGCGCGGGCACCACCTTGTCATACGCACTGCCCCAATAATCTTCAAGAATCATTATCGGAACACTGCCGGGAACAGCATTCAGATCACCCGCCAAAATAACCGGATAACACGCACCATTTAAAATATCGTTGACCCTCTTCGCCTGAAGAACCCGGTCCGTCTCATTACTGGTATGATCAAAATGCGTCCCGATGAATACTATCGTGTCTCCTGACGGCAAAACCGTCATTACCTCAATAGCTGCCCTCGGCTCATTATTCCCTGTGAAGGGAAGAGGAATGTTTCGCGTAGCAATAAAACTGTAACGCGACAAGATACCTTCACCATACTCGCCTCCATCATAGGACATCGCCCTTCCAAAAAGCGATGCCCTCCCAGTCCTCCAACCAAGTTCGGTGGCAAGATCATAACCCTGCGCCCTCCTCGTCTTGAAATCCACCTCCTGCAATGCAACCAGGTCAGGATCAGTAGCATTAATCACTCCGGCAATCAGATCGAGATCGAAATCACCCTTCATCGTGGCACCATGGTAAATATTAAAGGATAAAACACGAACCGTCCTGCTGCTGTCGGATACTGACTGAGAATGCGTTATTAAAGAAAGAGATACAGTTAAAAATATTATTGCTGACAACCTGGGATTCATAGCTTTTGATTTAATGAATTACAAAAGTGTGAGTTTTTCTTGATGACAAGGGTATAAATCTCTGTGATCTTGCTTCTCTTGCGCCCGGGTAACTCCCGGATGTACCGGAGAGCTCTCCGGATTTCACGCAGATGAGTTGCAAACGGATGCCTCAGTTCTTGAAGGGGAATAACCTTCCTTATGCCTGAAACGGCCAGAAGAGAATTGTGAAAATTCATGACGCACCATGTCTATTGAAAACCACATATGTTTGTTTTTTTTACCTGACTGCATCTGCAGTGACTGTACAAATGTATGGTTCTTAAGTTACCATCTATGTAGTGATCTCAAAGACTACATATTATTCATCGCTCCCTGAAACTCCGTTACTTAAAATGTTCACAGATCATCAAACGGACTGCGGATCTTCTGGATGCTCTTCTCAGTGACATGAGTGTAAATCTCCGTCGTCTTGCTGCTCTTGTGCCCAAGCAATTCCTGAATATAACGCAGATCAGTCCCTGCCTCCAGCAGATGAGTTGCATACGAATGCCTCAGCCCATGAAGGGTAATCTCCTTCCGTATGCCAGCACGGATACATGCAATACCAAATATCTTCTCCACACTGGTGGCACTGTAGGGAGTACCCTGTCTCTGCCCCTCAAATACGTAAGTTGCAGGTTTATATCTTTTGAGATATGTATCAATAATCTCAACCAGCTTCGGCGAGACTGGTACAAGCCTGTCCTTGAATCCCTTTGATTGCCTGACAATCAGGAGTAAGCGGTCACGATCAATGTCACCAAGCTCAAGCATTATTGCTTCGCTGCGCCTGAGACCACAACCGTAAATCACACTCAATAATACCCTGTGCTTCTCATTCATGGGCGCTGACAAAATCCTCCTTACTTCTTCCTTGCTCAGAACATTGGGTAACCTGTGCCGAACACGCGGACGGGTGAATTCTCCCGGATCAATCACATCACTATATATCTCCCTGTAAAACTTCTTTACCGCACTGATAAGCTGATTCTGATATGAATAACTCAGACCATTCGGCAGAATGTAATCATTAACCATCCGGACCAGGTCACCGGCATTACAGTCTGCCGCCTCCCGGGGAGCTACAAACTTTAAAAAGGCCTCCATCATCATAGTGTAGGTTCGAACAGTGGTCTCAGGAAACCTGCGTGCCTCCAGCCAGCTGCGAAACCTGTCAAGGTCAGCACGCGCAACCGGACTGAGGATAACCTCCCTGAGAGAGGTTTTCTTTGCAGGCGCACCGGACTTCGTCTCGGGAGGAGGAGGGAAGGTGCCGGCAGTTTCAGCGCCAGGGCCTTCTGAATCCATCGCTTCACCGTTGAGATCAGGATGAAGTGACCCCTGCGCCACTTGTCCCGATACTGCTTCGGTGAATTCCGGGGGGATCGAAAAGGGCTGACCCGAAACTTTCCTTATGACCTTTTCTGTCTTCCCGCCGCTGCGATCCCTGCTTGCTGAATTCGTTTTCCTGAATGCAGTGTAATCAATGTATGCATACGGACTGAAGTTCTTAAAGAGCAAGGAGACAACATCCGGGGCATCCGGTATATGCCAGCAGTTTAACCTGTCGCTCCACCTGGCTCCGGGTAACATTCTTACTTTTTCGGTTAATTCCCTGTCTAACGGGAACCTGAGGGTGACACGAATTCCACCGTCGTGCAAAACCCTTTCGGCTGTGATTGTAATCATGATATGCAGCGATTTTTATTGTGCTCACAGATAAGTCTTTACATTGATTTGATTGCCGGTCATCCGGCTGATTGTACATAAAACATTATTCCAGACCGGAACTTAGCGCAAATGAGGAATCTTCAGTATAGTATCTGCTCTCGACGGTCAGAAGAAGAGGGGCCCGCCTACCCGGGGAAAGATTTCATGGCCTGTGCCAGGGTGAGCCACTACTAGTAATTACCGAAAGAAGTTTGAACATATATAACAGGATAACAATAAGTCTCCGCATTCAGAAGAAGGCTGGTGCCTGTCTCGGGATTGGCTTCATGACCTGCGCCGAAGAGAAGATTGGAGCATCATTCACTGCCAAATGTCCTGCGGCTTGCAGAAAAGCGGAAACATCATGTCCTGCGGCTTGCAGAAAAGCGGAAACATCATATCCTGCGGCTTGCATGAAAACCGGAAACATC
>JAAZBN010000085.1 GCA_012513795.1 Bacteroidales bacterium | reverse complement strand
TGGGGTCTTGGCCTCTCGTTGTCAAAGAGAATCATTGAGCAGTATCACAGGGGAAAGATCTTCGTGCTTCGGTCAGAGCCGGGCAATGGAAGTTGCATGCGGATAATACTGAACAGGAAAGGTTGATAAAACGTTGCCGCAGTGAAGAGAAGTGATATAGAGATAATGGCGCCGGCGGGCTCATGGGAGTCGTTGCGTGCAGCTGTCAGCGGCGGCGCAGATTCCGTCTACTTTGGTGTGGAGAAGATGAACATGAGGGCCCGTTCATCACACAACTTCACCACGGCTGATCTGGCTGAAATAGTTGATTACTGCAAAAATCACGGGCTGAAGAGCTATCTGACACTAAACATAGTGGTTTATGACGGGGAGATAAGTGAGATGAACAGGCTGCTTGAAGAAGCATCGCAGGCCGGGATCACAGCCGTAATTGCCACTGATCAGGCAGCAATACTCGCAGCCAGGGAAAGAGGCATAGAGATTCATCTCTCCACCCAGCTTAATATCTCCAATACCGAGGCGCTGAAGTTTTACTCACAATGGGCTGATGTGGCCGTGCTGTCAAGAGAACTTAACCTGCAGCAGGTTAAAATGATACATGAGGCTATCAATAGGAATAATATACTTGGCCCCGGTGGCAGACCTCTGAAGCTCGAAATGTTTGTACACGGAGCCCTCTGCATGGCAGTGTCAGGCAAATGCTACCTCAGTCTCCACGAATACAATGCCTCGGCCAACAGGGGTAACTGTTACCAGACATGCAGACGGGGTTATACTGTCAGGGACCGGGAGACAGGTTATGAACTTGACATTGACAACCAGTATATTATGTCACCAAAAGACCTGTGCACCATCGGTTTTCTTGACCAGGTCATAGATGCTGGAGCCAGGGTTCTGAAGATAGAGGGCAGGGCCAGGCCGCCGGAATATGTTGAAACAGTATCACGTTGCTACAGCGAGGCCGCTGCTGCAGTGGCTGACGGGACTTATGGCAAGGAAAAAGTGGATGGATGGATGAGACAACTGGAAAGCGTCTTCAACAGGGGCTTCTGGGATGGCTATTACCTCGGACAGAGGCTTGGAGAGTGGACCACAACCTATGGTTCATCAGCCACAAAAAGAAAAATCTACCTGGGTAAGGTAACAAACTACTTTACCAGGCTGGGAGTGGCAGAGATAAAGCTGGAGACGGGAGACCTTAAGGCAGGTGATGAGCTTCTTATCACCGGACCCTCAACAGGCCTGGTAAGGCAGCCCGTGACCGGGCTGAGAGATGCGTCGGGAAATGAGGTTGTTATAATTCCCCGGGGAGAGGTGTGCTCGATAAAAACAGGTGAGAAGGTAAGGCGTTCTGACAGGGTCTTCAGGTGGATTGACGCCTCTGAACTGTAATAGTCAGTACTTGATCTGACAGTAGGGGTATTTTTACTAACCATTTACCGCTTCAGCAAAGTTAGCATCCTCTTCGATTCCTGCAAGGCTGGTATGAACGGATGATAAATCATCCGGCCTTGCAGTCATCTCATCGGACGCATTTTGTTTGCTTACAGCGGATAAATGGTCTTCATTGTTCATTTTCTCATATTGCTGATCCAGCATTTTCTCTTTGGCCAGGTGGATACTATCCAGGAAAGTCTGCATGGGAG
>JAAZBN010000084.1 GCA_012513795.1 Bacteroidales bacterium | reverse complement strand
TCAACTACTTCAGGGTTATGTCAGGCAAGGTCAGCGAGAACTTTGACGCGGTCAACACCAGCAACGGAACCAAGGAGCGCCTCTCACAGATCTTCGCCGTTGCCGGCAAGAACCGCAGCCGTGTTCCCGAGATGCATGCAGGTGATATCGGCGGCTTCGTGAAACTGAAAAACACCAAGACAAACCATACGCTCAATGCGCCGGGCAACGACTGGAAATATGAGGATATGATGTTCCCCGCTCCTAAATACCGTGCTGCCATCAAACCGGTGAGTGAGAGCGATGAGGAGAAGCTGGGCGAGGCGCTGAACAGGATGCACCAGGAGGATCCGACCATCCTTGTGGAGTACTCCAAGGAACTCAAACAGATCATCATCCACGGACAGGGCGAATACCATCTCAATATTCTGAAGTGGCATCTTGACAATATCTTTAAGATTGATACACAGTATCTTGCTCCTAAGATTCCCTACCGTGAGACTATCACCAGGGCAGCACAGGCTGACTACCGTCACAAGAAACAGTCGGGCGGCGCAGGCCAGTTCGGTGAAGTGCATATGATAATCGAGCCCTACGAGGAAGGTTCAGAGGCAAAGACAATGATGAAGATTGCCGGCAAGGAGATCAAGCTTTCCAACCGAGACCTGGAGGAGATTGAGCTTCCCTGGGGCGGTAAGCTGATCTATGTGAACTGTATCGTGGGAGGCTCCATTGATGCACGGTTCATGCCTGCTATCCTGAAGGGTATCATGGAGAAGATGGAGGTAGGTCCGTTAACAGGCTCCTATGCCCGTGACATACGGGTTTACGTCTATGACGGCAAGATGCACTCCGTTGACTCAAATGAGATCTCGTTCCGTCTGGCAGGGCGTAATGCCTTCAGCACCGCCTTCAAGAATGCCGGTCCGAAGATTCTGGAGCCTGTATATGACGTGGAGATAATGGTTCCGTCAGACCGTATGGGTGATGTGATCAGTGACCTGCAGGGCCGCCGCGGTATGGTTCTCGGCATGTCAAGCGACAAGGGATTTGAGGTCGTCAGGGCAAAGGTACCCCTGGCCGAGATGAACAAGTACTCCACCGCCCTCAGTTCACTGACCGGCGGTCGTGCGATGTACACCATGAAGTTCGCGGAGTATACCCAGGTTCCCGGCGAGGTACAGGATGCCGTCATAAAGGCATACGAGGCCGAGGAAGAGGAGGAATAAACCAGAATCTCACCTTACATATTACAGGAAGAGGGTGTCTCAAAAGGGCACCCTTTTTCTTTTGGGATTACTGTTCATTTCTTTTGCTCCTCCAAAAGAAATGAACCAAAGAAAAGGAGGCCGGAAAGGACAACCACCCCCTGTTTGTACGCCCGCTACACAGAGCCTTAATGGCGCCACCAAACAGGGTGTGGTTCGCACCTTTTCCGGTTTGCCCTCGCGCACTATAAATGATAATGTTGATTACTTGTGGAAAGGAGCAGACTCTTACCTGCATAAATGACAATTTTCTGTATCAGGGGGTGATTGTGTCCGCCGGCACAAACCGGAACGGATTGGGCGCAGTGCCCGTGCTGCCGTCAAGTGTTAAAGAAAAATAACAGCCTGATTAAACTTTTGCCTAGTCAGGTCATCATAATGTAAGATGATGATCTTAAATGGCAAATCCTAACATTCATTGCACGATAGCCCTGTTTTTTCTTTCCGGATTAAGCCACCTGTCAGGACAGGTGTGTGGTATATCAGGATCAAAACTTAACAGCTCCTCCGGACAGGTTATCGACCATCAGAGCCTCGAGTTTGAAATACAGTATGCATTTGAGAAGAGTGTATCAGTTTGGGACGATAACGGTACTCTTAATCCCCTGACCGGTGATGGAAGAAAAGCTGATATCGCCTCCAGCCTCTTCTTCCGCATGACCTTCGGAGCCTTGCGCAACACTGAGATAGGAGCCACGGTAGACAGGGAGGCTGAAGAAGCTTCACTGGGCATAAAGTGGATGCCCTGCCGGCAGGGGGCAACTTCTCTGGCAGTGGCAGGGGGAATGAAATTCGGCTTCGGAGAGACCCTGTTCCATCCTGTTTCTGAAAGAACATCAGTGCTCTCATCTGTTTCCGGCGCCCTCCTGCTGTCACAGGAGATAACCACGTCGGTGTCTGTGGATATAAACGCCGGATACAGTATCCCGGTGGCAGGGGAGCTCATCCCCTCACACGGATGTCTTAATCTCTGTTTCGACTGGGGATGGTTTCTCTTTGACGGCAGCATGCAGACAGTGCTGGGAACAGGCTTCAGGTCCGGATTCGGTCCGGAGGAGCATGAGAGGTTCTCCCTGCTGACACTCTACCCGGGCTTCATCGTGACCGCGGGACGCAACTTCGAGATCCTGGTTGCCATGCCTCATGATCTGTACGGTATCAATCACCCCAGGAGCAAGTCAGTGATATGTGCCCTGACTCTTATGATGCAGTGATAACCGAATCACCTGGAGCCTAAGTGGTAATCTGACCCTTCAATAGAAGGCCGGACTTCACGAAATGCTTTCCGAAGCACGTCTATGAAGCAAAGGCTTTACTCCAGCCGTTTTAACGTCCTCAGGGCCTCGAGGCGTACCGGCTCCGGGAACCTTTCAGTGTCAGCCATGATGGTGTTGCAGGTGTCAATTATATGCTGCCTGTTATAGCTATAGTTAAACCAGCCGAGAGCCTCGATAAGTGCAACTTCCAGCTTCTCTCCGGGAGCGGTGAGAACATATTCACACAATGGCTCAATGAGGGTGTGGTATGTCAGGTTGCGCAGTGACCTGATGTCAAAGAGCTTGTTCTTCTCAGTGACATCCGCCCCCGTGATAGTCTCAATGCTCTCACGCGGATAACCGGCCCTTTTGCTTATGTTTGCCGCAGTCTGGTTGTAGATTAACCCAAGATAGTTTGCCGTATCAGTACCTTCAAATCTTTTGTCGAGCTCCCGCATCAGCAGTGTGCTGTCAAAACATGCCAGGGCATCCACAGCCTGGTAGTTCACCCTCTTTGAGACATTGGGATGGGTAACCAGACGTATCAATGCCGGCGCCAGCCGCGGGTCGCCAGACTCCTGGCAGTATATGGCAGCAAACCTTCGAACAAGCTCATATGAATCGTTGAGAGCTGCTGCCGTCACCCTGACGAAGTTGTCGTCTTTCAGCTGCGTAAGGAGCTTCAGCGCAGTCATGCGGGTGTTCATGTACGGCGAGCTGAAGTATTTATCTGTCAGCAGGTTGCTTATATCCGGATAACCGTTGGAATGAAGATGCCAGAGAGCCCAGCTCTGCACATCGGGATGAGGGTATGAGGTCAGCTTCACCAGCATGCCGTTGTTGCCGGCCCTCTTCATCATCCTGTCGGCGTCAAGCTTCGGATCCGATGAAGCGAACCTGAAGGTGGGGTCGCCGATAATATGGGACTCCAGGAAGCATACCATCCGGTTCCACTCTCCCACCCTCATGCCGTATGAGAGCAGGCCTACCATCTCGTTGGGATACTTGTCCTGCAGCGAGTTGACGGTGTTGGCCTGTGCCGCCACCGTTCTTCCTTCACCGAAGACATATGCTCCCGAGATGAATTCATCGCGGTGGAATGAACCGTTGAAGCAGGCATCAAACATGATGAACCTGGTCTTGATGTCATATTCTGCCACATCCTGAGCAATGATGTCCATATCTGCAAACCAGGCTGAGTCTATCTCAGTCTGTCCTTTCTCGTTTGCACCCCTGAACCATGAATCGGGGACTCCCAGCCACTCCATATACCTGTTCTTGGCCTCCACGGTGTCATTTGCACCCCTTACCTTTGAACGGAGGTAGAATTTGATACTCTCAATATTCTGCTGCACACCGTTGGCTGCCTTCTCCGATCCCACATACTGGGCATCATAGGCACCGTGATGGTGAAGCAGGGCTATGTCAACCATCTCGTCAGTCATCAGTGAGAGGATGCTGTTCTTGATGTGCTCATCAAAGGTGTAATCTATGTATTCCAGTCCTTTATCCTGCCTGCTGAGCTGCGGGAACTGCTGCAGCAGCGCGACCTTCTCATCGATACGGGCTGTCATGGAATTGGAATTGTATCCATGGCCGGCAAAGAAGAGAAGCTCATCAACGATATCCGGGTTCTTGTGTGCTTCTATTACTTTCCACAGATATGCCTGCAGTTTTGACCCGTCACTGTCGTCAGGAATCCGTATCCGGCCGCTGTAGATGTCCGGAGTGAGCACCTGCGGTGATGAGGGGTTCAGGGTGTAGTAGAAATAAAGTCCGTTTGTATCAGGCTTCAGGAATGTAAACTCCAGGTCAAAGTCTTCGTAGAACCTGTCAGAAGGCACTGACGACCTGTTCCACGGGTATCGATCCTGGTCCATCTTAAAGGCCGATGTGAGGTGCTGTGCATCACGGAGCATGGGCACAGGAATCTCGCCAATGAACACCGTTCCCTCCAATCCATGGCCTGAGTCATACATCTTACGCAAGACCGACCTGATGGAGTCAGCATGCTTCCAGCGGTCCTCTATGATAACCGCATCAAGGCCTTCTGCCTTAAGTACGGATGCATATTCCTTTATCTCATTACCAGCCGCTGTCATAGATTTACTGTCGGCTATGATTGCAAACCTGACATTCAGGGGCTGAGAAAATGTTGGCGTTAACAGGGTTAACGCCAACATTGCTGATACGATTGATTTCTTCATAATTTTAAAATGTAAGTCCGGCTACAACATCTATCATATATCCTGACAAATCTCCGGCCTCGGAGCCCGGAGCCGCAGCATACCGGCCCTGCGGAATAAGGAACAATGATTTGATAAATTTGTTCTGACTGAAGGGCATCTCAATCCTGACCGATGCTGATGCACTGATAATATTAGCTTTCGCGATATAGTAGTCATGATATACCATGGCCGGAATGCTCAGAGTCTGAACGATATATGATATATCGGATCCCAGGTTCATCCGGTAACCGGCCTCCAGACCCGGGGTTATGAGCAGCCGGCCTCCCTTGAGCAGCTTCCTGGCAAAGAGTGATCCGCCCAGATTAAATGTATTGTAGAATCCGTAGCTCTGTACCGGGAAATGCTCGGTGGAGTAGTAGCCGACCCGCAGAGCTCCCCCAAACTCCAGGTCGACATTATAATCGTTGTCATAAACCATCCGGGTATATTTCAACTCACCGCCCAGATCGGTTATCATCTGCTTATTCTCTATCCAGCTTACAGTAGCAAGCGAATCGTAGGTATAGGTACCCTTGTTTATTTTGTATGATCGTTGCAGTATCTCGTCGCCGCTCACTGCCTTCAATGATCCCTTGACGGTGAGGATATGAAAAGCATGGCCCCGTTCTAACCTAAGCATCCCTGACAGCGAGATGTCATCTGTCTCGATGATGCCGTCAATCAGTCTGAAAGAGCTGCCCGAACGCGCCTCTTCAGTATAATGGTCATAGCTTACCTCTGCTATCATGTAAAGATCATCGCCCTCACGGGAAGCCTGGAGTGCCCCTGCGAAACCGTTTCCCGTATACCACTGAGAATAGGATGATATGTTGATTTCCTGCCTGAAGTAACCGAGGCCCAGGAAGACAAAGAGGTCCTGGTTCCAGTTACCTTCAACTTTGTAGGACATCTCATTGCTGGTGGTATAGACCGAACCTGAGAGTCCGACTTTTGTTTTGCCCAGGTCATAGGTTATCCCGGGAGTGACCTTCAGCGAGGAGATTGTGTTCTTGTTGCGCGGATCCTTCTGTTTGGCCCCGACGGCAGAGAGGTACTCTGCTCCAAAAGCTATGTTAACCCTATCATTAAGTGAGTAGCTCAGTTTCCCCTCCATGCCGAACTGCTCCCTGGACTGTCTTGCGGATACCGAATCTCCTAGCAGGTATGGATTACGGGTATCGAACATCATGGTGCCGTTGTAATTGACACCCTTGTATCCGGAGTTGGAGTATTTGAATGATCCGAAGAGGGAAACCCTTCCGAGATTCATGAACCCCTTTGTCACCGCGTGGTATGATGAGGATTGCACGGGCTGCTGAATCATCCTGATATCATCATCAAACCTTGTATATCCTGCCTGTGCCAGGCTGATGTTCCCGAAGTTGGTCTCTGATAGAGCGGCCGGGTTTGAAGTGCCTGTCCAGGGGAGGACAAAAGGCATGATGTCAAAAGCACGGCTGCCCCGCGGCACCGCAATGGTGTCTGCCGCAGATACCGTACCGGCAAGGCCAGCCATAATCAGACTTATCAGTAAACGCAAAACTGTCAGATTCTTCATCACCCTGGTTATTCAGTTAATTAAAGCGGGGTGCCGGACAGGCTGTTTGCATCATGCCCGGCACACTCGCTTCATTTTGTCAGCTAGTTGTCAACGGTTGTCGGATGTTCAAAGGGTGTTGGATCCAGATCGTTGATAAAGTCGTTGTAGGAGTTGTTGCTGTCCTTGTAGATGGCCTTTCCGTCAAGGATCTTCTCAACCTTTCGCCTGACACTCTTGCTGTTATATGAGGCAAGGCTCCAGGTCATACCGGCATCAACTGAGGTAGGCAGTCTCTTAAATCTCTTGTCCTCCTCCGGGCGGTTGCATTCCACCCCATCTACAACCCAGTCTTTATGCACCATAAAGTATTGTGTTTGTGAAGTTGATCCGGGTTGGGTCATGAAGTTGTCGGGGTTGGCAACAAAGGTCTGCCAGTCAAGTCCGGTCGGCAGCCTGAACATGATAACTCCCTGGCCATTGACTGTATGGAGCCAGTCGACCATTGATGCGGAGGTAGTGTACATCACTATCATGTTGGTGGCCTGTGGGGCGTCGGTATCCTTGCCGGGGGCCTCAATGAAAGCCTCAAACTGTGCTCCGGCAAGATTCACTGGAGAGAGAGGATTGCCAAGCGGATCAGTCTTGTGGTCTATAGCGTCCATGGCAAGCACTGTGCTTGTCCTGGGCTGCAGCGGGTACTGCTGGCCTGTTCCGGGGACCATCAGGACATGGAATGTGCAGGGTATTCTGTCCATGATGGAGCCGTCGGGGTTAACCCAAACAGTCTCAGTCGATCCCAATGGAGTAGTAAGCCCAAAACAGAGGCCGTCAAGATAGACAACCTCATCGCTGTTGTTGTAGATCTCATGGAACTGGTCGGAGTAGTAGTTGCTGCCTGACTCGGTTTTGGATCCCGTGTAGTAGATCTCCTTGAAGACAAGACCGCCCTCTTTTGAAGTAGCCACCAGGTGAACATCCCAGTTGTTTGTCCCGGTGGGCTGTACTGTCAGGTTTTCGGTTATTCCGTTAAGATAGAAATCGTCTGTCTCCTTGGTGGCTGATATTTTATACATCCCCTCTTCGAGTGCCATTTCGGCAGTACCAAGGGTGTTGGTCACCAGGTTAAACTTCTGGCCCGAGATGGTATTCTCAATCAGAATATTTACATCGGAGGCAAGATCATCGCCGTAACCCTCGGGATAGTAAGCCGAGATGGTTACATCATAGAGTTGTGCTCCCTTCTCGCAGGAGGTAAGTGCCGCCGCTCCCGCAAGAATGATAACCAGAAAGATTGTGCATTTTTTCATGATATTCAATTTAAGGTTAGAATTTGATTTTTATTTCTGCGCCAAAATAGAGGGGAGGGTTCCTGCGTGCATAGACCTCAGGAGCGCCCCCACGTTGTTTTATCAGGGGATTGCGATTGGTAATATTGTTTGCATAAAATGAGATGTTGGCCTTGTCAGTGATCTCCTTGGTGAGTTTGAAGTTTATGACGAAGTATGGTGGGTAGCCTGTCTCGGCAAAGTACCAGGGAGTATTATACCTTTTTATCAGGTCAGAATAGGGTTTGGTGACTGCCAGGGCACGGTCGAAATCATGATAGACCATCTGACGGTCATAATATCCCAATGGATCCACATACTTGGGCAAAAGCTTGTCGCCATACGGATCATCAACAGCAGGATCAGTATAGAACAGTGGATTGCCGTCCGGGTCATCCCAGACACTCTGGTCGCGGTCCATCCATATTATCTGTGTGGTCACGGATGCCACCATGCGCAGTTCCCTGATATGTGTGATAGTCCTGATATTGGTGTTGAAGCGCTTGTCAATGCTGCCGTATCCTGCAGGATAGAGGGCAACCATTGGGAACTCCTTCCCGCCGATGCTGCCCGAGGATGGTTTGGTGAGATCTCCTAATGTCGTTTGCCTCTTCACTGTCATCCAGGCACCGTCAATGATGAAGGAGGTACGTAACGATCTTACAGTGCCCAGGTCAAGGGTAAACTCAACGCCCCTTTTTGTTGTCATGGTACCGTTCCCGGGATAGGTGAAACTGACAAACACAGTATCCTGAACCACCGGCAGCTGCACCTCAGTGCCTGAGACAGGATCGAGGTAGAATACTCCCGAGCCCGGCACAAAATAGAGCTCCAGGCCGTTCTGCAACGGCTGTGTGTACCTGTTGAAGATAAAATTCTCGTAGTATGATTCGAAACTGAAGCCGTTCTCCATCTTCTCTGAATAGAGAGTAACATTCAGGTCAATATCCTTGATTGTCAGGTCAAATCCGCCTTCAATTTTGCGGTTCACTGCCGGAATCAAGTTTTCATTGCGGGGATTTTCAAATATCTTGGTTGTAACCACAAACAAACCTCTTTGTGCCACAGGGTCATAATAGCTCAGTCCGGTTTTATCCCAGTAAGCCCTGTCTGGGTAGAGATAGAGCAGTGACGGGGCTTTGGAGAAGAGGCCGTAACCACCCCTGAAGGCCAGATGCGATAGAGCTCCCTTTCCGTTGTCGATCACAGTGTACCTTGCATTAAACCGGGGATCCAGCATAGTGGTCTCCTCCTTTGACCTGAAGATGCCTTCAGGCTGCACATTGGTGAATCTGAGGCCTGCCTGAAGGTCGAGCCTGGTCTTCCCCAGGGGTATACCCAGGTTCTCCTCGGCATAATATGCCAGCTGTCCCAGGGATGGTATATCCTTGTATGACCTCGGTCTGGCATCTGTTCCTCCAGTGGGCACAGGCGGCCGCGACAGGTCATAGACCCTTCCCAAACCGTTGTTGCCTATTAGTTTATAATCAACCCCTGCAACAATATTACTGAGTATTTTGCCGATGTTGAACGACCGGTTGCCTGACAGTTTCACGTTGTAATAATAGGGGCGGCCGTCGATGGTGAGATCGCTGATATACGAGGAGGGCAGTATGGGTACCTGGTTCTCTCCCGGCTCGTAGGCTACCGGCTGCGGCTGGGCTCCGGAGGGTATCTCCTCCATGGTGACCTCATGGCCCACCTGATGCTGTATATTGCCTGAGACCATCAGGTTCAGGTTTGTCAGCACCGTGGAGTTCATCGCCCATTTGGCATTAAGGTTCATGGAGAGACCCTGATCCTTTGCCTCATAGTCCTCGATATCAAGCATATCAGGATCGTTTTTGCTGACGTCCAGGGTCTGGGATCCACGTGCCGAAAGGCTCAGGGTGAGCGGTCTGGTTTCCCTGAAAAGGGTATTGTTGTAGATAAGACCACCGTTGAGCCTGTTGAAGGTTTTGTATCTTACCCTTATATCATCAAAAGACTGGGTATAGTCAAAGTCGAGGTTCAGTGTCCCGGCCTTGTCTCCAAGTGCCAGGCCTTTTCCGGCATAGAACTGTTTTATTCCGGGATCGGTTTTTATTTTGGCTGTAAAGGGGGTCTTCCCTTTTTTCATGGTCACCTTGACCGCACCGCTTAGCATATCGCCATTCTCCACTCCGGCAATACCTCTTACAACCTCGATGGTTTCAATATTGTCAACAGCTATCTGCCTGACATCAGTTCCTCCTGAGGCTGTGGTGGCAAAACCGGCAGTGACGCCCGTAGATGCACCGGTAGTCTTGAGAAACTGCATATTGGCATCATTGGACACCGGTGCCCCGTCAACAATAAGCAATGTCCCCAGGCTGGCCATATTATCGCCTATGTAACCGTCTTTCCTGATGATCTCCCTGACAGTCAGCTGTTTGGGCCTGGAGAGGTCTGGGTTAAGCGCCGTTTGGCCCGGCAGCAACTGCAATACATCGGAGAGGTCGGTGGGCTGCACATGCTGTATGGCCGACTGTTCTATCACCGACCCCGAGGCTATTCGCCGCCCCTCTTTTGCTGTCACCACAACATCTTCGATGGCAAGGGTGGCCTCATCAATAAGAATAGTGACCTTCTCTTCACGAACCGGGAAGGTAACCTGATGCTCATGCTCGATAAACCCCAGGCATGAGACAACCAGCGTATAGGTCCCGGAAGGGACATTCCGCAGCACAAAGTCGCCGGAATCATTGGTGGTGGCCCAGATGTTAAGCTCCTTGACAACCACGGTTGCCATCATCACCTGTTCTCCTGTATTCCGGCAGATGATCTTGCCCTGCATCGACGACCTTGTCTGTCCCGTCAGCACCAGGGCAACGCCTAGCAACAACACTATTGAAAGTAACTTTTTCAATCTGTCAGTTTTTGACTGGAGGTTTCACTTTACTGAATTTGTTCGGAAAGAACTGTGTGGCAATCAGTCCGTACACCCCGGTTACCGCTGTTATAATCAGATCCGGGATATTGGATCTCAGCGGCCATCCGCGCCTGATAATCAGCACCACTGTCACTATCAGGGCGAGCAGGTTGACGATGAGCCACCTTACGCCCGGTGAAGGCTTGAAGTAGAACCTTACAAACGAGGAATTATCATCTCTCATCTGTGTCTCGAACGGAAAGAGTGAGGCAAACATTTTTCCGTCAGGTCTGTCATACAGATCTTCCCACTCCTCTCCGTGGGTGGCCACAACATTATACATGTCATCAAGTGCTATTGCCTCATACCAGTTACTTCCCATAACGGTGATGCACTTATTGAACAGATCAGCGGTAAGCCTGAAGGTGTGAATGGAAGGATTAAATCCGTCAACCGGCAGCCGCTGGAGGTCATAGACCTCATCCATTACCACAAATACACCCTTGTTACGGGTAAAAACATAACAGTAATACTCTTTGCTGCGGATATCCACAGCTTCAATGTATACAATATCAAGCTCTTCGGGAGTGTCAATACGAACAACGTATGGCTGCCCTTTAATCATCTTTACATGAAAGAGTGCCCCTGCGCTGTCAGTGATGAAATATCCCTCGTCGCACGACTTCCTGGTTGTGGGAATGCCAGCTATGATCCCGGCCGGAAATGAGAATCCCTCTTCCGCCAGGGCAGCAGTAAACAGGCTGCTCTTCTCTTCGTTGACCTCGTTTGTTCTGGCCACAATGAATTCCATCCTTTTCTCAATCCGGAAATAGTCCTCCGGCATGGTGAGGTTTACCTTTCCGCTCTGCGATTCAAACATGGGCCAGAGGGTGGGAACCGGAGAGTCGAGTCTTTTCGGTGTATACCTGTAGAATGATGAGGCCCGGCTGATTGAGGGAGCCTCCATCA
This sequence comes from Bacteroidales bacterium, assembly GCA_012513795.1. Classification (GTDB taxonomy): domain Bacteria; phylum Bacteroidota; class Bacteroidia; order Bacteroidales; family VadinHA17; genus SR-FBR-E99. The sequence goes on along the minus strand of JAAZBN010000084.1, from coordinate 20,981 downwards.
GTACTCCGTTGATGGAATCGGGCATTGTACCATCAGCCATCAGCTGCCTGAAGAACATGAAGGGAAGAATCTTTTCATACTCTTCAGAGGTGTATTCCTTCCCTTCCGGATTTTTCTTCTTACTGCCGTCAACAATCACAAAGTCTTCCGTAATGGTGCTGTAGAATATATTGGGTGACCTGGGAACCTTCTCAAAGATTGTCCAGAACAGTGTCGGCAGCACTATCGATGCTACCAGGATGGCTGTAGCTACTAATATATATCTGCTGAACTTTATCATCTTACATCTCTCCTTTCCTGAACCTGTAACCCGAAAACAAAACAACACAACTGAGAACCAGGGTAATCAGCGTGAGTGGCAGAAGCACCGGTCTGAATGCGCCTATTGATGCACCTGTGAAGAAGATTGTCACAAATCCTGCAGCCGCTGCCGCGTAGAGTCCCCTGAAGATCCACATTGGCTCAAGCAGTATCAGTGCAACCATGAAATAGGTTGCCATGCCAGCGAGAAACCAGGGCAACATGGTCAGCAGTGATGCCCTGATAATGTTTGAAGGGAAGAAGATTGCACTGCCGGCTGTGAAGAGTCCCAGTATGACCACGAAAATAGCCAACAGCATCACTGCCCCGAATGCATGCATCTTGATAAGTATCCCGTTCTCGGAGACAGGAAGGTGAAATGTCAGCTTGATCCTCTTGTTGACTGTCTCCGGGAAGTACTGTGCTATGGCTACCGCCAGGCCAATTACAAAAGGCAGGAACTTCAGTATGCTGAAATAGGTAAAACCCCTGAACAGGAATGAATACCAGTAGTTTGCAGCATCGACAAACATTATGTCATGACGCACCTTGAGGAAGATATTGATCAGGGCCAGGAGGCCAAGACCGAGGGCTATCCAGACAACCAGCCTGATCTTAATCCACTCTTTATACAATATTGATTTAAGCATATGTGTGATGTTCAGTGTTAATACTTGCGCGTGAGTCCTATAAATGCATCTTCGAGTGACATCTTCTTCTCCTCAAATGAGTTGTAGGCAATACCTTTTGATGTGAGATAATTCTTAACCTCATCCTCCGTGGAATATGTATAGAACTCAACTTTGTCCTTGACCTTCTCAATGTTGACGGCAATGCCGTCGAGGTCAACCTCCTGCTCCGGTGAGGTTAGAGTGATATTGAACTGCCTGAAGGTGTTCATGAACTGATCAACAGGCTGTTGTGCCAGTATCTTGTTGTAATCCATGATCATCACATCGTCTATCAGCCGCTCCATATCCTGAATGATGTGGGAGGTGACAAAGACTGTTTTGTGTTCAGCCTTGGCATACTCACGCATATAGTCAATGAAGAGCCTCCTGTATCCCGGGTCTAATCCCATGGAGAAATCGTCAAGGATGAGCAGGTCAGGATCCTGTGCCAGGATGAGTCCCAGTGCCACCTGTGAACGCTGGCCACAGGACATGGTTGAGATTTTCTGTGTCGGGGTGACCTTGAGCTTTGACATCAGCTCCCAGTAAGGTGCGCTGTTCCAGTCGGGATAGAAGCCGGAGTAGAACTTCTCTATCTGGTGAATATTCATGAAGGAATACTGGATATGTCCCTCTATCAGGAATCCAATCCTTCTCTTGGTATCCGGGGAGAGGGTCTGGGTGTTCTCACCGTAGATAAGACACTCTCCCGAAAAGGGCTGCAGGAAACCGTTAAGGATGTTGATGGTAGTTGACTTTCCGGTACCGTTCTTGCCGAGGAGGCCTAGTATCTTGCCCTCTTCGACATTGAAGCTCAGGTTCTCATATACCAGCTTCTTCCCGTAATAATGGGTGAGGTTTTTGCATTCTATCGCATACATATGGCGTTTGTCGGTTATCAGTTTTGGTGGGACTATTACAGTTTGCTGTATTTACGTTCTATTTTATTACTGTGCCGGGATCAGGGAAGCTGAATGGATTGGCGAGTTTGCCCGTACGTCCGTCACTGTAATGGAAGAGAAGGGTATCTGAATTGACAGCGGCATAAATGTCATCAGGAACAGTCAGCGTGTCAACATAATGAATCACGCCCATCTCCGCCCCTGCTGAGTCCAGGGCGGTTTCAAAGGCTATTATGCCGTCATCGTTTGAAAGGTGGCTTACCAGGTATGTATACCTGGCCTTGAGTGACGCGTTTGCGCCCATTCTCAGGATATATTTTGAGACTACATCATCTGAAAAATTTGAGTATCCGTTGAAGCGTGAGGCCGTCGGGACGAACATGGCTGAAGCATATTCTCTCTTTGACATTGTCATAGGCTCATCATCGAAGGTAATGACCTTATAGGGCAGTTTGACATGAAATTCATTGTCATTGGAGGTGAAGGTCAGGTTTTTGGACTCAATAACCTCCGTCAGTGCTTCCCTGCCGGGTTCTGTCCCTGCCGGGAAGTATATTCGCACTATCACCGGGCAGGCAAACTCAGTCTGGAAACCGCAGGCATCGGTCTTCTGATTGAGCAGATGCTGCAGATATGTGGCATCAAGCGGATCGAAGAACTTATCTACGGTAAGGGTATAGTAGGTGACCGAGTCAACATCCTTCGTCACCGCCCTGACGACACGCTTCACCGGTACGAACATAAGCTGCTGCAACTTTTCGTCGTCATAGAGCGATGTGTCATACAGCACCCGCACCTTATGGTTGGCGACATAGGTGGCAACACCGTAAATCCCTTCGTGTCTTCGCATCTGGTTGGCGAAAGCCGTTGAGCTGCCGAAGCACTTGATATTCTTCAACCCTTCCATCTCAAATACCCCGGCACTCTCAATCTGCTCAGGGGTGCCCCACTTCTGGTCTATGGTCGGCAGCTCGAACAGGCTGCCTGCACCAATGCCAAGGATGATAAGTGCTCCCAGCACTACTGCCGGAAGCCACTTTATAGTCTTTTTGTTGATCAGGAGTGTATCTTTCTCAGGACAGGCATGGAGACAGTCGCCGCACAGAGTGCAGTCTGTATGGGTCACCTTCTCCATCCGCGCCACGTCAATGCCCTGCGGACAGGTTTCAGAGCAGAGGCCACAATCGATACATGTTTCCGTATTGCGTGTGATATGCACCGGATCAGGCCATACCTTTTTCATCCGTGTAACCTCGAGAATGTATCCGCCGCCGGCGATTACCAGGAGCGGGTATACATATGATATATCAAGACCCACCAGTATCAGTATCACATACAGTGCCATCACGCTCAGGAACCACCATGAGAACTTGAATATGGCAGAGAGGGCTCCCAGGGGGCATAGGTAGCGGCACCAGAAGAGCCTTACGAAGAGTGACCCTACCACCAGGGCAATGATAGCCAGCAGGGCCCATAGCAATACCACATCGCTGTCAAAGCCTGAGGCAACGGCGTAGTAGGGGTCAAATTTCTTGCAGAAGAGTTCGCTGGACTTCAGAGTGAAGTAGAATGTAATAAAGAGCAGGGCATACTTCGGAAGGCGGAGGGCGTAGTCGACAAAACCTTTAGGGGTTATTCTCACCTTCAGCCTGTCGCCCAGCTTGCCTATCCACTCTCCCACGGTGCCGAGGGGACAGATGTATCCGCAGAAGAGCCTGGAGAAGAGCACGATACCAATAAAGAGAGCCACCCCCATCATAATCTGCGTGCTGGTCATGGAGCAGGAGAGAGAGTCCATGGTGAGATAGCTTCCCAGTGCCTGCAGTCCTCCAAACGGACAATAAGCCTCGAAGTCGGGAGCATAAGCCTTGTCAAAGAGCAGGCGAAAGCCCATAAATGTGAGTATAGCAATTATCGCAAATTGATATAGGAGCTTGTACAAGTTTTGTTTCTTCATCAGATTATATCGTTCTTATTATTGGTCGAGTGGGACTTACATAAAAAAATAATTAACTCCTTCTGTGAACTCCTGACCATGCATAAAGCACCAGGTTGGCCATTTGCTATTATATTATTTGCAGACAAAATTTCTGAAGATGGGATCGTGAAGAAGGTCTGTGCTTATATAGTGTGAGTCCATGAGTTCCACCAGGGCCTCATGGGAAGATGAGTTACCGTCAGGTTGCAGGTCACTGTAGCCCTTTAATCCCAGCAGGACACCCAGTGAACAGTAAATTGCAAGCACCACCGTGGAGAGAAGTATCCGTGAAGGCACTGACATGGATCTGAATCCTCCCTCCCTCCGCTGCTCAATCTTTGACATGATATCGTCGGCAAATGAGTCGGGGACATCTAATCTCTTGCCTTTCAGGTTCCCGGCAAGATCTGAAAAATAATCTGGCATAATTTTAATCAGAATAAATATGAACGCTTAATATAAAGACAAGTGAAGAGCAGAAAACCTGCGGTCACCACAGAAAATTATTTTCCGATGTTGTTTATCCGTTCTCTCCTGGGACACTCTCTCTTGTTGCAGCTCGCGCATAGTTCATCAAGCTGCATCATTCTCTTGAAGATCTCGGTGAGCTCTTTTTGCTGATCCTCGTTGCAGATGCTCTTGAGATTCATAAAGTAGTCGGTGGTGTGCCTTCTGAGGGAGGCGCTGAGCGTTCCCACTTTCCTGGAGAGGCTGTCAAGCACTGCCGGGTCACTCTCTTCCCTGGCCAGCTCCTCAATCATTGCCACGTTGGTTTCGCACATCATGTCGAAAACAATGTTGTATGTCCGGGTTGTCCGGTCATTCTCCAGGAGAATCTTCCGGTACTGTTCATCAGTAAGACTGAGTTCCTTACGGAGCATATCCATGGAATTGAACACACCCGTATCCTTGGTTTGATTCTCACCCGAGCTTTTCATTACCAGGAAGGTAATCACAGCCGATGTGATGATCAGGATCAGGATCAGGTTGAGCCAGAGCAAAATCCTGTTGGTTTTTTCAGGTATCATGATTTGAAGATTTAAATTCCTTTTTTTCGGGTTGATCCGGACAGCATCTTTTCTTCAGATTTTCACGTGCACGGAAAAGAAGCGATTCAACTGATGCCACCGAGAGTCCCAGTATGCTGCTTATCTCTTTATAGGAGAGCTCCTCGTAGTAAAAGAGTATAAAGGCTTTCTGTTGTTTTGCCGGCAGGGTTGCCACAGCCTTTTTAACGACCTCATCCCTCTCTGCCGCCTCCAGTCTGTCGCCTGGATGGTCATCAGAATGAGGCTCCGGGCTAATATTTGTGGCATTATCATGACGGAAGAGAGTTTCAAGCTGCATCAACGACCGAAAAAGTATGTTCTGCGACCGCTTAAGGTGATTTATTGATTTATTAAGCGAAATGCGGTATAGCCAGTATGAGATGTCATCCTCGTACCTTAGTCCTGCAGCGGAGCGGTACGTCTCAATAAATACCTCCTGGGCAATATCCTCTGCATCTTCCCTCGACTGCAAGACCTTATAACAGGTATTCAGCACCAGATCCTGATATTTTGATATCAGGTCACGCATGGCCCTGTTATCACCCCTGATGACGGCCTTTACCAGTTCACGATCACTCATCCCAGACGGTAGAGAGATATAAAAGCGGGATAATCACTAACATAGCATGACGCTTCCTTTAGGGCTACTTAGCTGTCCAGCCCTTATCTCTGATATAGGCTTCAGCCTCTTCCCGGGTACGGAAGATGTCTCCCTCTTCCTCCCACCAGGTGTCGCCATAGGCCAGACCCATCTTATCGCATCCCTCACCCTGCAGCAGGCTGACGCTCTCAATTGTCTTCATTTTGATCTTATCAGGCTTGATGGCAACAACACGGCATTTAACAGACTTACCCAGTGTGCTTCCGTCAGCAAAATACCCCACTACAATACCGTAGCACTCGACATCTTTTTTCAGCCACGATCCGAGTTTGGCTTCAAGGTCAGGATTAAGCTTCGCATCCGATGTTAATCCTACAGGAGCTTCAGAAGCTGTAACCTTCTGATCTACCTTGGAATTTTTACATGATGTGGCAAGAAAAAGGAAAATGAGCAGTGAAAACAGAGAAATGAATTTCGGCATGGCTTTTACTTTTATTTTGGTAATTCTTCCGCCATAAAAATAGAAATTATTCCTTTTATAAATAAAAATGCTGTAAAACATGACGCCGGAAATTGGCATGCAATAGAAGCTATGCCCCGCATGGAGCGTCGTTACAATTAAATAATAACTGGTGGCGGCGGCAGCAGCTTCGCCCCGCCGGAGTAAAGCCGGGAGAGAACCTCCCGGCTGCCCGTTGGTCAGACAGTCTGTTCTATAGACCAGACAAATGCCCTGATGCCCACCTCCCTGTTGATGGCATCAATGCGCTGCACCGCCTCAAGCAGCGGGGCTACCTTCTCCTCATCTACAAAGGTCAGCGTCACCCCGTTGATTTCCGGCCAGGTATGGGTGCCAAGATGGGGAACACCTGTCAACGTGCCTACACCTTCAACATTGTCCCACTGTGTATATCCCCTGATGCCGAAATGCTCAAGCGTGTACTCCACCTTCTCTGTCAAGGCGAGGTTATAAATTATCATTACTGCCTTCATGATTTTCCGTTTTCGTGGTTTTCACTTATCTCATCCAGGAACTTCATGTCCCTGAAGGCCATCTTATGTTTTTTATCTCTCTCGCCATGGCGGGCTATGAGCACATACCCGACGGGCACCAGCACCATGGTGACGATGGTTGAGAATACCAGCCCTCCGATGACGGCGATACCCATGGGCTGCCACAGCTCCGAGCCTTCACCCGGATTGATGGCCAGCGGGAGCATGGCAAGAATGGTGGTCATTGATGTCATCAGTACCGGCCTGAGCCTTGAACGTCCCGAGGTGATGACAGCCTGGTAGAGCTCCACCCCGCGGTCGCGCGTGAGGTTGATGAAGTCTACAAGCACAATGGCATTTTTTACTACAATACCAATGAGCATTATGGCGCCGATGGCCGCAATCAGGCTGAGGTTGGTGCCTGTGAGGAACAGGGCTATAGCAACTCCCGAGAAGGCAAACGGTATAGAAAGCATTATTATCAGAGGCATCTTGAGCGACTCAAACTGCGAGGCCATAACCAGGTACACCAGTATCAGCGATATGACCATCAGCAACCCGATATCCATAAATGACTCCTGCATGTCTTCAAATGCTCCTGATATCTCCACCATAACCCCGGTGGGAATAGCCATGCCTGCAAGCTCCTTCTGGATGTCAGCAACCATAAGGTTAAGAGCCCTCTTGTAAGGAGTGACCGAGACGGTGACAATACGCTCTTTCCGTTTTCTTTCAATGTTTGGGGGCGACCAGTACTCCTTTACCTCGGCAATCTCTCCGAGCCTTATGACCTGCCCGGTGGGGAGCGCCACCCCTATGTTTTGAATCTCGGTAATAGAGTTGCGTGCAGATTCCTTATACCTGACAATCACATCATACTCATCGCCGAACTGACGGAGCCGTGTGGCTGTCAGACCGTCAACCCGGTTACGGATAGCAGCGGAGACCTGGGCCGTTGTAAGGCCATAGCGCAGTAGTTTGTCCTGATCAAGGATGATCTGGAGTTCGGGCTTCGATTTGTCACGGCTGATATCCACGTTGGCAGCACCCTCAATCTTTCTGAGCCTTTCAGCAAGCTGTTCGGCCAGCAGGTTTGTACTGGTTATATCGAATCCGTATATCTCAATATCAACAGTGTTGCCACCGCCCATGGCTCCCATCCCGCCTGTCTGGGCCAGTACGGAGTAGTTGATAACCTCCGGCATCGGGGCAATTATCTGGCGGATATCTTCGGCTATCTCTTCAGAAGACCGTGATCTGTCCTCCACATCAAGCAGCCGGAAGGTGAAAGTAACTATATGTGTCCCGCTCTGGCTGAAAAGAGATGTGAAGCCCCCGCTGTCATCTGTTCCGGCAGACATTGAGATGAGTTCCACCTCAGGGATCTGATTTCTTACAATTGAGTCTATCCTGTCAGCAATCCTTTCAGTCTCGGAGACCCTCGTTCCTGTCTGAAGCTCAACCGTTGCCGAGACTCTTGACTCATCAGCTGAAGGCATGAACTCGGTTCCGATGATTTTAAACAGTAACATTGATCCGATAAATATGGCCAGGGCTCCAAAGATCACAAACTTCTTATGATGAAGTACCCATGAGAGTGTTTTCACGTAAAATCCGTCAATCCATTCCAGGAATTTATGTATTGATCCGTCCCAGCTCCAGAATGATGCATTTTCCTTTATTGGCCGCACCCTGAGCAGCAGTGCGCTGAGTGTCGGGGTCAGGGTAATGGCGGCGATGGTTGACATAATAATTGTGATGGAGACAATCCATCCCAGCTGTGAGAATAGCACTCCGGTAAGTCCCTTGACAAAGGTCAGGGGCAGGAAGACCGCCACCACTGTCAGTGTTGTGACAATTACTGCCAGCCACACCTCATTGGTTGCGTAGATGGCAGCCTCACGCGGGCGACTGCCCCTCTCAATATGCTTGGTGATGTTCTCCAATACCACAATGGCGTCGTCAACCACCATCCCTATGGCTATGGAGAGCGATGAAAGTGAGATTATGTTTATTGAGCTTCCCGTCAGGAAAATATAGACGAAAGCCACCAGGAGCGATATAGGTATTGTCAGGATGACGATCAGTGTTGCGCGCCACCTGCCCAGAAAGAAGAGGACCACCAGCACCACGAAGAGTGCCGCATACATCAGTGTCTCCGTCAGGTTATTGATAGAGCCCTGGATGAATTCTGATGTATCCATTATCTTTTCTATGCGGATATCTGGAGGAAGATCCTTCTGCAGTCTCTGTATTTCCTGATCCACCTCATGGCAGATCTGAACGCTGTTGGCGCCTGACATCTTCTGCACAAAGAGGGTCATTCCCTGCTCGCCGTCAATCTTGGCTACCAGCTTGGTCTCCCTGATGGTGTCATTAACTGTGGCTATGTCTCTCAGGTAGACATTGTTGCCATTAAAGTTGCCGACAATGACATTGGCTATCAGGTCACTCTCTGCAAACTCACCCTGAATTCTTAGAGGGTAATCCATCCTGCCCATCTCCAGGTACCCGGCCGGCATGTTCAGGTTTTCGGCCCTGAGCACGTTGCCTATCTGCTCTATTGTGAGATTATAGGCTTCCATGCGACGCGGATCCACCTCCACATAGATCTCTCTGCCCGGCACACCAGAGAGGCCGACGTTACCCACGCCATCAATTCGGTTAAGCGGGTTAACCAGCTTCTCGTCAAGAATTTTCTCCAGCCCCTGGTAACTTTCACTGGCAGTAATGGCATAGAAAATTATTGGCATCATGCTGGAATTGAATTTGAAGATGGTAGGGTCTTCAGCATCCTCCGGCAGGAAACCCTCGACAAAGGCCAGCGAGCTTCTCACGTCATTTGAGGCTTCGTCTAGGTTGGTCTCATACTCAAACTCCATAAATATCACTGAGACATTATCACTGGAGGTGGATGTAATCTCCTTGAGCCCCGAGACGGAGTTAAGGGCATCCTCCAAAGGCCGTGTTATGTTCGTTTCTATATCCGCCGCACTGGCTCCCGGGTAGCTGGTAAAAACCGACAGGAACGGGAGTTCAACCTCAGGGTAGAGGTCGATTGGCAGCTGCGTCAGGGAATAAAGCCCCATAACCATCGTGATGACGAAGATCAGAATGGTGGTTACGGGCTTTTTTACTGCACTTGCATATATACTCATATTCTGTTGTTGTCACTTGTTAATCATCATTTCGCAATCTCTACCTTCTGGCCGTTCCTGAGCCGTGCCTGTCCTTCGGTTACAAGGCTGTCACCCTCCTTAAGGTCGCCTCCGGCGATCTCAAAGCGGTCATCATACCTCTGCCCGAGGATAACGGTCTTTCTTACAGCAACACCATTTTCAACCACGAAGATGTACCTCTCATTGGTGCCCTCCTGTAGCATCACGGCGTTTGCCGGTACCACAAAGGCCTCCTCCTCACCCATGTCAAGGTATGCCCGTGCAAACATCCCCGGCCTGAGCTGTTCCCTGCCGTTGGCAATACGCACCTCTGCACGGAATGAACGAGACATGGCATCAATTGTAGGGTGTATCCTGAAGATTGTTCCTTCGAAGCTTTTATCCGGGTATACATCAGCCACCACACGCACTTTCATGCCGGTTTTGATCAGAGGAAAGTACTTTTCAGAGATGTTGACCATGATCTTCACAGGATTGATCTGCATCAGGGTGACCACCGCGGACTTGCCTGACATGCCCGGTGCACCGGAGTAGAGCTCTCCGTCTTCAAGATACTTGCCGGTGATGATCCCGGCGAAGGGAGCCTCCAGGAGGGTGTTCTCCTCCATGAAATCAACATTGGCCCTCATCACCTCATATTGAGCTTTCGTCTGATCATAGAGCTGCTCCTTTACGCTCCCTACCTTCAGCAGGGTGTCAAGCCTGGCCAGATCCTTCTCAAGACTGGCAAGCTGAATCTTGTTGGCATAATACTGTGTGCGGTCCATCAGGAACAGATCCTGCCCCTTCTGTACCCTGTCACCCACCTCTACATATATCTTATCAACCCTGCCAGGTGTTGAAGGTGCAAGATTGACCTCCTCGTAAGCCTGTATGGTAGATGTATAGTCTATAGTCCGGGCTATCGTTGTTCTGCTTACCGGCATCACCTTCACCGGAATGACGCTTACCGAATCAGCTGTTCCGGTTGCTGCTCCTGACTGGTTTTCCCTGGAGCCGCAGGATGCAAGCAGAATGCCTGCAGCAATGATCAGTGAGAAAATTTTGCGGTTCATTGTATTATGTTTTGATAATTGTATTTCTGTTATAGCTTGTTCATCAGTTTGTCAAATGCCACCTTGGTCTGGAGCAGGTTCATAAGAGCCTGGATATAATTGTTCTGCGCCGTCAGGTAGTTGTTGTTGGCCTGTGTCAGGTCAAGACTGGAGGCCATTCCCTGGTTAAACTTGTTCTCAAAGCTCTCCAGTACTCGTCCGGCAATCTCGATGTTGGCCTTCTGGCTTTTAAACTGCTCATTTGCATTGAGCAGGTTGTATCTCAGCTGCCTTTCCTGCATCAACAGCTGCTCGGAAACCATGGATTTGGTATTAAGGCTCTTGTCAAGGTTGATCTTTGCCTTGTTTATCTTCGCGCTCCTTAATCCTGATGCAAATATCGGGATCTGGAGCTGGATGGCCACTGCCGAATAGGGGAAGTACTGCATATGCATCAGCTCATCGCCCATACCATTCCTGTTGTAATAGATCGAACCGGCCAGGCTGGGAAGGGTGCTTGCCTTAGCGCTCCTGAGCGCCAGCTCTGACATTGCCAGCTGACTCTCCGTAAGCTGGTAACTGATGTTGTCCTCTATCCTGAACTCATCTGACAGGAGAGCCTCCACATCAATCTGCTCCGTGATCATGTCAAGATCGTCTGTGAGAGAGATCTCTGTGCTGGCCGGCACACCGAGGAGGAACCTGAGCATGTTATGATTCACCTCCATTGACCTTAACATGGATGATCTTGAGTTTTCAAGCATGGTGACGGTAGACTGCATCTGGTCAACATCTGTTGCCTCGGCCATACCTACGCTGTACATTGCCTTCGTTGATTCAAGGATAGCGTTCAGGTTTTCAAGGTTTGCATCAACAACCTTCATGCTTTCCATGAGGGTAAGGATAAGGAAATAGACGTTCCTGACATTCTCCTTGGTATCAAGGGTTGTCTGCGTCAGTCCCTGGCGTGCCAGGGTTGTTGCCATCTTTGCTGTCTGTACACCCACAAGCCAGGGAGCGTTAAAAACAACAGCAGAGGCAGAAACACCAATAGCTGCATCATACTCTGTTCCGAACTTGAAGGGAGTGGGTGTTCCCCCGAAATCTATGATCCTTGTCATGATGGCAAGGTTATAACTGAGTGAGGCGGTTGCATCTATCGACGGCAGTCCTGCAGCCATCGCCTCCCATACCCCCTTCTCCGAAGCGAGCAACTCGTACCTGGCGGATGCCACGCTTCGGTTGTTGTCAAGCGCATACTCCACAGCCTCATCAACGGACAGCGACAGCGTTGCCGGAACATCCTGCGCCCGCAGTCCCGCCCCGGCAGAGGAGGCAACCATCAAAATGAAAGCAATTAATCTTCTTTTCATAAAACCACTATTTACTGTTTCAATATTCATATTTCATTCTCCATGGAATCAATCAGGTTAATTCCCTTCTCCGTGCAAATACCACGCATGTAGTTCACCATGACGTTCTTCATAATGTCGCTTCTCATGAACATATCCGGAGGAAAGAGCTCCTCATCGCCGGTAAGACCTGCAATTCCCCTGAATGCCCTGCCTACTATCTCCGTATCTATGTTCTGCCGGAAGATGCCCTGGCTGACCCCCTTTGTAAGAATCCTTAGCGCAGCCTCATGATCAGGATGCCCGCATGTCTCACTGAGACGTTTCAATACCTTGCTGTGATACTTCTTAAGGTCAGAACTGATCAGCGGATTCATGGTAGCAGCATGGTCACGGCCCATACGTATGATGGTAAATACAGCCGAGATTACATCCGGAGAATTTTCAAGTATTGATTCAATCTTCTCCCTCTGTTTGGCAATCATTGAATCCAGAACTGCGAAGAGCAGGGTATCCTTGTCCCTGAACCGCTCGTAGATGCTTCTCTTCGAGATCCCAAGATGCGAGGCAATGGAATCCATGGTAACCGACTTGATGCCGTAAACACGGAACAGCTCGGCAGCACCGGTGATAATTCTTATATCGTATTCTTCCAGATGGTTCATTGTCTCCTGAAAATCGGGCACAATATTCAGAAAACTATTTGAGTTTTCAAAGTTTTTTATGATAAATATTTGTTAAATACCGCCGGGTGGCGGAAAATGGCCGGTGAATAGCGGCAGTTGGCAGTACCAGTCGGCAGTTGGCAGTAGCAGTCGGCAGTAGGCAGTCGGCAGTATTGACAATGAAAGCTCGTAGAGCTTTAAGAATTGTAGGCCAATGAAAGCTCGTAGAGCTTTAAGAATTGTAGGCAACAGAATCCACCCCCGTGGATATCGTCGTAGACGATAAAGAATTGTAGATTCGCAGGCAAGAGGCAGTCGGCAGTTGGCAGTACCAGTCGGCAGTTGGCAGTACCAGTCAGCAGTACCATGACAGTTTGAAGACTGCCGATTGCCGACTGCCGACTGCCGACTGCTACCTGTAGAGGTAGACCGTCCCCCTGTACTCCCTGCCCTTGTAGTCCACATCATCATACCCTTCGGCACGGAGGACAAAGTAATAGGCTCCCGGTGCTGCGCGACGTTCCGAATAGTTGATCTTACCGTCCCATCCCTCCCAGCTCTGCAGGTCATCACCGTCGCCCTGGTAATAGTAGACACGATGTCCTGCCTTTGAAAAGATCTGGAGGTTGAGGAAGCGGAGCGATTGTTTTTCCGGGACAAAGAAATCATTTATTCCGTCGTCATTGGGAGTAAAGACGTTGGGTATCTTAAGGGTGGATGGCAGCACCATAATCTTCATCGTGGCGGAGTCACGGCAGGTGAGCTCGCTTTCAATAGTGAGGGAGATGGTGTATTCGCCGGGGATATAGTATTTATGAGGGCCGGGGTCCGGAAGAGTTGAGACCGAATCATCCCCGAACTTCCAGAGGTATTTCGTTGCCCTGACGGAGTTGTCAGTGAAGCTGATCTCCAGTGGCGCCTCGCCCTCCAGGGGTTCAGCGGTGAACTCAGCCTTTACATGGATGGACTCATAGTCAAATGACGCTGATGTGGCGCATCCGAAGCTGTCAGTAACTTCGAGGGTATACCTCACATCGTCCAGCGGCGGGGAGTATGTTATGGGATCAATCTCCAGGTCAGGGTAAGGTATTGCCGATGCCGGCGAAGACGACCAGAGGTGCCGGACGCCGTTGGGGAGCCTGCGCGGTGCTCCCGTGGAGGGGTCATAGTAGTCAAACTGGTCCGGGGCCGCCGTGCCGTCAAGGGCTACATAGTCACAGGTATAGTGCAGCAGGGCCGCCTGTGCCACCGGCCGGTCAAGATGGACCCATGCAAACAGCTCGGTGCTGTATCCTCCGCCGTCACTTATCTGCACCCTGTATCCGCCCTCGCCTAGTCCGGAGGCCGTGGATGTGGTTCCCGTTTCCGTTTTGACGGGTATTGTGTAACCGCCGCCGGCTTCGTTGTATCCTGTCCAGGTAAATGTGAACGGCGGGGTGCCTCCCGGGCTGGCTGCCTCCAGGGTACCGGTCTCACCGTCGCTGCTCACACAGAAGATGAACACCGGGTCATGCCCGGGGGTGGCCGGATAGGTGGTATAACGTACAGCACTGCTGCCCGGGGCAGTGATCTGCGCCTGCAGTGCCAGGGGCAACATGATGATTATGAGGGCAAGGTACCTTGACACACCTGATAAACGGATTTACTCCTTCTTTTGATATGCAAACCTAATAAAAAATGACGTTCTTTGGGGGATTAAAATTCTGCATTCTCATTCATGTTTCGCGACTATCTGAAAGAGCTTAACGAGGCACAACAGGCGGCCGTTATCAATACCGATGGTCCTGCCATGGTCATCGCCGGTGCGGGCTCAGGCAAGACAAGGGTTCTCACCTACCGCATTGCATACCTGCTTCAGCAGGGTGTGCCCGCCCACCGTATCCTGGCTCTCACCTTCACCAACAAGGCTGCCGGCGAGATGAAGGAACGGATCATGAATATAGTGGGGCCGGAAAAAGCGCGGAGCCTCTGGATGGGTACCTTCCACTCCATCTTTGCAAGATTCCTTCGTTATGACGGACATTATCTCGGATACAAGAGCAACTTCACCATCTACGACCAGGATAATACGCGCAGTCTGATCAGGGCGATCATAAGAGAGATGAAACTGGATGATTCGGTCTACAAGCCCGCCTCCATTGCCGCCCGGATCTCGCACGCAAAGAACAACCTCATCACGGCACAACAGTACGGTGCAGTGCCCCAGATAACAGAGTCTGACAAAGCTTCAAGGGTACCTGAAGCCGCCAATATCTACAGACACTACGCAGCCAGGTGCTTCAAGTCCAACGCCATGGACTTTGATGACCTGCTGATGAACATCAATATCCTCTTCCGCGATTTTCCGGGCGTGCTTGAGGAGTACCGCAACCGGTTTGACTATGTGCTTGTTGACGAATACCAGGACACCAACTACGCCCAGTACATAATTGTTCACAAGCTCTCTGAGAAGCACAGGAACCTGTGCGTTGTGGGGGATGATGCACAGAGTATCTATTCTTTCAGGGGGGCACGCATAGAGAATATCCTCAATTTTGAGAAAGACTATCCTGACTACCGGCTGTTCAAGCTTGAGCAGAATTACCGCTCCACAAAAAACATAGTCAATGCAGCCAACAGTGTGATAGAGAAGAACGCCGGGCAGATAAGGAAAACAATCTTTTCAAAGAACGATGAGGGTGAGAAGATCAGGGTCATACAGACCACCATTGACAGCGAGGAGGGTATTGTCACTGCCTCGGATATCATTGACACGAGGATGCGTGAGCGGCTCAACTGGAAGGATTTTGCCATTTTGTACCGCACGAACGCACAGTCGCGCATTTTTGAGGAGATGCTTCGCAAGCGCAACATACCTTACAAGATCTACGGCGGACAGTCGTTCTATGAGCGCAAGGAGATACGTGACCTGATAGCATATCTGAGGCTTATTGTCAATCCGGATGATGAGGAGGCGCTCAGGCGCGTCATCAACTACCCCAAGAGGGGTATCGGTGACACCACCGTGCAGAAGCTCATGGAACTGGCGCGTGCGCTGGAGGTGAGCATATGGTCTGTCATCAGCTCCCCGGAGCTGAGCGCCAGGCACCTTGCTCCTGCCCTGCGAACGAAGGTGAGTCAGTTCACCGGGCTGATGCTGCCGCTGATGGCCGTGGCGGAGACAGCCACTGCCTATGACATAGCCTCGGGAATGGCCTCTGCCAGCGGTATCATCACCGAGCTTAAACAGGGGCAGGTGCCCGAGGAGATTGACAGGCTTGAGAACCTTCAGGAGCTCCTCAACGGTATAAAGGAGTTCACAGAGTCAGCTGTCACCAACGGTGAGCCTGCTGACATAGCCACATGGCTCCAGTCGGTAGCCCTGCTGACCGATCAGGATCTGGAGAAGCCGGAGGACCGCGACAAGGTGACACTGATGACCATTCATTCTGCCAAAGGGCTGGAATTCAAATATGTATATATAGTCGGCCTGGAAGAGAATTTGTTCCCTTCAGCCATGAATATCTTCAACCCCCGTGAGCTGGAGGAGGAACGCCGGCTCTTCTATGTTGCTCTGACACGTGCCTGCCGGCGGGTGACGCTCAGCTACGCGCTTAACAGGTACAAATGGGGATCACTGGAGCGAGGGTCGCCAAGCCGGTTCATAGGTGAAATAGAGAGTGAGTTCCTCTCTTACCCGCAGACCGGTGGCAAGCCTTTCAGGCAGAGAGCGGTGTTTGAGCCGCTGCCGGGAACTGACAGCGGTGAAGCTGCACGTCCCCTGACTCCGCCGGCTAAGATGACCAGGCTGCGTGATGCCAGGGACAGACAGCCGCCATCAGCAGTGCCGGGCCCGTCACAGGCTCCTGATTACGAGCTGGAGGAAGGTGACAGGGTAAGACATGAACGGTTCGGCGAGGGGGTGGTGGTTTCCGTTGAGGGTGAGCCACCCAACACAACAGCCCTGATCGACTTCAAATCAACCGGTACGAAGAAACTGCTTCTTCGCTTTGCGAAACTGACAAGAATTTAGCCGACTGCCTCTTGCCTGCGATTCTACAATTCTTTATCGTCTACGACGATATCCACGGGGGTGGATTCTGTTGCCTACAATTCTTAAAGCTCTACGAGCTTTCATTGTCAATACTGCCGATTGCCGACTGCTATTGCCGACTGCCGACTGCTACTGCCGACTGCCGACTAAAACAAAGGAGCCGGCATGACTTACCGGCTCCCTCTGCGAAGAGTATTAAATTCAAATAGATGGATGTGCAGTTCTTTTATTCTGCTGGTGACTGTGTCTCCCCTGATACTCCGGCATCTTCCACCGGCACTGCCTCTGCCTGCCACAGCCCTTTCTCAATAAGCACGGAGTGATAGAGAGTGGCAAACGAGCTCTTGATCCACATGTCTGATATAAGCACTCCCACGAATAAGCAGATAAATCCTGCGATGTAGATGAAGAACGCCACCAGTCCCATGAGGAAGATAGTCCAGCCGTGGCCGCGCGTCAGCCTCCAGCTCTCTTCTGCTGCCCTGATGGGATCAAGATTTTTATCCATCACCAGGTAGGGGGTAAATGCCAGACGGCATGCCAGGATAATCCCCGGAACAAAAAGGAAGACCATTCCTATACCGATCAGTGCGGTGAGAAGCAGGTTGGCAAGCACTATATTAAGGTAGTTCTTACGGAACCCGCTGATGAGCATGTCAAATTCAGGTGTGATCTTCCGTGCAGCCTGCACGAACATCATCTTTGCCCCGTATTTAAACACGGGCACAAGAAGAAAAAAGTAGAGGAGTGCTATAAGGCCCATGAAGGCTGCAGCCACTCCCAGTGCCCCGAACTTGAAGAAGTCATCCATCTCAAAGGGGATGTTCTTGAAGTCCCCGGGCTCAAATTCATACTTAGCGTTCGATCCGAAAAAGGGTGATGAGATTACCGCCAGGACCAGCACCACGAGCAACAATCTGAAAAAATTGTCAGCCATTGTGTTCCAACCGGTGCCGTAAGCGCCGCTGAAGGAGGGTACGTACCTGTAAATGCGTTTTGCTTCCATGATTCTTTTTGCTTTTTACTGTTTTGAAAAATTTCGTCTGTCATCACAAATCTATTATGGAACCCTCGGACAGAATTCATACCTTAGTAGTGATTTAAAAAACCACTACTTAAGTATTGCGGACACTACTTAGGTAGTGACTGTATATCAACCGATAAGATCATCGACGGGGATGGAATTCATTAGCCTGGGCATCTTTATTTTTTCAGCGGCGATGGCTGCCGGGAGCATTTTGCTGGTAACAAAGCTCCTTGAAGAATACCCTCTCCCCTGCCTCAGGTCACTCTTTTACCATAATCTTTTCATCTCCGCCTTTGGCTTCTATGGCATATGGGGGCAGTTCTTAATTGTGGCCCTGGCGGGAAGCCGCCTTGACCCGTCACTCTATTCTACAGTGTCAGTCTTCTCATTGCTGCTGGGCCTGCCCTTCCTGGTGTTCGGATGGATGATGCTCATAAAATTTGCCGCTGATGCTTCAGGCGCAAACCTCTCAAAATGGTTCACTCCTGTGTTCCTCATTGTTAATTTCGGCATCATTATCCTGCTCGGGGTGGTGATCAGGGAGAGGGAGTTCAGCGATGCACTGCCCCTGTTCAGGCACTATTATGTGGCCGCCGCACTGATCTTTGCGCTTACTGCGGCATTAATCCTGCTCAGGGGCGACAACCCCTCCCCGGGTCGCAGAGAACGTACCGGCCTGGCCCTGATTATCAGTGGCGGGGCGGTTGCCCAGGCACTGGCGCTGATGCTTATACCTCACTCTGCCTGGATGGCCCTGAGCTTTGTCTTCCTGCTCTTTGCAACCATAACACTTAGTGCCCTCTATCTTAGCTACCGTGCTGATCTCAAACCTGCAATGATTCCGGACCCCATGCCTTTACCACATGGATTTGAGGATTTTATCAGGAAGAATGAGATCTCACCCCGTGAAGCGGAGATTATTACTGAGATATGCAACGGTTTGAGCAACCAGGAGATAGCAGATAAGCTCTTTATCAGCCTGCAGACTGTAAAGGATCACACCTCGCGCATCTACCTGAAGGCCAATGTCAGGAACCGGATGCAGCTGATGGCCCTGGTGCGCGGCTTTGAGGCCGGCATAACGCCGCCGCAACATATCTGAAGGACAGGTAGCGGTATATCCCTGGTTTTCATCCGTTGAATCCCCGCCGGAGTATCCCTAAAAAGTAATTCCCAGTATATCCTGCAGTTTCTTGCCCGGAGCAAAGATCCGGTATGCAGCCGGCCACACCTTCATAAGGTACCTCTCCTGCCTGTCGCGGATGACAATGGCCAGTTCATTGTCTGTATCACTGTTTTCCGGCGCTCCGAACCGGTAACCGGTGAGTTGAATGATCTGGTCCAGGTCGTTGTATTTGCCGAGGTTCCGAGTCATGGCGTTCAGCTTCTTCTCAACAGGCTTGACGGCAGCCGGGTTCAGGTGCCTGAAGAAGGTGAGCTGGTACATCAGTGTCTTTGATTTCTTCCTGAACTCATGCAACAGGCGGGCAGAAGGTTTATGGCGGCACGCCATGTAAGCCTGGCAGGCTGTCTTATAACTGCCATCCAGCTCTCCCAGCATCAGCAACATGTCGGGTTCATTCAATCCCAGGAAGCGAAGACGGTACTCTGCTTTCTTCAGACGTCCGGCAACCTCCCTGACAGCCCCGGCCTTCTCGCCGGCCTCATCCCAGGTGGAGTAAGGCTTGCGCAACAGGCCCTGCATTTTCTCGTTGTCACGGAGTCGTACAAAAAGTTCCGGATTCTCCTTCTTCAGGGCGCGTGCTGTCTTACGCAACACGGCCATCTCTCTCCAGGTGGCAAGTATTCGTCCCGTCTCCCTGCCTGCCAGATACTCACGGCTGTAGACAGCCTCATCAAGCAGGGGTCTGATCAGCCTGACGGCAGCCCTGTGCTTCTTCATCAGAACCCTTACATCATGAATGGCTGCATCGCCCGGAACCGGTCTGACGTCAAGAAGCTTCAGCGAACCTGCAAGGTATCCTGCCATCGCTGCTTTAATATCTTTCGCTTCAGCGGATTTATTTGGTGCCATGCTAAAAAATAGTGATACCGTCTAAAGGTACACAATTGTATCGGTTTACAGGCCAATTCCCCTGCTTCATAACCAGTAAGAGTTAAAATCGGAGAGGAATAAGAGAGCCAGGGGTACCGGCTTTGCTTTTTTCTTACATTTGATATTGGATAACAACTAAAACTATGGGCAAATCAAACAGCAAGAACAGCAGGCCGAAGAAGATAGGTATCCTGACAGCGGGAGGCGACTGTCCGGGCATCAATGCTGCCATCAGGGGCGTGGGCAAGACCGCCATGGTCAAATACGGGATGCAGGTCATTGGTATCAGTGACGGATACGCCGGGCTGATCAATAAGGAGTACAGGGAACTGAGCGAGAGCGACCTCTCAGGCATACTTACGCTCGGAGGCACTATTCTGGGCACCTCGCGCGAGAAGCCTTTCAAGAGCAGCGGCAAGAAGAAGGATGAGACACGCAAGCCCCTGCTGATAAAGGAGCACTATGAACAGATGGGTCTCGACTGCCTTGTATGCATCGGGGGAAACGGCACAATGAAAACAGCCAATATGCTGTCAGAAGAGGGACTGAATGTTGTGGGTGTTCCCAAGACGATAGACAATGACATCTGGGGCACTGACATGACCTTCGGGTTTGACTCGGCAGTGAATATAGCCACCGAGGCTATTGACAGGCTGCACTCCACCGCCAACTCGCACAAGCGGATCATGGTGATTGAGATCATGGGCCATAATGCAGGCTGGCTCGCACTTTACTCAGGCATGGCCGGCGGTGGCGACGTCATCCTCATCCCGGAGATACCACACGACGAAAAGGTGGTGATGAAATACCTGCGTAAGCGGGCCGAGGATAATAAACCCTACTCCATAGTTGTTGTGGCTGAGGGAATAAGCATACCCGGGGAAGAGGACTCACCTGCAAGATACCTGGCCAGAAGGATAGAGGATGAGACAGGCCTGGAAACAAGAGAGACAGTTCTTGGTTATATACAGAGAGGCGGATCACCATCACCCATGGACAGGGTGCTGGCCTCGAGGTTCGGTGCAGCCGCAGCTAACCTGATAGCCAGGGGTGAGTTCGGCAGGATGGTGGCTCAGCGCAATGGAGAGATCACCTCTGTCAAACTCTCCGAGGTAGGTGGCAAGACCAAGCTCGTGGAGAG
>JAAZBN010000083.1 GCA_012513795.1 Bacteroidales bacterium | reverse complement strand
TTTTTTTGTGCAGTTATTTGGGCTGGTAAACCCGAACCCAGTCAACCTCCATGGAAGAAATACCGCCAATGGGTTTGTCAACTCCTCCTGCGAGGTTGATATACATCTCCTCCTGTGGCACGCCGGTTGTCTGACGCATCACCTCCACGCCGTTGATCTTCCAGATGAGACTTTGGGGCGTCCACTCGAGGGTGTATATATAGAAATCAGAGAGGTATCGTGATCCGATGCTTTTCTTGTAATGGCTGCCCGGCGATGTGAAGAGGTCAAACCAGACCTTTCCGCCGCCCGACCTGCATACATCGACATGAGGTGTTATGCGGTCGCCGATAAGCCAGAAGGCGTTGCGCACATTGTGGTCAGCAAGTTTGATC
Source organism: Bacteroidales bacterium (assembly GCA_012513795.1). Lineage (GTDB taxonomy): Bacteria > Bacteroidota > Bacteroidia > Bacteroidales > VadinHA17 > SR-FBR-E99. The sequence continues at coordinate 3,920 of JAAZBN010000083.1, read as the reverse complement.
TTGGCTGTGAAGGTGCCGTACTTCTGCCTGAAAGAGGCACCGGTGTTGATGATGCCGGAGGTAAAGTTGAAATCCTTGTTGTAGAAACCCTTTGACGGATCCCATACCTTGCCGTTTATCTTCTGAGGTTTGGTGATGATGCGAAGCACACTGTGACGCACCTCGAAATTGTCCGAAGGGGTGTAACAGTGAAGATCGGTGGCAATACTGTAGCTGTCATGAAGCAGCTTATCACCCCAGTAATATTTGTTGAGCCATTTGTTGCTGTCAGGGGCGGTCCCGTCGAACTCATCGCTGAATGTTAGTTTGCGGTTTTTGAGGATGTCAAACTTGTTCGAATCCTTAACGCTGAAGTACCATTTGATGTCCGGTGAATTCTTCAGGGTCTCATACTCCTTAAGCTCCGTGAACATCTCCGACTTTTCGAAACGGCGCTTGTCGAGGAGGTACTCTTTCCTCTCTGAAAATTCCTTCGTCCTGAGATACTCCTGGAGTTCATGGTACCTCTTCAGGCGTGCGGAATCCCTGACACCTGTGTAGTTGTGATATTCCTTCGAGTTGCGAAACTTATAGTAGGAAACGATATCCGAAGCACTGCTTTTGGTTTTGAGCTCCTGCAGTTTCTGATATTCGGGAGTATCCCTGAATGTGACGGGCTTCATGTTTTTCTTCAGCAGGAAGGCCGATGAGGTCACCAGGGCCTGCAGCTCTGAGAACCTCTTCACCTTTTCAGGATTAAGATTCTTCTTAACCTCCTTGTCTTTCTTCAGTTTTTTGAATTCCAGCCACTTGCCATACTCCTCCGTATCCTTGAATGTCACCGGCTTCATCTTCTCCTTTTGTTTGAACTCAGGAGATTGTACAAACAGCTTCAGGTCTTCGATCTCCTTTATCCTGTCTGATCCGTCGAGCGACTGGAAATTCTTCAGGAGGGCGCTGCCTTCTGTTTTAAAATATGATACAATGTCTTTTGCCTTCTGCAGGCCCAGGAACTCCGTCTCCCTGGCGTGCTCCTCCGAGCCCTTGTAGGCAAGCGTTTCTATCTCCTTCTTTTTCTGGATGAAGCCGGCTGAGTTGACACTCTCGTGCAATACGTTGTATCGTGCCAGTGCTTCCGAGCCGGCAAAGGCGATCATCTTTTCATACTCGGCAATCAGAGCCTTCTCTTCCTGTTCAATTTTGGAGGTTGAGGGGATCATCCCCAGCATCAGCTTTAAGGTTGACATTGCAGGTTGCTTTTTGGTATAGTTCGGATAAAGTTAAATATCTTTCAAACATTATAGTCGCATCAGCCAATTATTTGTTAATTAGGCAATAACAAACAAAATCGGATCAGTTGCGACAAATAGTTTATTTTCAACAGAATAAAAACGGATGAAAAAGCTCATTATTGTTACCCTTCTGATAATGGTGGCATCGTGCGCCACGGTAAAGCAGACAACGGTTCCAGAGGAGGGCAGATCTGCCCGGACTGTCACTGACCATCAAGCCACCCCGGCGGAGGGCAATTACGGCCAGACCGTCAGTGAAGTAAAAGCTGTGACCGCTGTGGACTCATGCTCACTTGCAGCCAGAAGCCAAGCCGTACAGGACGACGAAGAAAACCAGGATCACCTGATACTGGCAACCCTCTGGTTTCAGAAATCGGCAGAGATGCGCGCTCTTTTCTACCAGTGTTTCCGGAATGCGGAGACCGCGCTGAAGGCGAACCTTGAGATGCATGGCCGCACCGGAACTGCTGGTGAGGTTATCCTGCCGGAGACCGGGGCGTTTACCCAACCTGAATCCCCGACAATTGGCGGGCAGGCAGGAAGTAAATCGGAAGGGGCCTCTGCGGGATACTTCTCGCACACAGGTCCGGTGAAACCTGCAGCGGTGGTTATTGATATTGATGAGACCCTGCTTGACAATTCCCCTTTTCAGGGATGGCAGGTGCTTGAAAAGAAGTCATTCAACAACAACGACTGGTTCCGGTGGGTGGAACTGGCCCGCGCCAGGCCTCTCCCGGGCGCGGTGGAGTTCACCCGGTACGCTGATTCACTGGGCGTTGAAGTCTTCTATGTCTCCAACAGAACCGTGCAGGAGATGGGTCCCACGATTGAAAACATGGCGGCCTGGGGATTTGTCAATGCTGACAGCACTCATATGCTTTTGAAGGAGACCACCTCCTCAAAGGTGGAGAGACGGGCGCTGATTGAAAAGGATTATGAGATTTTGCTCCTGGTAGGAGACAACCTGGCCGACCACAGTGGCATCTACGAGAAACGGGGACCTGACCATGGCTTTGCAGCTGTTGATGCCGACCGCCGGCTCTTCGGCACAAGATACATTGTGCTTCCCAATCCCATGTACGGCAACTGGCTCTCAGAGTTGCTGAAGAAGACAGAGGGGCTAACGGAGAGAGAGAAGTTGCTTAGGGTACTCGAGACTTTTTAATTTTTCGGGTTCTGACTGCCGACGGCCGTCCCGACACTTCGCGTGCGGGATTGAGTCTCCTCCTGTGTCGGAGCCTCAAACTGAGGACTGATTGCCCCGGGCGGCACTGAGCATGAGAAACTTCTGAACTTGCTTGAAGGGTTCTGACAGCAACCCTGCAATTCTAAACATATAGAGTTTTCCCCGAAATATTATTGTTGAGTCAAAACATCAATATCGATGTCATAATGTTGTATTATAACAACAAATTTGCAGGCAGTTACACAATTGAAGCAGGGGGCAGCAGGAAAACCGGCAGTCAATCAGCAGAAGTTGATAACGCATTCGTCGTGAAGGATGATATTGTATATGGCTTGGGAAAAACGATTCCGCTATGGCTCTTTGGGTTTTTGTATTAATTGACCGATCATAATGGCAGAAATTACAGAACAATTGCGAATGTAATCTCAGAATATTCAGATATAATTGACAGGAGATCGATTACTTGTGAGAAAGAGATGGTAAGCTTTAATCCTGGAAGATGAAAGTGCAATAAGGTTCTGTAACCAATAAATCACTGCAGCCGATCATTTGGCTTTAAAAAACCTCAATTAATCAAAATCAATAGTTGCAAAATAAAGTCAGTCAATTAATTTCCTAATTTTAGTCGTTTCAACTGTGCTACCAGATGCATTCAGTCGGAATACATTCAAAAGCAGGGATATTTATCTCTTTTTCTGCCTGCAAGAATAAGCGGTCGCGGTTGGTTATAATACCGGTGATTGCTGTTACCGCCCTCTGCTTTAATGGATGCAGGTCAGCGGAAGATCTGTTCACCCACACCATCATGAGCACGAACAGCTCGCCAGAAGGGACGAGCGTCACCGCGTGGGACGACGGACAACCAGTCAAGAGGGCCAGCGTGTACAACAAGGCGTACGAGCTCTCCTTCATCACCGAGAACCCGACGGAGACACTCGACAGCGTCAAAGCGGAGAAGGAAGGATGCCTGCCTTTCCTCATCAAGAAGTACAGCGTCACGGACAAGAAGATCCTGGACATCAACCTCACGCCGCTCACCTTGAACAAGACCATCTGGCTCTACGGCACCGCGAGCAGCCCGAACGGCGCGACCATCACCGCGTGGGACGACGGCAAGACGATAGGGAGCGCCGTGGTCGCGAACAACGCGTACAAGACACCCGACTATGAAATAGCGATGAGCGACGACGAGATCGACAGCGCCAGGATCACCAGCAACGGCTACCGGACCCTGATCATCAAGAACATCCCCATCCCCACCGGCGGCCAACAGCTCGAATTCAACCTCGAACAAGCAGCCTATCAGCACAGCCTGACCATCACCCTCATCAGCAGCGAAGCAGGAGAAGGGCACCTCGTGCGCGACTCGCCCATCATCCTCACCAACAGCGAAGGAACAAAGACGCTGAACACGAGCGCGCAGACCGTGACGTACCACTGGACGAGCGAGCACGAAACCGAGA
>JAAZBN010000082.1 GCA_012513795.1 Bacteroidales bacterium | reverse complement strand
GGAGTGGTCTCTTCCATTCGGAACGGTTTTTGTGCAAAATAAAAAAGAATTAACAATCAGCAGCCTTACTGTTGATAAAATGAAATATAAACCGGATTTCAGGAGGTATTATAGTTGTATTTTTACGGCTAATGAAACTGCGCCGGAAAATCTGCGCAAGATATTGTGAATAAATTGATTACCTGCAAGCAATGTTTGCAGGCAGATCTTATTTGAGGGGTGCTCATGAAAGGATAAAGTTATGAACAGGAAAATATTGATGGTTATTGTTGTTTCACTCATTGCGGCCGGGACTGCAGTGAGGGGGCAGGTCTCGTTCTCAGGGGAAGAGATGACCTCTGTTCTGAACAGGGGGTATGAGATGTTTGCAAAGGCCAAATATGCTTCAGCCATAACACTGTTTGACAAGTGGCTGGAGAGTGAGAGAGATGCAGATAAGATAACGAGGGCTGATGTAGAGTATCATGCTGCCCTGGCTTCAATGTGGCTCATGAGTCCTGATGCCGAATTCAGGATGGAGAGCTTCATAAATGGCAATGGAGAGAGTCCCATGCTGAATCAGGCAAGGTTCGAGTCGGGCCGTTACTGCTACCAGAAGCGCAATTATACATGCGCCATTGAGTGGTTTGAGCAGACTGACCGTTACATGCTTTCTGAAAAGGAACTTCCGGAGTTTCTTTTCAAGCTGGGCTACTCGCATTACAGGAGAGGCGACACCAGGAGAGCCCAGATGTTTTTCTCAGAGCTGAAGGATGTGGACACGGACTATACACCGCCGGCCATATATTACTACTCGGCCATTGCATATGAGAACGGCTTTTATGGTACTGCCCTGGAGGGATTTGAGAGGCTCAGGGGCGATGAGACCTTTGGCAGCATCGTGCCTTTTTACATCACCCAGATATATTACATTGACAAGAACTATGACGGGATACTGGAGATGGCGCCCGCACTGATAGACCAGGCCGGAAAGACCCGTGAGACTGAGCTATACCGTTTTATCGGCGATGCTCATTTTCAGAAGGGCAACTATGCCGAAGCCATTCCCTATCTCGAGAATTTTATCAAGGGCACCAAACTGAGTGACAGGAATGACAAATATGAGCTGGCCTTCAGCTATTACCAGACCGGTGCCATTGATCAGGCCACCAGGCTGTTTAACCAGGTAGTGGGCCGCGGTGACATACTTACCCAGAATGCCTATTTCATGCTTGGATCATGTTACCTGCAGTCAGGCGATAAGAAAAAGGCACAGATGGCCTTTTCAGCCGCTTCGGGAATGAGTTTTGATCCGGAGGTGGAGGAGGAAGCTTTGTTTAACTTTGCCAAACTGGCATATGAAAACTCATATGCGCCTTTCGGTGAGGGGATAGATGCCCTCCACAACTACATTCAGCGGTATCCAAACTCTGAGAATGTATCTGAAGCTTATGATTACCTGATATCGGCGTACATGAGGCTTAAGAACTACCAGGCAGCCCTTAACTCCCTTGAAAAGATCAGCAGCAAGGACAACAGACTGCGTGAGGCTTACCAGAAGGTGGCTTATTACAGGGGGGTGGAGCAGTTCCGCAACAAGCAGTACGCTGATGCTGTCTCCCTGTTTGACAAGTCTCTTCTCTACAGGGAGATGAACCCGGCGCTGATGGCTCAGGCTCTCTACTGGAGAGGAGAGGCGAACTATCGTCTTGGCAGGAATGATGCTGCCATCAGTGACTGGGAGAGTTTCAGGGCTCTTCCCAACGCTTCCTCGATGCCTGAGTACAGGCTGATTGATTACAACCTGGGCTATGTGTTCTACAATGAAGGTGAATATGCCAGGGCCCTCCCGTATTTCATGGCCTACAATAACAGCGTTGACTCACAGACCAGGCCTGACATTGCCGTGGATGCCCGCAACAGGATTGCAGACTGTTACTATATCAGGGCTGACTATCCGTCAGCCATTGCCTATTATGACAAGGTGATTGACTATGCCAGGATCGATGCTGACTATGCCATGTTCCAGAAGGGTTTCGCGCAGGGGTTAAGCAATGACAATCATGCCAAGATAAGTACCCTTACCGGTCTGATCACCGGCTACCCGAAGTCGGCTTACGTTCCTAATGCCCTCTTCGAGCGGGGAAGGGCATATGTGGCAGTGGATCAGCCCACGCGGGGAGAAGCTGACTTCACAAATATCATTGCCTGGCACACCAACAGCCAGTTCGTTCCGCCTGCCATAGTCCAGCTGGGTCTCATCTACTATAATGCCGGAGAGAATGAGAAAGCCATTGCACAGTTCAAGAAGGTAATTGAGAACTACAGGAACACCCCCGAGGCACGAAATGCTGTCAATGGTCTTCGGAATGCCTACACTGACATGGACGATGTGGAGTCTTACTTTGCCTACATGAAAAACATTGAAGGGCTGGGTGACATTGAGGCTGCCACGCGTGACTCAATGACCTATATAGCAGGGGAGAATCAGTACATCAAGGGCAATTGTGAACGATCATCGGAGATATTCAGGAACTATCTCAGGGAATTTCCATCGGGCAGCTTTGCCACCAATGCCAGGTTCTATCTCGCCGACTGCCAGAACAGGTCGGGCAATGTTGATGAAGCACTGGATCTTTATCTGAAGGTAATCAGTGTGGGCAACAACCAGTTCATGGAGCAGTCGTTACTCGGTGCTGCCTCCATAACCTATGGCAAGGCTGATTACACGAGGGCGTGGACGTTATACGAGAGGCTTGGCAGGGAAGCTGCCAGCGCTGACAACCGTCTCTTCGGCTACCTGGGCATGATGCGCTCTGCATCAGCCCTGAAGGATGATGAGAAAGTGATCTCTTCTGCAGAGATGGTACTCGGTTCAGAGAAGCTGACGGAGGAACTGGCACGGGAAGCCACATTCCTCACAGCAAAAGCCAACCAGCGGCTTGGCAACAATGATGATGCGCTGGATGATTATCGCAGGGTAGCCCATGAGGTTTCCACTGCATATGGCGCGGAGTCAAAATACCGTGTTGCAGAGTTGCTGTGGACAGCAGGTGATGTTGACGGCGCTGAGAGAGAGGCCAACCAGATGGTGGAGATGAGCTCACCACATGCTTACTGGACGGGTAAAACCTTCCTTCTGCTGTCTGAAATAGCAGTCCGCAAGGGTGATGCCTTCCAGGCCAGGGCAACGCTCCAGAGCCTGATAGATTACTATACCATCCCTGATGACGGTATAATTGATGAGGCAAAGGCCAGGCTGGCCTCCCTGAACGATGGCGGGCAGACGGCCCCGGCAACCGTCTGAGTCAAATGAACTGATCAAACAGAAGGAGAAGACAATGAAAACAAAAGGATATATTACAGCTGCAGCGTTACTGATCACGGTGGTAGCCACCGCCCAGACAGAGGATGAGACCATAAGGAGATCAGTCACACTCTATAATCCCTATAAGCCGACACTCCATGAGGTTGACAAGCGGGTGCTGCTACCTGAGGCTGAAGATACAGCCACCGTGGAGATCCGGTTTGATTACGATTTCACTCCAGGATCATTCGTGCCAGTATACGAGGTAAGCCCGATCAAATCGGCGGTGCTCTCACCTGATCCGCTTCCTGACCTGAAAAAGGGGTATGTAAGCCTCGGCATGGGAACATACATTTCCCCTTTCCTGGAAATAAGTGTCTCCAATGACAGGTCGAACAACGGCGCCATAGGATTATTCACCCGTACCTACGGTTCTGCTGGAAAGATAGAGCTGGTGAATGACAGAAGGGTATATGCAGGGTTTCTTGACAACCAGGCTATCCTGTATGGCAGGAAATATTTCAGGAAGAGCAGGTTTGACGCTGACATCGACTTCAGGCATATGACGCGCCATGCCTATGGTATTAATCCTGACGTAACAGGTTATGATCCGGAGCGAAAGGATATACGGTCTCTGTATTATGACATTACCGGCAAGGCAAGGTACTTCACCATGGAGACCGACTCCAGTGAGCTTATCTGGGATGCATCACTGAAGTACAACCTGTTCACAAGGAAAGGTGACGGCTTGCAGCATAACCCCGGGATGAAACTCAGTGCAGGCACTGAGATGTTCGGGCTCTATGCAGGTATAGATGCGGAGTATGACTTATATCTTTTTGCTAAGGGCATTGATCATAAGGCCAGGAACCTGCTCAGCCTGGCTCCCTATATCACAAAGGGCAATGAAGAGTGGCGGTTCCGTTTCGGGGCAAAGTTGGCCGCGGACCTCAAGGAGAACCATGATCCCCTGGTAGGCGGTGACACCAAGCTCTATATGTTCTTTTACCCGGATGCCATGTTCACCTTCAGGGTTATCCCTAAGGTCCTGCGTTTCACCGCCTCCATTGATGGTTATCTTGAGAACAACCAGGCAAGAAACACAGCCCTGGTCAATCCCTGGATGCTTCCCGGTGACACTCTCTATAACCTCAGAAATACCGATAACCAGCTCAGGATCAAGGCCGGCCTCTCAGGTACGCTTAACGTCAGTGCATCCTATGCACTCGATGTCAGCTATACCCTGTTCAAGGACATGCTGCTGTTTATGAATGATACACTCGGGGCGGGCAACTGGTTTGTGCCCCTCTATTCTGACGGTAACCTGCTAAAGGTGCATGGCGGACTGAAGGTCCCCGTTAACCCCCGGCTGACCCTGTCACTTGATGGCAACTATTATGGCTATGATCTGTCAGGTCAGGAGTACGCATGGCACAAACCCTCATGGGACGGGACGATTGGGGCTGCGTATAACCTGAGAAACAAGATCATTGCCTCGGCTGATCTCATACTTACAGGAGACAGGTACGCAAGGGTAAAGGCCCCTGAAGAGACTGTCAGGCTGCCATTCCATCCGAACCTTAATATGGGCATTGAATACCGGTACACAACTGACATATCATTCTGGGTCAGGTGCAACAATGTATCGTACAGCCGCTACTTTGAATGGAATTATTATCCTGCCAGGAACTTCATGCTTACCGCCGGTATTTCTTATAGCCTGTAGAGCGCCTGAACAGGTGGCAAATTGTTGATATTTTTTATTGATTTGTTCGTTTTTACAGGAGCAGAACCGGTGGATTTTGCTACCTTTGTGTGATTTTATAAGTGACATATTTTCAAAGCATTAAAAGCACGAAAAATACAATTTAAAAATACTTTTATGACGAATGATGAATTGAGGAAGAGGAGCAAGGAGCAGGATGAATATTCAGCCGGCAGTATCCAGGTTCTGGAGGGGCTGGAAGCAGTAAGGAAGAGGCCCGCAATGTACATCGGGGATGTAGGGGTCAGAGGTCTGCATCATCTTGTTTATGAAGTAGTTGATAACTCAATAGACGAAGCCCTTGCAGGGTATTGTACCAGGATTGATGTGACAATAAATGAGGACAATTCGGTAACGGTAATTGATAACGGACGCGGGATACCTGTTGAGATGCATGAGAAGGAGAAGCGTTCAGCTCTTGAGGTGGTGATGACTGTGCTGCATGCAGGGGGAAAGTTTGACAAGGACTCCTACAAGGTATCAGGTGGTCTGCACGGAGTGGGAGTGTCATGTGTCAACGCACTCTCCTCGCGAATGACAGTAGAGGTGATGAGGCAGGGTAAGAAATGGTCTCAGACCTACGAGAAGGGAAAGCCTCTTGCGCCTGTTGCCGCTGTGGGCGAATCTGATGAATCAGGTACTGTAACCACGTTCATGCCTGACAATACAATTTTTCAGACTATTGACTTCAAATTTGATATCCTGGCAGCCAGACTGAGGGAATTGGCTTTCCTTAACAAGAATATCCTTCTTACCCTTACTGACAGGCGTGAGACCGCGGAGAACGGTAATGGCGGTGAAGCTGATCCACTTACTGAGGAGTTTTTCTCGGAGCGAGGGCTGATTGAGTTTGTGGAGTATCTCGACGTCAACCGGGAGAGGCTGACCGAGAAGGTGATCTATATCAACTCTGACAAGGGAGATATCCCTGTGGAGCTGGCACTGCAGTACAATACCTCCTTTTCGGAGAATGTGCATTCATATGTCAATAACATAAACACCATTGAGGGAGGGACCCATCTTGCCGGGTTCCGCCGAGGGCTAACGCGAACCCTGAAGAAGTATGCTGAAGATTCAGGGCTGACAGCCAAGCTTAAGTTTGATATCAACGGAGATGACTTTCGTGAAGGGCTCACATCAGTCATCTCAGTCAAGGTGGCAGAGCCTCAGTTTGAAGGTCAGACCAAGACCAAGCTTGGCAACTCCGAGGTGATGGGAGCAGTGGATATAGCTGTAAGTACGGCTCTTGCCAACTATCTTGAAGAGAATCCGAAGGATGCAAAGGCAATTGTTCAGAAGGTAATCCTTGCTGCCACCGCACGTCATGCTGCCCGTAAGGCGCGTGAGCTCGTACAGAGAAAGAATGTCCTGTCCGGGTCAGGGCTGCCAGGCAAGCTGGCCGACTGTGCTGACCGTGATCCCTCTGTCTCCGAGATCTTCCTGGTAGAGGGTGATTCTGCCGGCGGCACGGCCAAGCAGGGCCGTGACCGGCGTTTTCAGGCCATACTGCCTCTCAGGGGAAAGATTCTCAACGTGGAGAAGGCCATGCAGCATAAGATCTTTGACAGTGAGGAGATCAAGAATATCTTTACCGCCCTGGGGGTTACCATTGGGACAGAAGATGACAGCAAAGCATTGAATACCAGCGGACTGAGATATGCCAAGGTGATCATTATGACCGATGCTGACGTTGACGGATCGCACATTACCACTCTGATCATGACCTTCTTCTTCAGGTATATGAAGGAGCTGATTGAAAATGGCCACATTTATATTGCCACTCCGCCCCTCTATCTTGTCAGGAGGGGAAAGGCGGAGAAATACTGCTGGTCAGATGAGGAGCGCGACGCAGCCGTCCAGGAGCTGGGTCAGGGGAAGGAGTCAGCCGTAGCCATCCAGAGATACAAGGGTCTTGGTGAGATGAATGCGGAGCAGCTGTGGGTGACAACCATGAACCCTGAGTCTCGCACACTGCGGCAGGTGACAATAGACAGCGCTGCTGAAGCAGACCATATCTTCTCCATGCTGATGGGTGACGAAGTGCCGCCAAGAAGGGAGTTCATTGAGAAGCACGCAAAGTACGCTAATATTGATGCTTAGACAGTGGCAAGACCTCACGACGGCAATACTGCACGACGGCAAGACTGCACGACGGCAAGACTGCACGACCGCAGGACTGCACGACGGCAAGACTGCACGACCGCAGGACGGCACGACGGCAAGACTGCACGACCGCAGGACGGCCAGACCTTCAGACCTTCAGACTTAAACTATGGAGATATTTCAGACCGTATTTGACTGGTACATGGCCAACCTTAACTACTGGACCATATACCTTCTTATGACAATTGAGAGTTCATTTATACCCTTTCCTTCGGAGATAGTGGTTCCCTTTGCAGCATGGAAAGCTGGGGAGGGGACGCTTACCATGTGGGGTGTTCTTCTTGCCTCCACCGCCGGCGCAATGACCGGGGCGGTAATCAACTACTACCTGGCGCTGTGGATAGGCAGGCCGGTACTGTACCGCATTGCTGATACCAAATGGGCACATCTGCTTCTCATAACCAGGGATAGCGTTGAGAGAGCCGAGAAATACTTCGTCAGGCACGGCAAAGCGTCAACTTTCATTGGCAGGCTCGTACCTGCAGTCAGGCAGCTGATATCTATCCCTGCAGGGCTTTCCCGGATGCAGATAGGAACCTTCGTGCTTTACACCTTCCTGGGCGCAACCATATGGAATGTGATACTGGCCCTGATAGGTTACTTTGCCTATGACAAACGTGAGTATATCCTTCCGTACCTTGACTGGATAATGTATGCAGTAGGAGCTGCCTTTGTTCTCTGGCTTGCGTGGAAAGGATACCAGGTTTACCGGAAGAAGCGTAACAACACTTCCCGGTAAATCTGATCAGAGGGATGCACCACTGCGCAGCCCGGCCAGCCCGCTCCGGAGATAGCGTAAAAAAATTACTCGGTAAGTTCTCCCGCAAGAAGCCTCAGCCCGATCTCTGATATCTTGGCCTGGTAGAGTGCCGTCAGTCTCCTGTTGATGGCATTCAGATAGTTGTTCTGGTATTCCCTGAACTCAAGTCCTGAGAGCGATCCGAGGCGGTAGCGCTCCATGGCTATCTCCAGCGATGCCCTTGCAACCTCTGCACTCTGTGTTTCAAAACTGGCTACTATGATATTGTTACGATATGTATTGTACAGCAGGTCAAGTTCACCCAGTATCTCGTTCTCTATATCGAGGTAGGAGAGCCTGCTGCTCTCAGCCTCTATCTTCGCGTTGGCAATACGGCGGCTGGTCTCCAAACCCGAGAAGATATTCCATGACATGTTGAACCCCCAGTTCAGCCCGTTGGTCTGATTATATGAATCTGCCTGCCAGGGGTATTCATTCCTCGAAAAATTGTATCCCGTGCTGAAGTTGAGCGTAGGATACCGGTCGGCCCTGACTGACTGCAGGTCATAATCTGACAACTTTTCACCCTGGCGCGCAAGAATGAGCTGGTTATTGTACTGCAATGTCCTTTCGCGGAGCGAATCGATATCTATCTCGGGGGCCAGTATAATGGTGTCGTTAATGTTGAAGTCTATATCATGTCCGGCGTTGAGGAGGTTGGTCATCCGGATGTAGGCGCTGATCACTGTCTCCTGCTGGGACAGGACGGCGGAGCTGTCTGCGTTAAGGTCTATGCGTGCCTGCTGCAGGTCGAGCCCTGAGATTACTCCCAGGAAATATTTTTCTTCGGCGTTCTCATACCTCGACCGTGAGAGTGTGAGCGAGGTAAGGGCTGACTGCATCCTGTTCTGCTGAACGATAATGTTGTAGTATTCTGAGCATACTCTCATTATGAGGTTTTCAACATTGATCTTCACCCTCTGGCTGCTCATGGCCAGCATCTCCTGCTGCCTGCTGTAGTCGGTGAACATACCCAGGCCGTCAAAGAGTCTCCAGTTAAGTGTTACGCCAGCCGTGTAAAGGTTGTTCCTGGTTCTGTCTGATTCCGCAGTTGACGACTCAGTGTTATTGTTTGTCTGCGACTGTCTGCCTGTTCCCGTAATGGTTGGGAGGAATGGTGCCAGGGAAACATTGTTTTGTGCGATGGACTCGTCGTTCCTGCTGATCTTGAGTGAGTAGTTGTTCTCAAGGGCTACCATGATAGCCTCATCGAGGTTCATGGTTTTCTGAGCTCCTGCTACCAGTGGCAGCAGGAGAAACAGTATCATTGTCTTAAGCTTTTGGTTGCTCATTGCTGATTGTTTCTGCTTTTTTCTTACCCGCCAGGTAGCTGTAGACGGAGGGTACAACGAAGAGAGTCAGGAATGTTGCAAAGAACATGCCGCCCACCACGGTGACGCCCATTGATACGCGGCTCTCGGCACCTGCTCCGGTGGCCAGTGCCAGTGGCAAGATACCGAGGATGGTTGTAAGGCTCGTCATCAGTACCGGACGGAATCGTGAGACGGCGCCCTCGCGCGCGGCTTCCATGACACTCAGCCCGG